>NZ_JAVAYA010000002.1:0-448619 GCF_041954855.1 Agrobacterium sp. LR_9
GTGGAGAGAGCGTATATCGCCCGATGCAGCAACCTATGTTGCCGAACCTTTGTCCCTTACTCCGCAGCTGCCAGCAGCTTCTTTTCGCGGGCCGCACGCAGGCGCTCGAAATCGTCTCCGGCATGGTGCGAGGAGCGGGTCAGCGGGCTCGACGACACCATCAGGAAGCCCTTGGTGTAAGCCACCGTCTCATAGGACTTGAACTCTTCCGGCGTCACGAAGGCCTCGACCTTGTGGTGCTTGCGGGTCGGCTGCAGATACTGACCGATGGTCAGGAAGTCCACATCGGCGCTGCGCAGGTCGTCCATCAGCTGCAGCACTTCGTTGCGCTCTTCACCGAGACCGACCATGATGCCCGACTTGGTGAACATGGTGGGATCGAGTTCCTTCACCCGCTGCAAGAGGCGCACGGAGTGGAAATAGCGCGCGCCGGGGCGAACCGTGAGGTAATTGCCCGGAACGGTTTCCATATTGTGGTTGAAGACATCGGGCTTGGCGGCCACGACACGCTCCAGCGCGCCGGGCTTCTTCAGGAAGTCGGGCGTGAGGATTTCGATGGTCGTCGTCGGAGAAGCGGCGCGGATCGCCCAGATCACCTTTTCGAAATGTTCAGCACCGCCATCGGCGAGATCGTCACGGTCAACCGAAGTGATGACGACGTGAGAAAGGCCCATCTGCTTGACGGCCTTGGCGACGTTCTCCGGCTCGTTCATATCCAGCGGATTGGGCTTGCCGGTCGCGACATTGCAGAAGGCGCAGGCGCGGGTGCAGATTTCACCCATGATCATGAAGGTCGCGTGCTTCTTGTCCCAGCACTCGCCGATATTCGGACAGCCGGCTTCCTCGCACACCGTCACCAGCTTGTGCGAACGCACCAGTTCACGCGTCTCGTGATAGCCCTTGGAGGTCGGCGCCTTGACGCGGATCCATTCCGGCTTGCGCATGACCTCGGTATCGGGCTTATGCGCCTTTTCCGGGTGGCGAATGCGCTTTTCGTCGGACGACGTCCTGTCGAGAATAGTGACCATTAAAAACCTGCTTCCATCGCCCCTGGCGACCTAAACATCTGTTGGCCCGATGCTTTAGAACAATTCCAGAAAAAGCGTAAGCCCCTTCCGGCCACGAAGCCTGTCAGCGCCGTACTAGCTTCGCCAGAAACAGCAAAAGGCTGGCGCCGAGGAACGAGGTGACGAAATAGCCGAGCCTGCTGTCCTGCACGAAAACATCGAAGGTTCGCAGCACGGCGACAGCGACCACCGAACCGACAATGCCAAGGACGATGTTCATGAAAATGCCGAAGCGCATATCCATGAGCTTGCCCGCAAGCCAGCCGGCGAGACCGCCGATGATGATTGCTGCAATCCAGCCTACACTTTCCATTCCCACGCTCCCTGAAAGAACCAGCCCCTTTTAAGGAGCCTGCATCGAGACATATGGGACACCCGGCATGGTTAGACAATGCCGGGTATCACGGAGCACTTATGCGTTCAGCACACGCCCATAGGCGTCAAGCACGCTTTCTTTCATCGATTCCGAAATGGTCGGATGCGGGAAGATCGTGTGCATCAGGTCTTCTTCAGTGGTCTCGAGGTTCATCGCAACAACGAAGCCCTGAATGAGTTCGGTCACTTCCGCACCGACCATATGCGCGCCAAGCAGCTCACCCGTCTTCTTGTCGAAGATGGTCTTGACCATGCCCTGATCTTCGCCGAGCGCAACCGCCTTGCCGTTTGCCGCAAAGGAGAAGCGGCCAACGCGGATGTCGCGACCCTGCTCCTTGGCCTTGGCTTCGGTCAGGCCCACCGAGGCGACCTGCGGATTGCAATAGGTGCAGCCCGGAATCTTGAGCTTGTCCATCGGATGCACATTCGGCAGACCGGCGATCTTTTCGACGCAGATGACAGCTTCGTGCTCGGCCTTGTGGGCGAGCAGCGGCGGGCCGGCGACATCACCGATGGCGTAGATGCCAGGCACGTTGGTCTTGCCGTAACCGTCGATGACGATGAAGCCGCGATCGGTCTTCACGCCAGCAGCCTCAAGGCCGATACCTTCGATATTGGCGACGACGCCGACAGCCGAGATCATGCGATCAGCCGTGATCTTTTCAGAAGAACCGTCCTTCTTCTCAAGCGTCGCGGTAATGGAGTTCGCGCCTTTCTCAACCTTGGAAACCTTGGTTTCAAGGTGAATTTTCATGCCCTGCTTTTCGAGCTGCTTCTTGGCGAAGGTGGAGATTTCCGCATCCTCGACCGGCATGACCTGGCTCATGATCTCGACGACGGTGACGTCGACGCCCACGGTGCGGTAGAAGCTGGCGAATTCGATGCCGATGGCGCCCGAGCCCATGACGAGCAGGGACTTCGGCAGTTCTTCGGGCTTCATTGCCTCGAAATAGGTCCAGATCAGCTTGCCATCGGGCTCGATGCCGGGCAGCGCGCGCGGGCGGGCGCCTGTGGCGACGATGATGTGCTTGGCAGTGTAGGTGCCCTCGCCGAGCGTGTTCTTCGGCACGGGACCCTGCGGCTGAACCACCGGCTTGGTGGACTTGCCGACAACGATTTCGCCCGGCTTGGTGATCTTTGCTTCACCCCAGATGATGTCGACCTTGTTCTTTTTGAACAGGAAACCGACGCCATTGTTCATGCGCGCTGCAATGCCGCGCGAGCGCGCCACGATTGCCTTGACGTCAGGCTTGATCGAGCCTTCCAGCGTCAGGCCGTAATCCTTGGCGTGGGTGGCGGTGTGCATGACATCGGCGGTGCGCAGCAGGGCCTTCGTGGGAATGCAGCCCCAGTTGGAGCAGATACCGGCCAGATGCTCGCGCTCCACGACGGCAACCTTCATGCCGAGCTGGGCTGCGCGGATCGCGGCTATGTAACCGCCCGGTCCCGAACCGATGATGATGACGTCATAAGATTGAGCCATTGTTTTCCTGCCTTGTCCTATCGGGTCGCGAGCAGCGCCACGACCGGGAATTGTTCTTAAAGTCCGAGCATCATGCGGACGACGGGCTCCAGCCCGCGCCCGATGGCCCGCGTGTTTTCAGCATCGAGATGAACGCCATCCACCGGCGTCGTGCGCGCCACGGAGCCCGCATCGAAAAAGCCGCAATCGAGCTCGTCGGCCAGATCCCGATAAACGGACGCCAGCATTGCCGATTCATCGATCGCATCACGAAAGATCGCGCCCATGAAAGGATTTGCCGTCTCGCAAAGCTGCGGCGGAGCGACGATCAGCACATCGGGCGCTTCCCAGTCCGGCACCTGCCAGATGTGGTTGCGCGTGAGCTTCACCAGCCGCTCGACGCCCTTCATGGCAACAATCGCCGACCCATGGATCGCCGGTTTCATGTCGTTGGTGCCAAGCATGATAATCACCAGATCAAGAGGCGCATGGCTGTGCAACAACGTCGGAAGAATCCGCGCACCGTTGCGGTCGCAATCCGCGGTATTGTCGTCATAGGCGGTGGTGCGACCGCCAAGACCTTCGTGGATGACATGCACGTCAGGGCCAAGCGCCTTTTGCAAGACGCTCGGCCAGAGATCGTCATGGCTATGCCGGCCACCCGTTTCCGCGTTCGATCCCCATGTCAGGGAATCGCCAAAGCAGAGGACCGACTTCACCATGTCACTCTCCGATCAAACCAGCATGCCCATCGGGTTTTCGATGTAGCGCTTGAAGGCGCCGATCAGTTCGGCTCCGAGCGCGCCATCGACGCAACGATGGTCGGTGGAGAGCGTGACGGTCATGACGTTAGCGATCTTGATCTCGCCGTTCTTGACGACCGCGCGTTCTTCACCCGCGCCGACTGCCAGAATGGTGGCATGCGGCGGGTTGATGACGGCGGAGAAGCTCTTGACGCCCATCATGCCCATGTTGGACACGGCGGTCGTGCCGCCCTGATATTCCTCGGGCTTCAGCTTGCGCTCCTTGGCGCGCTTGCCGTAGTCCTTCATCTCGTTGGAGATGGTGGAGAGCGACTTCTCTTCCGCCTTGCGGATGATCGGCGTGATCAGGCCACCCGGAATGGAAACGGCAACGCCGACATCCGAATGCTTGTGCTTGACCATGGCGCTTTCCGTCCAGGAGACGTTGGCGTCAGGCACGTCACGAAGCGCCAGCGCCAGCGCCTTGATGACCATATCGTTGACCGACAGCTTGTAGGCTGGCTTGCCGTCCTTTTCAGGGGCAGCGGCGTTAAGCTGGGCACGCAGCGCCAGAAGCGTATCCAGTTCGCAATCGACAGAAACGTAGAAATGCGGAACGGTCTGCTTTGATTCAACCAGACGCTTGGCAATCACCTTGCGCATGCCGTCATGCGGCACGAGCTCGTAAGAACCCTGTTCGAACAGCTTGAGAACGGCTTCGTCCGACTGGCCCTTAGCGAGGGCCGGAGCCGGTGCGCCTGCGGATGCGGCAGCAGCTGGTGCGGCCTTCGCACCGCCGGAAGCGGCAGCCTTTTCCACGTCGGTCTTGACGATACGGCCATGCGGGCCGGAACCGGAGACGGCCGTGAGGTCGAGACCGGCTTCCTTGGCGAGACGACGTGCCAACGGCGAAGCGAAGATGCGCTCGCCGGACTTTGCGACCGGAGCCGGCGTGGACGATGCGACAGCCTGATCGGCCACGGGCTTTTCAGCATTGGCCGGGGCAGGTTCTTCCTTCGGCGCTTCAGCCTTTGCAGCTTCCTGCTTCGGAGCCTCGGCCTTCGCGGGAGCGGCAGCGCCGCCCTTTGCCGCCTCGGCAACATCCTCGCCATCGGCGGCGAGGATTGCAATGAGGGCGTTGACCTTGACGGCTTCCGTGCCGGCCGGAACGACCAGCTTGGCAACGGTGCCTTCGTCGACGGCTTCCACTTCCATGGTCGCCTTGTCGGTCTCGATCTCGGCGATCACGTCACCGGGAGCGACCTTGTCGCCTTCCTTGACCAGCCACTTGGCCAGATTGCCCTCTTCCATCGTAGGAGAAAGGGCAGGCATGGTGATGTTTATCGGCATCGAAACGCCTCCCCTTACTTGTAGCAGACGGTTTTGACGGCCTGAACGACTTCATCGACGTTGGGCAGAGCCAGCTTTTCGAGGTTTGCCGCGTAAGGCATCGGAACGTCCTTGCCGGCAATCGTCAGGATTGGCGCATCGAGATAGTCGAAAGCGGCGCGCATCACCTGGTTGGCGATGAAGTCACCGACCGATGACTGCGGGAAACCTTCCTCGACGGTGACCAGACGACCGGTCTTCTTGACCGATTCGATGACGGTGGGCAGATCCATCGGACGGATGGTGCGCAGGTCGATCAGTTCGACATCGATGCCGAGCTTTTCGAGTTCCGCAACGGCCTTGATGGCATAGGTCATGCCAATGCCGAAGGAAACGATGGTCGCATCCTTGCCCTTGCGGTGAATGCGCGCCTTGCCGATAGGCAGCACGAAATCATCGAGCTTCGGCACTTCGAAGCTCTGGCCGTAGAGAATTTCATTCTCGAGGAAGATGACCGGGTTCGGATCGCGGATAGCCGCCTTCAGCAGACCCTTGGCGTCGGCTGCCGTGTAAGGCATGACCACCTTGAGGCCCGGAATATGGCTGTACCATGCGGCGTAACATTGCGAATGCTGTGCGCCGACGCGGGCAGCGGCACCCGAGGGGCCACGGAACACCATCGGCGCGCCCATCTGGCCACCCGACATGTAAAGCGTCTTCGCCGCCGAGTTGACGATCTGGTCGATCGCCTGCATGGCAAAGTTGAAGGTCATGAATTCGACGATAGGCCGCAGGCCCGTCATCGCCGCACCGACGCCGATACCGGCAAAGCCATGCTCGGTGATCGGGGTGTCGATAACGCGACGCTCGCCGAATTCCTGCAGCAACCCTTGAGTGATCTTGTAGGCGCCCTGATATTCGGCGACTTCTTCACCCATGACGAAGACTTTTTCGTCGGCGCGCATTTCTTCGGCCATGGCGTCGCGCAGCGCTTCACGCACCGTCGTCATCACCATTTCCGTGCCTGCCGGAATATCCGGATCGGCTGCGGCTTCGATCTTCGGTGCTGCCGGAACCTTGGCGGCTTCCTTGGCAGCGCTCGGCTCCTCGGTCGCTTCGCGGGTCTTGCCGCCGGCCGCATCCGAATCGGAATTTGCGGCTTCGGCCTTCGGCTCTTCTTTCTTCGCGGAGGAAGAAATGTCGTCGGCGCTTTCGCCGTCCTGAAGGAGAACGGCGATTGCCGTGTTGACCTTGACGCCTTCGGTGCCAGCCTCGATCAGCAGCTTGCCGATGACGCCTTCATCCACAGCTTCCACTTCCATGGTCGCCTTGTCGGTCTCGATCTCGGCGATCACGTCACCGGATGTAACCTTGTCGCCTTCCTTTTTAAGCCATTTGGAAAGCGTGCCTTCCTCCATGGTCGGAGAAAGGGCGGGCATAAGAATTTCTACTGGCATTGGTTTCCCTTTCCCGATCAGAGCAGAATGTCGGTGTAAAGCTCGGATACATCCGGCTCTGGGTCGTTCTGGGCGAAGTCGGCGCTATCGGCAACGATATCACGGACATCCTTGTCGATGGCCTTGAGTTCGTCTTCGCTTGCCCAGCCCTGCTCCAGAAGCCGTGCCTTGACCTGCTCGATCGGGTCATGTTCGGAGCGCATCTTCTGCACTTCATCCTTGGAACGGTATTTCGCCGGGTCGGACATGGAGTGACCACGGTAACGGTAGGTCAGCATTTCCAGAATGATCGGACCCTTGCCGGAGCGGCAATGTTCCAGTGCCTGGTCGGCTGCGGCCTTGACGGCGCGCACATCCATGCCATCCACCTGAACGCCGGGAATTCCGAAGGACTGGCCACGCAGCGAATAGTTCGACTGGGCCGTGGCGCGGGCGGTCGAGGTGCCCATGGCGTAACGGTTGTTTTCAACGATATAGATGATCGGCAGTTTCCAGAGAGCAGCCATGTTGAAGCTCTCATAGACCTGGCCCTGGTTGGCCGCGCCATCGCCGAAATAGGTCACGGAGACATTGTCGTTGCCGCGATATTTGTTGGCGAAAGCAAGACCGGTTCCAAGCGAAACCTGAGCGCCGACGATGCCGTGGCCGCCATAGAAATGCTTCTCCTTGGAGAACATGTGCATGGAGCCGCCCTTGCCTTTCGACAGACCGCCGCGGCGGCCGGTCAATTCGGCCATGACGCCACGCGCGCTCATGCCCAGAGCCAGCATGTGGCCATGGTCGCGATAGGCGGTGATGACCTGATCGCCTTCCTTCTGCGACATCTGCATGCCGACAACAACGGCTTCCTGACCGATGTAGAGGTGACAGAAACCACCGATAAAGCCCATACCGTAGAGCTGGCCGGCCTTTTCCTCGAAGCGGCGGATGAGCAGCATTTCACGGTAAGCGTGAAGTTCGTCTTCCTTGGAGAAGTCGGGGCTGTTCTTGCCGGTGAATTCGGTTGCAGCCTTTGCCGTGGTCTTGCGGCCGGATACGGTCGCTGATTTTCGCGGCGCCATTCATCCCTCCCTGAGTTGCCATTTGAATGGATAGAGTGGCGCGTACCATATGCAAGAAAATGCCATGCAGCAATGCTTTAAACGCATGGCACATATTCACGCTAAGATGCTGTGAATAAATCAGAAATGTTAAATTAACTTGATTCAGGTTAATCAGAAATATGTGTTCATGATGACGATTTCGTCCGTGCGGGACATATTCAGCTGGTAACGGGAAATCTCGTCGATCATGTCCCGCTCCAGCGAGCCATCGCTCATCAATTCCACCTGCCGCTCCAGCGCCACACGCGCCTGCGTCAGCTTTGCAAGCTCCGCAGTGCGGGTGATACGCTGCCGCTCCAGCCGCTCCGTCGCCTGCAGGCCGAAGTCGCCATGGATGGAATGATAGCCGAAATAGGAAAGAAAAGCGATCGTGATGGCCGGAACGATCAAACGGCCGAATCGTCTCTTTTTATGATGTCTGGTCCACATGCCGGAGAGAAGCCTTAAAACGCATAACGTGAGTTTCGAGACTAAGGCGGATTGTTTAACTATCCGTTGACCTTAACGGGCGATTGGCAAATGGGCATTAAAAAGCCCGCCGAAAGGCGGGCTGGATTGGCAAAGACGCTAAAAGAACGCTCGTCATGCCGGACTTGATCCGGCATCCAGCCACAGCGCGTCTGCGCTGTGAGAAGAGTCTTTCGCGATCAAGGACTTGATCGCGCTGGACCCCGGATCAAGTCCGGGGTGACGGAGTGCGGACCATACCACTCGCCGCTTAAACGAGCCCGACAGGCAGCGGGCCACATCAAGAAACCCGAACGCGAATTAACCGCGCAGGATCGAACGGCCAGCGTAGGCAGCCTGCGGGCCCAGCATTTCCTCGATGCGGATCAGCTGGTTGTACTTTGCGAGCCGGTCGGAACGGGCAAGCGAGCCGGTCTTGATCTGACCGCAGTTCGTCGCAACAGCGAGATCGGCGATGGTGGAATCTTCCGTTTCGCCCGAACGGTGCGACATGACGGCGGTGTAACCGGCCTTGTGCGCTGTCTCGACCGCATCCAGCGTCTCGGAGAGCGAACCGATCTGGTTGACCTTGACGAGGATGGAGTTTGCAACGCCCATCTTGATGCCGTCGCGAAGACGCGCGGAGTTGGTGACGAAGAGATCGTCGCCGACCAGCTGGCACTTGTTGCCGATGAGATCGGTCAGCGTCTTCCAGCCTTCCCAGTCGTCTTCGGCCATGCCGTCTTCGATGGAAATGATCGGGTACTTGGCGACGAGTTCCGCCAGATATTCCGCCATTGCGCCCGATTCCAGCGTGCGGCCTTCGCCTTCGAGAACGTATTTGCCGTTCTTGAAGAATTCCGTCGATGCACAGTCGAGGCCGACATACATGTCTTCGCCCGGACGGTAACCGGCCTTTTCGATCGACTTCATGATGAAATCGAGCGCAGCAGGGGCGCTTTCGAGGCCCGGTGCAAAGCCACCTTCATCACCGACATTGGTGTTGTGGCCCTGTGCGGACAGTTCTTTCTTCAGCGTGTGGAACACTTCAGAACCCATGCGCACGGCTTCGCGGATGTTTTCCGCGCCGACCGGCAGGATCATGAATTCCTGGAAGTCGATGGGGTTATCGGCATGCGCGCCGCCATTGATGATGTTCATCATCGGAACCGGCAGAAGATGTGCGTTCGGGCCGCCGACATAACGGTAAAGCGGCAGGCCGGAAGCTTCGGCGGCAGCCTTGGCGACAGCGAGCGATACGCCGAGAATGGCGTTGGCGCCGATGCGCGACTTGTTCGGCGTGCCGTCGAGCGCGATCATCATCTGGTCGATCTGGATCTGGTTCTCGGCATCGAAACCGCCGATGGCGTCGAAGATTTCCGTATTGACGGCTTCGACCGCCTTTTCCACGCCCTTGCCGAGATAACGCTTGCCGCCATCGCGCAGCTCAACCGCCTCATGCGCGCCGGTGGAGGCGCCCGAAGGGACGGCGGCGCGGCCCATGGAGCCGTCTTCGAGGTAAACATCGACTTCAACGGTCGGGTTGCCGCGGCTGTCGAGGATTTCGCGCGCGATGATATCGGTAATGGCAGTCATGGTCTCTCCCTTGGGAATGGAACAGATATTTTCCGTAGCCTGTCTTAGACGATGGCGAAGAAATTACAATGACGACGGGCGGCAGAAACGGCCCGCCCGCCATTAAAATCGATTGGCACAAACAGTGCCCGCCGTAACGCCCCCGCGCCTCAGGCTTTGGTGATGGCGTCGAAAGCAAGCAGCTTTTCGAGCAGTTTGGGCATGTCCTTCAGATGAACCATGTTGGGGCCGTCGGACGGCGCATTGTCCGGGTCCTCATGGGTTTCGATGAAGAGCCCGGCGACACCGACAGCAACCGCCGCCCGCGCGAGCGTCTCGACGAATTCGCGCTGGCCGCCCGTGGAACCGCCCTGCCCGCCCGGCTGCTGAACCGAATGCGTGGCGTCAAAGACAACAGGCGCGCCGAGCGAAGCCATGATCGGCAGCGAGCGCATGTCGGAAACAAGCGTGTTGTAACCGAAGGAGGCGCCGCGCTCGCACAGAAGCACATTCGGATTGCCGCTCTCATTCAGCTTGGCCAGCACGTTCTTCATGTCCCAGGGGGCGAGAAACTGGCCCTTCTTGACGTTGATAACGCGGCCGGTTTTCGCGGCGGCGACGAGAAGATCGGTCTGGCGGCTGAGAAAGGCCGGGATTTGCAGCACATCCACCACTTCGGACACGATGGCGCATTGTTCTTCGGTGTGAATGTCGGTCAGAACAGGAAAGCCGAATTCCTTCTTGAGATCGGCGAAAACCTGCATAGCGCTGTCAAGGCCGATGCCGCGTTTGCCGGAAAGCGACGTACGGTTCGCCTTGTCGAAGGACGACTTATAAACGAGCCCGATCCCCAGCTTGTCGCAAAGCTCCTTCAGGACACCGGCGATCATGAAAGCATGTTCCCGGCTTTCCATCTGGCAGGGGCCGGCAATCAGAGAAAATCGCTCGCTGTTGGAAAAGGAAACCGAATTGGCGCCGTCGCCGGCGGTGACTTTGAGATTGTTCGTAACGCTCATCATTTTTCCTCGAAGGCGAATGCAACGCCCTGACCGGGCGCGGCGGACACCACAAGACGGCCGTCCGCTTCTGCGCTGGAGACGCCATTAGCAGCAAGCACCGCTTCTGTCACGGCAAGATCGTCAACGGAAAAGACGATGCCTGCGCCGTGCAGGCCATTCGGAGAATTGGGCAGGCTTTCGCTGAAGGCCGGTTTCTGGTTCAGCCTGATGTGCGCGTTGCCGGTCGCAAAAATAATATCTCCATCTGGAGACATCTCCTCCTCACAGGCAAATACCGTTTCGATCAGACGGACCGCGTTCTGATCGCCGCCAGAAAACAGAACGATCTCGCTGAGACCGGAAGCGCCATTGGCGTGGCGCTCCAGCGCCGCCCGGTCACTCGGCAAAGCCAGCAATCGCTGGCAACTGAACAGAAAGAAATCCGAAGCCGCGCCGCTCGCTGCGAATGCCAGCCGGAATGCCGCCTCACTCTGTGAGCCGTCCGGCATCCGCACGGGCCGTGAAAATTCAAAGATATCGCCTGCCGAGAAGCCGGATGCGGAAAACCTGTCATGATCGGCAATGGCGCTTTCGCTTCTTGCCACCAGTGCCGAAAAACCGTCCTCGCCATGACGCTGCCGAAAGGCCCGATCCCTACCGGTGAACACGTCGCCCCTGTTCACCGAGTCATTATATTTAGCCGGGTCAGCAATGGCGAGCGGTTCCAGATAGGTGCCGTCCGCGAAGAAAACGCAGGCATTCTGCGTGCCGAAGGGATGGAGGGCCTCCGGAGCGACGGTGAAGCCGAGAAGCTCAAGGCGGTCTTTCGCCACGGCAAGAGACTGTACCGGCAAAACGAGATGATCGACACTATTTCGGTTCGCCATTTTCGAGCCCCTGTGCTGCGGGTTTGCGCGTGACAAAAGCACAGATGACGCCAGCAATGCAAACGATCAGCTTCGCCGGGCCGGTCTCGTCACGCACCTATGGCTTACCGGCATGCATCGAGACGGTTGATCGCCTCCACGTTTTTCGCCGAAGACCCTTTCGGATCGAATTCCGATGCCAGCCAGGTGTCGACGATGGCTTTCGCCAGTTCCGGTCCGATCACGCGGGCGCCCATGGTAATGATCTGAGCGTTGTTGGATTTCGCCGCGCGTTCGGCGGAATACGTATCATGGGTCAAGGCGGCGCGGATGCCGGGCACCTTGTTGGCGGAGATGCAGACGCCGATGCCGGTTCCGCAAAACAAGAGGCCGCGATCAAATTCACCGGCGATGATGCTGCCGGCCACGGCTTCGGCCAGATCGGCATAAAATCCGTCCTGGCTTCGATCCACGACGGTCAGCCCTTGCCTGCTGGAAAGATGGGCGAGCACCGCATCCAGCAGGGGTTTTCCGGCGCTGTCAGCGCCCGCGACAATTCTCATTTCGGTGTCTCCCGTTATTCGCGTGCGAGCCTCGTGGGCTTCAGCCGACATGTCATGTTTTCAAGATTGCAATCTGGCCTGTGCGCCTTCGGCAAGGCTGCGCAGGATGAGCGCGCAGGAGGTGGCGCCCGCATCGAGAACACCAAGCGAGCGCTCGCCAAGACGGCTGGCGCGGCCGATCTTCGCCACGAGATTGATGGTCGAATCCCTGCCGGTTTCGGCGGCAGCGACAAGGGCTGCGGCAGCATCGTGGAATGACGCGCCCGAGGCGGTGGCGGTGTCGAATGCCGTCACGGCCGGCACCAGCGTATCCAGCAGCGTCTTGTCGCCCACCTTGGCCGAACCGATGGAACTGACGCCTTCGAGGCCGGCATGCAGCATTCTGCTGAAGGACGGCGCATCGATAACCTCGGCATTTTCGATCTTCTCGGCGAATTCCGTAAACATCACCCCATAAAGAGGCCCCATGGAACCGCCGATTTCCGTCATCAGGATCGTGCCGAGCGTATCGAGCGCCTTGGCAAGCGAGGCGTCCTGCCCTCTCAGCCGGTCTGCCGCCATGCCGAATCCCTTGGCCATGTTCACGCCATGGTCGCCATCGCCGATCTTGCCGTCGATCTCGCTGAGATAGGCGCGGTTTTCGATGATGCTTTCGGCCATGGACAGAACGATGTCGCCGGCCTTGGCGTTCTGAAAAGACTGCATGAATTTTCTCCTCACAGCATAACGGTGCAAAGCGCTTCGGCATCGAGCAGCGGTTTCAGCTCGTCATCCAGCGCCATCACGGTCAAAGTCGCGCCCACCATCTCAAGCGACGTGAAATAGTTGCCGATATAGGTTTTGTGGATTTTCAGGCCACGCGCCGAAATCTCGGATTCTATCGTGTCGTTGAGGATGTAGAGTTCGTTGACCGGCGTCGCGCCAAGGCCGGAGACCAGCACCGCCACCTCGCTGCCGGCCGGCAGGTTGTGATCATCGAGCACGATCTTGCACATGTCCTTCGCCACATCAGCGGCGGATTTCAGCTTCTCGACGCGAACGCCGGGTTCGCCATGGTGGCCTATGCCCACTTCCATCGTGCCCGGTTCGATCTGGAAGTTGGGATGGCCGACCGCCGGCAGGGTGCAGGGGCCGAGACCGACGCCGATGGAGCGGCAATTATCGATGGCCTTCTGGGCGGTGGCCCGCACCTCCTCCAGCGAAGCGCCGCTTGCCGCCTTGGCGCCGCCGATCTTCCACATGAAGATTTCGCCGGCGACACCGCGGCGTTTCTCACGCTCCTCGGGGGCTGCGGAACACACATCGTCATTGGCGACGACGGTGGCGATCTCGATGCCGTCTTTGGCGGCGAGTTTTGTCGCCATCTTCACATTCATATTGTCGCCGGCATAATTGCCGTAGAGCACGATCACACCCCTGCCGCCATTGGCCTCGCGGATGGCGTCGTGAAAGCTCTTGGCCGTGGGTGATGAAAACAATTCGCCGACGGCGACGGCATCCAGCATGTTGCGGCCGGTGTAGCCGATAAAGGCCGGCTCATGGCCCGAGCCGCCGCCCGTGACAACACCGACCTTGCCGGCGACCGGCGCGCCCCTGGCAACGACGACACGCGGATTGTCCGCAAGGCGCACGATGTCGGGATGGGCCTTGACGAAGCCTTTCACCGTATCCTCGACCACCTCGTCGGGATTATTCACAAATCTCTGCATTACTCTCCTCCTTTATGCCGTCTACGCGCCAGCCCCTGCCGAGCTTGCGGCTCCGCCCCCGGCCAATCCTCTTTTGACTGCGTCAAGCGAAGCCGTCAGCGCCTGCTCTATTTCCCGAAGTGATGCAGGGCTGATGCGCCTTACCGGCTGGGCATCCGCGCGACGGTGCAGGCGGGCTGGAAACTCGATGCTGATCGGCATCTCCGGCTTTTTGGCAATCTCACCGAGCAGCTTGTGGCAATCGATATCGCCTTCGCCCACCGGCACGAAAAACCAGCCTTCCGGCGTTCGTTTCACGTCCTTGATATGCGCGTGGACCGAGGCAGGCAGCGCCGCCACCGCGTCATCGGCAAAATTTTTGAGTTGCGGACGATGGGACGCGGTATTGGCCGCGTCATAATTCAGCCCCAGCCATGGGGAGCCGAAACGACGCGTGAGCGCGACGCCCTCCTGCGCGATGTTGAAAAGGTTGTCGCTGCCATCGCCGGGATTTTCCAGCCCGATCACGATGCCGAAGGCCTCAGCACAACGCAGAAGCACTTCGATATTGCGCAGGAACCGGTCTTCGCGTTGCCGGGCCGAGGCATTTGTGGCGATAACCCTCGCGCCGATTCCCGCTGCAAAAGCCATTCTGCCGGTGAAAATTTCTACGGAATCGTCCAGTCCAAGATCGATATGCGACGACATGGCATGGCAGCCCAGCCCGGCATCATCAAGCGACCGGCGCCATGACGCCATTTCAGCCGGCAGGAACGCGCTTTCATCAAATTGTTCGGTGTAACCGACGATAAAGGCAGGCTCCACATGGCGAAAACCGATCCTGGCGATGCTCTCCAGCATCTCCTCGCGCCCATAGCCGTCATATGGCGCGCCGGACGCCGATATGATGCGATCTTTCATGCAATCCTCCCCTTGAGCCGCATCCGAAGGGACGATGCCGATCACGCTGCAACCTCATTATTCCGACCGGAAAATGACGGAGAGCTCCGCTCGTGAGCAAGCGGAAAAAATTAACGCGCCAGTGAATTCAATTCACGTAACAATCGCATTCCTATTCAAACGCAGGATCCTGAAGGTCTTCGATCAGCCAGTCGGCAAACCGTCTTGCCAGTCTGCGCTGGCTGCCGGATTTGGGATAGGCGAGATAATGGCCGACATAGTGGAGGTCCTGCGTCGCGCCGCTCAGGGGCGCGACCAGCCGCCCGGATTTTATCTCGCGATGGGCAAGCCGTGTCGATTCCAGCGCCACGCCGACGCCATTGGCGGCGGCATCGATCGCCAGGAAACTGCGGTCGAAACTCATGGCCTGAATGGGCGGCTTGCCGAGCCCATTAGCCTCGAACCAGTCCGGCCATTGCAGACGTTTGTTATCGCTTCGAATAAGCAATTGACGGTTCAAATCGCGGGGTGTCCTTATCTCGTCCGCGAGCGCCGGCGAGCACAGCGGTGTGACACGTTCTCTGCCCAGCGGAATGATGATGAGATCGTCTCCCTGCGGTTCGCCATAGATGATATCGGCATCGAATTCACCATCGACGAAACGCACATAGGCGGTGCTGGCCGCCAGCCGCACCTCGATCCCCGGATTGGCGTTCAAGAATTGCGGCAGGCGCGGCGACAATACCTGCGCCGCATAGCTCGGCGCGCAATGCAGGCGCAGAAGATGGGAGCGGTTGGAGGAGACCACCTCGATGCCCTGCCGCAACTCCTCGAAGGCGTTCGATGCATGTGCCAGAAGCGTCTGCCCCGCCGCCGTCAGGCGCACGGTTCGCGTGGTGCGCTCGAAAAGCGGCGTACCGAGCACCCTTTCGAGCTTGACGATGGCATGGCTGACGGCGCTCGCCGACAGGTTGAGCTCATCGGCAGCGGCCCGGAATGAGCCGAGCCGGGCGGCGGATTCGAAGGCGCGGATGGAGGTGAGTGAAATGCCGTTCAACATTCGATTACTGAAGCAGATTCATGAGATGATGTAAACTTCGCGTTTGAAGCGCCCTCTGCCCATCTGCAATATCGAGGCTGCATTCGTCGCAGGACGGGATGCGGCGGCAGGTCGGGAGCACCGCCGTCAAGCGTATGAAGCCGGCCCGCCCGGCTTGGGAGGATTGCTTATGTTGTTGAATGGAAAGACCGCGGTTATTTCAGGCGCCGCCAGCAAACGCGGCATCGGCCGCGCCACGGCGGAACTTTTCGCCCGCCACGGCGCCCGCGTCGCCATCGTGGATCTGGATGAAGCCGGCAGCATCGAAGCTGCGGCCTCGCTTGAAAAAGTGGATGGCGGCGAGCATCTCGGGGTCGGCGGCAATGTGGCGGATCGCGCCTCCTGCGAGGCGGCCGCGCAAAAAGTCATCGCCGCTTTCGGCAAGATCGATATCCTCATCAATAATGCCGGCATTACCCAGCCGGTGAAGACGCTCGACATTACCGGCGCAGACTGGCAGCGCATCGTCGATGTCAACATGACCGGTGTGCTGAATTTCAGCCAGGCCTTCATTCCCAATATGCGCGACAATGGCGGCGGCTCGATTGCCTGCATGTCGTCCGTCTCCGCGCAACGTGGCGGCGGCATTTTCGGCGGGCCGCATTATTCGGCGGCCAAGGCGGGCGTTCTGGGTCTCGCAAAGGCCATGGCGCGTGAATTCGGCCCCGACGGCATTCGCGTCAACTCCGTCACTCCCGGCCTGATCCAGACCGACATTACCGGCGGCAAGCTGACCGACGATATGCGCCGCGACATTCTCAAGGGCATTCCGCTAAACCGTCTCGGCGACGCCATCGATGTCGCCAATATCTATCTCTTCCTCGCCTCGGATCTCTCCTCGTACGTCACCGGCGCGGTTGTCGACGTGAATGGCGGAATGCTCATTCACTGACAAAGCCCTTTCGAAGCCGGAAAATCGGCTTCGATTTTTCTGACCGGGAGGAGGAAACCATGGCTCAGGCGTATTCGGACACAGATGCAACGAAGGAAGCGGCGCTGGCGAATGTATCGCTGGCGGAACGCGCCTGGCGGATCCGGCGCAACGCCCTTTTGATGGGTGAGGTGCAGGGCCAGGGTTATGTAGGCCAGGCGCTCGGCATTGCCGATGTTCTGGCGGTGGCCTGGTTTCACACCATGCGTTACCGGGCGGACGATCCGCATTGGGAAGGCCGCGACCGGTTTCTGCTTTCCATCGGCCATTATGCGATTGCACTTTACGCAGCGCTCATCGAGGCGGGCATCATTCCGGAAGATGAGCTTGAGACCTATGGCTGCGACGGATCGCGCCTGCCCATGTCCGGCATGGCCTCCTATACGCCGGGCATGGAAATCACCGGCGGATCGCTCGGCCATGGGCTTGGCATAGCGGTCGGAATGGCTCTTGGCCTCAAGCGCAAGAATTCCGACCGGTTCATCATCAACCTGATGTCGGATGGCGAGTTGGGCGAAGGTTCCACCTGGGAGGCCGCCATGGGCGCATCCCATCACAGGCTCGGCAATCTCATCAATCTTGTGGATTTCAACAATCAGCAGGCGGACGGCCCTTCCCGCGAGATGCTGTCCTCCGAACCTGTGGACGCCAAATTCGCGGCCTTCGGCTGGCATGTGCAGCGCGTGGACGGCAACGATATCGACAAGGTTCGCGAGGCCTTCGATATCGCAATGTCACTTACCGATGACAGGCCGCGCGCCATCATTTTCGATACCCGGATGGGCCGCGGCGTGCCCTTTCTCGAAAACCGCGAAATCACCCATTTCATTCGCGTGGAAGCGCATGAATGGAAACTGGCGCTCGACGCCCTTGAGGAAGGACGGCCGCAATGAGTACAGCAGCCCCGCAGAAGCGCCTCACCACATCGGCGATGATCGCCTCCATCGCCGCCGAAGGCCAGCCGACACGGCCTGCTCCCTTCGGTCACGCCCTTGTTCAGCTGGCGAAGGAACGGGAGGATATTGTCGGCCTCACTGCCGATCTCGGCAAATATACCGACCTGCATATTTTCGCCAAAGCCTTTCCCGAGCGCTTTTATCAGATGGGCATGGCCGAGCAGCTCCTGATGAGCACTGCGGCCGGTCTGGCGCGCGAAGGTTTCGTGCCCTTTGCGACCACCTATGCGGTCTTCGCCGCCCGCCGCGCTTATGATTTCATCGCCATGGCGATTGCCGAGGAAAACCTGCCGGTGAAGATCGTCTGCGCCCTGCCCGGCCTGACGACGGGCTACGGCCCCAGCCATCAGGCGACCGACGATCTGGCGATTTTTCGCGCGCTGCCGAACATGACGATCATCGACCCGTGCGATGCGACCGACATAGAAGGCGCGGTGCCAGCCATCACGGATTTTAACGGCCCCGTTTATATGCGCCTGCTGCGCGGCCAGGTGCCGGTGGTGCTCGAAGAATATGGCTATCGGTTCGAACTCGGCAAGGCGAAGCTTATCCGCGATGGTGCGCAGGTTCTTTTCATATCGTCCGGCATATTGACGATGCGGGTTCTCGAAGCGGCTGCCCTGCTTGAGAAGGAGGGCGTCGGCTGCGCCGTGTTGCATTCCCCCACCATCAAGCCGCTTGATACCGCCTCGATCTTCGCGGAAGTGGACCGGGCGGATCGTCTGGTCATCGTGGCGGAAAACCACAGCGAAATCGGCGGGCTTGGAGAGGCCGTGGCGATGGCGCTGATGAAAAGCGGCCGGGTGCCGCGCCTGCGGCAGATCGCCCTGCCCGATGCTTTTCTGGATGCAGGCGCGCTGCCCACCCTGCATGACCGCTACGGCATCTCCACGGCGATGATCGTGGCGCGCGCAAGGGCGTGGCTGGAGAATGAAAATTTTGAAGTACCGCACGGTTCGGTCTAAAGGCTGAAGCTCAGACATGGTGCGGAATCAGCCCGGGGGGAGCCGGCGGTTTCAAGGGAGTGGAGCGCGTTATCCGCGTGGTCGGACAACGCCGAGAGTGTTTAAATCCAGGGAGGAGAAAAATGAGTATTTCCATCAACAGGCGTATGTTCCTGACCGGTACCGGACTGGCGCTGGCTGCGCCGGCCGTTCTGACGACGGCCCGCAACGCCCGGGCCGCCACGACGCTGACGCTCGGCCATGGGGCTGCGCCGGGCAATCCGCGCACGCTGGCGGCCGCGAAATTCGCGGAACTCGTTGCCCAGAAAACCGAAGGCCGCGTGGCGATCAATGTCGCCGGTTCGGAAACGCTTGGCAGCGACGCCGCCATGCTGACCAGCCTGCGCACCGGGGCGCTGGATTTCACCGCCAACAGCCAGGGTCCGGTTTCGAGCGTTGTTCCTGAACTTGCGGCGCTCGGCCTGCCCTTCCTGTTCAGCAACGCCGATCAGGCGATCAAGGTACTCGAGGGCGATGTCGGCGCATCGCTCGATGCGCGTTTCCAGAAGGTCGGCATCGTGCCGCTCGACTGGTGGGACAACGGCATCCGCCATGTCTCCAACTCCAAACACGCCATCACCAAGCCGCAGGACGTCGCGGGCCTGAAAATCCGCACGCCGGCCGACCCGATGACCATGGATATTTTCAAGGCGCTGGATGCGGCGACGGTTCAGATCGCGTTTGGCGAACTCTACATCGCGCTTCAGCAGGGCGTCGTTGACGGGCAGGAAAATCCGCTCGTGAATATCGAAAGCTCCAAGCTTTACGAGGTCAACAAACATATCAGCCTCACCGCCCATAAATGGGAGTCCACCCCGTTCCTGATGTCCAAATTCGCCGAGGGGCGGCTGGGCAAGGATTTTGAGGCGGTCAAGGCGGCTGCGAAGGAGGCAGGCGCGCTTCAGCGCAAACTCTCGGCGGAAAAGGCAAGCGCGTCTCTGGCTGCCTTCAAGGCCAATGCCGCCATCGAGGTGGTGGAAGACATCGACCACGCGGCTTTCGCGAAAGCGACCGCGCAGGTGCTGGAGACATGGAAGCAGAAGCCCTTCGGCGATTTCGTCGCCGAGCTGGAAAAGGCTGCCAAGGGCTGATGATCAGGACGCCGGGTCGGTTCATGCCCCCCGGCCTCGCCTTCATGTCCACCGACAGGATCGGCGGGAGCCTCGCTCACGCCGACATTCATACGGTTTCAGTTTTCAGGAGATGCGCCAATGCTCGAAGGAGCCTTGTCCGCCGCCAATCGCGTTGACAGTTTCATCGCCATCCTCTGCCGCATCATCATCGTGGCAACCGGCATTCTGCTCACGGTCATCATGACGGCAAACGTCATCGTCCGCTATCTATCGACTTCCGGCGGGTTGGACTTTGCGGAAGAACTGCCAACCATGCTGTTTCCATGGTTCATCGTCGCCGGCATTACCCTTGCCGCGCAGAGCGGCGCGCATATGGCGGTTGAATGGATCTATGACAAGTTCGACGAACGCGGCAAGGTGGCGGTTCTGCTGTTCGCCAATCTCGTGACGGTCGCAAGTTTCGTCATTCTCGCGCAGCAGGCGCTTGTCGTCGCCGAGATCGCCGGCGCGGAAATCAGCCCTGTGCTGCAATTGCCCAATAGCATCGGATATTATTCCATCGCCTTCGGCGCGGCACTGGTCTCGGTCACGACCGCAACGGCAAGCCTGCGCATTCTCTCCAGCGGCTGGCATGCCCGCCCGCACGGTGCAACCGAGGAGATGCCGCTATGACCATCGTGATGATCATTGCATTTTGTATTCTCATGATGATTGCGGTTCCGGTCGGTTATGCGCTGATCATCTCTGCCGGCGTCGCCGTGCTGTGGAACGGTTATGTGCCGCTTTCGATCGTGGCGCAGCAGGTGTACGACCAGACGCAGTCTTTCCCGATGCTGGCGCTGCCGTTCTTCATGCTCGCGGGCACGCTGATGCTCGGCGGCAAACTCGGAACCCAGCTTCTGGAACTCGCCTCCAAGGCCATGCAGCGCTGGCGCGGCGGCCCGCTTTCCACCACCGTCATTTCGTCGGTCGTGTTCGGTGGCGTGTCCGGCTCCGCGGTCGCCAATGCGAGCGCACTCGGTTCGGTGCTCATTCCATGGCAAAAGCGCCAGGGTTACCCCGCTCCCCTCTGCGCGGCCAACAATGCCACTTCAGCGGTCATCGACGTACTCATTCCGCCGTCGATCCCGATGATCCTCTATTCATTGGTCAGCGGTGTCAGCATCGCCAATCTGTTCATCGCGGGCATTCTGCCGGGCCTGCTTATGGCCGCCGGTTTCATCTTCGTCTGCTGGGCCATTGCCGTGCGGCGTGGTTATGCGGTGCGTGACGAAAGCACCCGCAAGCGCGATCTGGCGCTACTTGCGTTCCGCAGCCTGCCGGCGATCCTCCTGCCGATCCTGATCATCCTCGGCCTCCGCTTCGGCTTTGCAACGCCAACCGAAGTGGCCGTTCTTTCCGTCGTCTATTCGCTCGTGCTCAGCATCTTCTTTTATCGCGATCTGACGTGGAAGCGTTTCTGCGACAATTTCGTCGAAGCTGGTTCCGCAACCGGCGTCGTCATGCTGGTCATCATGGGCAGTGCGGCGGTGGGCTGGGTGCTGACCTTCGATCAGGCGCCCCAGCATTTCGCCACCTGGGTGGCCGAGAATATCTCCAACCCGATCCTGATCATTCTCATGATGAACATCCTGATGCTGATCATCGGCATGCCGCTCGATCTGCCGCCGTCGATCCTGCTGCTCGGACCGATCTTCGTGCCGCTTGCGGATATGATCGGGCTCGACCGGGTGCAGCTCGGCATGATGATGGTCATCAATCTCGGTATCGGGCTCTATACGCCACCGATCGGCACCACGCTCTTCATCTCGTCCTCCATAGCCAGAGCGCCGCTCGGCGCGACGACGAGGGAATTGTGGCCGTTCTTCACCATGGCGATGCTGCTCCTCATCGCGGTCAGCTTCATTCCTGCGCTCACGATCTACTGATATAAGAGCCGTAGCAAACGGCAGCCAGAAACCACCGGCCGGGTCTCTCCGATCGGTGGTTCCTGGTATTCAAGATGCGGCACACATCGTTAGATCTGCTTTGTTGATAGTTTCGACGATCAAATCACGATCTGCGATGCACCCTTCACGAAATTTTAGGGGATTGCGGAACACATATGGAACATATAGTGTTCGTTCTGTATTTGTTTCGCGACTTCAACGACGATTCTCAAGGGTGTTTTCCTCATGCTCACGCGCAAACAGCAGGAATTGCTTCTCTTCATTCATGAAAGAATGAAAGAGTCCGGCGTGCCGCCCTCCTTCGATGAAATGAAGGACGCACTCGATCTTGCATCCAAATCCGGCATCCACCGGCTGATCACCGCACTCGAGGAGCGCGGCTTCATTCGCCGGCTACCTAACAGGGCGCGGGCGCTGGAAGTGATCAAATTGCCTGAGGCCTATGCGCCGGGTGCAAGGCCGCAGCGCGGCTTCTCGCCGAGCGTCATCGAAGGCAGCCTTGGCAAACCGAAGACGCCGGAGCCGGCCCCTGCCCCCAAGGCGCCCACCAATGATTTCGCCGGCGCCGCCACCGTGCCGGTCATGGGCCGCATCGCCGCCGGTGTGCCGATTTCCGCCATCCAGAACAACACCCATGATGTGGCCGTCCCGGTCGACATGCTCGGCTCGGGCGAACATTACGCTCTTGAGGTCAAGGGCGACTCGATGATCGAAGCCGGCATTTTTGATGGCGATACCGTCATCATCCGCAACGGCAACACGGCCAATCCGGGCGATATCGTCGTAGCACTGGTGGATGATGAAGAAGCGACCCTGAAGCGTTTCCGCCGCAAGGGAGCCTCCATCGCTCTCGAAGCCGCCAACCCCGCCTATGAGACCCGCATCTTCGGACCGGACCGGGTGAAAATCCAGGGCAAGCTCGTGGGGCTGATCCGCCGTTACCATTAATTGGCAGCCCGCCTTTTTTCGCCAGGGGCGTCATCGAGAAGATGACGCTCCCTTTGAGGCATCTTGGCTTGTTCCCTGGAACAATGCGGCCCTGCGGAAGTAAAGAGAGGGGGTGTTTCGCCCTCATCTCCGGGCGGTGACGTGGACATGCCTCCTTCTCCCTTCCCTCACCTTCCCATTCATCAACGCGGCTTATGGGAGCCATGGATTATTTGCAATATTCCAAAGGCCATCCGCCGGTATAGAAATGCGCGTCATATCGGGGAAACACATCATGTACGATCTTTATATCGCCAACAAGAATTACTCCTCATGGTCGCTGCGGCCCTGGGTGTTGATGCGCACGCTCGGCATCGCCTTCGATGAAAAACTCGTTCCCTTCGGAGAAGGCGTTTCCTTCTCCACCTTCTCGCCGACGGGCAAGGTGCCCTGCCTTGTCGATGAGGGCGTGACGGTTTGGGAATCGCTGTCGATCGCCGAGTATCTGGCGGAAAGACACCAGGGCGTCTGGGCGAGCGACAAGCAGGCACGGGCCTGGTCACGTTCGGCGGCGAGCGAAATGCATGCGGGCTTTTCCTCGCTGCGCAATCTCTACCCGATGTCGGTCGGCATTCGCGTAAAGCCGAAGGGTGGCGATACCGGGCTTGCGGCCGATATAAAGCGCATCGATACGCTGTGGAGCGAAGGCCTCGCGAAATTCGGCGGGCCTTTTCTTGCCGGCCAGAAATTCACGATGGTCGATGCCTTCTTCTGCCCGGTGGCATTTCGTTTCCAGACTTATGGCGCGGAACTTTCGCCCGCGGCGAAAGCCTATTGCGACCGGCTGCTCGCCCTTCCCGCCATGCGCGAATGGTACGAGGCCGGACTGAAGGAAGTCTGGCGCGATGCGGCGCATGAAGAGGAAATTAGCGGGATCGGCGAATTGACCGCGGATCTGCGCATCAAGCCCTGACGGTCCATGCCGGCGGCACTTTATTGCGATGCCGCCAGCAACCGCATGACGGCATCAGGCACGTCGTGATCGAAACGTCCGCTTTTCCAGTCGTAATAGCGATGTTCGCTCCAGGGCCTGTCCATTCCGGCGATTGCGGCGCGCAGCCTGCCGACGACCGCTGCCTGCTCGTTGCCGGCAAAGTCCATTTCCAGCGAACCGGTCCGTCGCAGGATATCCCGGTTCAGCAGAAGTGCACCCGAGCGGCATTGGGAGAAGGACGTTCTGCGGGAGACGATAACGATATCGGCGATATCGCAAGCCTTTCCGGCAAAGCGGCCATCTTCCAGAACGATGATCCATTCGCCGCTTCCCGCGCGCGCAACGCACCATGTGCCTTTGCTGCAGGTGAAAACACCGGGCTCGGCGTCTCTCAGGGCCGCCGTCATCTGCCGTGCAACCGCGCTCATCTCTTGCGGATCAAGCTTCGCCTTCGGGGCCAAAGCCACGGTGTTTGCCGTTGCCTCGGTCTTTAGAAGGACCGGCGGCACAGGCTGCTCCGGTAAAAGCAGCGCCCTTTGCCATTGGCCATAAACGAAACCCTGCGGCTGAGCCTTCGTCGTATAGGCTTTGCCGTCCTCCAGCAGCGCCACCAGCTCGCCATCCTCATGAACAAGCAAATCGGGCGGATCGCGATAGGCCGTGGCGGCCGACAGGCCAAAGGCAAGGAACAGAAACGGCATGCCCAGAAGCGCAAGCCGGCTGCGCAGCAATGTCAACATTAGAAAGCCAGCCGAGGCGAGCCCCAGAAACCACCCGTGCGGCCGGCCCGTCGCAGCGCTTCCGCCCCAGGACGCCACCTCCTGCGCAACCTCGATGACGAGGGCCATGCCGTACCCCATGACTTTCAGAAATGGCGCGTCCAGCCCGAAAGGCATCAGCAGCATGGCGAAAAGGCCGAAAGGCATGACAATCAGCGACATCAGCGGCATGGCAGCCAGATTGGCGAAAAGTCCATAGGTGGTGACACGCTGAAAATGCTCGGCCGAATAGATTGCCGTCGAAAGACCGCCGATCAGCGACGTCGTGATGACACCGCCAACGATGGCGCCCGCCGTTTGTGCCACCGTCATCCATGCCGGTTTGCGCCCGATAAACAGACGCTCGCGATCGATACGCCAGCGGCTCCAGGCGGCATAGGAGGCGACGAGCGCGATGGTCGCGGCAAAAGACATCTGGAAGCTCGGACCCATGATTTCCGAGGGCGAAAAAGCGAGAATGACCAAAGCGGAAAGCGCAACATTCCTGAGGCTGAGCGAGGGTTGATCGAACAGTACCGCGATCAGCATCACCGACATCATCAGCCAGGCGCGCTCGGCGGAAACGGCGAAACCTGAAATCAGATAATAGGCAAGCGTCATCAAGAGCGCGGCGAAAGCCGAAATCTTCTTCACGGGCCAGCGCTGCGCAAATGCCGGAAAAAGGCTGAAGGCAAGCCTCAGCCCCACGAAGAATATGCCCGACGCCAGCGCCATGTTGAGCCCGGATATGGCGACGATATGGGCAAGGCCGGAGAGCCGCAACGCTTCCATCGTTTCGGCGGATATGGCCTGTCTCTCATCGGTGACGATGGAGGCGGCAAAGGCGCCGGCATCGCCGCCGATGGTGTTGCGGATGCGCTCGGCAATGGCGGTGCGAAGGCCATAGAGCCGCATGTCGGCCCATTCCAGCCAGCCCGTCTTCGCGTCGATGCCGGGTGGAGTTACCGTCTGTGGCGGCTTATAGAAGAATCCGGTCGCGCCTATGCCCCTGAAATAGGAGGCGAAGGCGAAATCGTTGAGCCCAGGCAGGGCCGGGCCGGATGGCGGCGAAAGCCGCGCCTTGCCACGAATGGTCGCGCCGAGCGCGGCGGGCTCGCCTCCCCCACGTGACAGGAGCGAGACCTTCCCCGGCGGGCGTGACAATCCCGGCGCTTCCGTTGCGGTGAGTTGCACCACATATCGCCAGTCCCCGCGCGCATCCACCTCCCTTCGGGTCACCGTGCCGGTGATGGTGGTGGTGACGGGCGTATCCAGCACCACTGTTCCCGCACGCCACGTTTCGACCCCGGCGAAAAGCATGCCCAGCAAAAGCAGCGCGAGAAGGCCACAGGCCGTGGCTGCAAAGCCCGAGCGATATTTCGCGAAAAACGCCAGACCGGTGGCGATAAGACATGTGATCGCCAGAACGGAGAATGAAGGCGAGGTGTTGAGGGAAAACCAGAGGATCGCACCGCAGCCGATGAAAACCGGAACGAAAAGAAAATCGTGGCCGAATGCGCGCTCCTCGGCGACGCATACGGCGATTTTTTGGGAGGCGACAGCTCGCAGGTTCGGCTTGCCGACAAGTGTGGGCAGATCATAAGCCACAAGATCGCCGGCACGGTGAACGGGAAACAGGATTTCCGCCGTGCCGGGCAAATCGCCCTGCATCGTTTCGGCATATCTGAAATGCTGTTTTTCCCCTTGACCGAGCAATCCGCGCCGCGCCCCTGCCGCACCGGGAACAGGTTTGCAGGCGGATGCGAGGGATTGCAATCCTTTCCTTTAACCCTGCGTTGACTGAGATTGAATTGCCATCGCCGGGAAAGACGAAAGCAAGGCAATTGCGTTTGCCGCAATGCACAATTTGACCTTTGGATAGCTTGGCATCTGCGCAAGGATCATATAGCTAATCGGTAGACGCTTAACCGCGGGGCGTGTCTCAACGCCCCCACCCGCATGTTTTCGGAGGATCAGTATGACGGAAAAAAGCGCTACAGTGACACTTGGCGAAAAACAGGTCGAACTCCCGGTCAGGGAAGGCACGATCGGACCAAGCGTCGTCGATATCGCCACGCTGTACAAGCACACGGGCTCTTTCACTTACGACCCGGGTTTCACGTCGACGGCCTCCTGCGAATCCAAGATCACCTATATTGACGGTGACGAAGGCGTTCTCCTGCATCGTGGTTTCCCCATCGAGCAGCTCGCCGAACAGGGCGACTTCCTGGAAACCTGCTATCTCCTGCTTTACGGCGAACTGCCGACCGCGGCTCAGAAGAAGGACTTCGACACCCGCGTCACGCGCCACACCATGGTGCATGAGCAGATGAGCCGCTTCTTCACCGGCTACCGACGTGATGCGCACCCGATGGCCGTCATGTGCGGCACGGTCGGCGCGCTCTCGGCCTTCTACCACGACTCGACCGACATCACCGATCCGCACCAGCGCATGGTCGCTTCGCTGCGCATGATCGCCAAGATGCCGACGATAGCCGCCATGGCCTACAAGTACCATATCGGCCAGCCCTTCGTTTACCCGAAGAACGACCTCGATTACGCCTCCAACTTCCTGCACATGTGCTTTGCCGTGCCTTGTGAGGACTACAAGGTCGATCCGGTTCTGGCCCGCGCCATGGACCGCATCTTCATCCTGCATGCCGATCACGAGCAGAACGCCTCCACCTCCACGGTGCGTCTTGCCGGTTCTTCGGGTGCGAACCCGTTCGCCTGTATCGCGGCCGGCATCGCCTGCCTCTGGGGCCCGGCTCACGGCGGCGCCAACGAAGCGGCGCTCAACATGCTCAACGAAATCGGCACGGTTGACCGAATTCCGGAATATATCGCCCGCGCCAAGGACAAGAACGACCCGTTCCGCCTGATGGGCTTTGGCCACCGCGTCTACAAGAACTACGACCCGCGCGCCAAGATCATGCAGAAGACGATGTACGAAGTGCTGGAAGCCACCGGCAACTCCGACGATCCGATCATGCAGGTCGCGCTGGAGCTGGAAAAGATCGCCCTTTCCGACCCCTACTTCGTCGAAAAGAAGCTCTACCCGAATGTCGACTTCTATTCGGGCATCACGCTGAAGGCGCTCGGCTTCCCCACGACCATGTTCACCGTTCTCTTCGCTCTTGCCCGCACCGTCGGCTGGATCGCACAGTGGAACGAAATGATCGAAGATCCGCAGCAGCGCATCGGCCGTCCGCGCCAGCTCTATACGGGCGCCGGCAAGCGCGACTACGTTCCGGTTTCCAAGCGCTAAGCCGCGAAACCCTATAAGATCAAAGGCCGGCAGGTTTTCACCCGCCGGCCTTTTTTGTTGGGCATCCGAATAGTTCTCAGTGGCGTGCCGCAACGCCCAGGAACTGCTTGAGTTCGGGTGTAGCGGGATTGGAAAACACCTCCTCCGGCGGGCCAATTTCATGCACCCTGCCCTCATGCATGAAGACGACGCGGGAGCAGACGTCGCGCGCAAACTTCATCTCATGCGTCACCATCAGGAGAGTCATGCCTTCACCGGCCAGTTCACGCACCACCGCCAGCACCTCCGAGACCAATTCGGGATCGAGTGCCGAGGTGATTTCATCGCAGAGCAGCGCAATCGGCTGCATGGCAAGCGCCCGGGCGATGGCGACGCGCTGCTGCTGGCCGCCGGACAATTCATCGGGATAGGCATCGAATTTATGCGCCAGCCCGACCCGTTCCAGCATCTTGCGGGCAACGGCTTCCGCTTCCGGCTTCGGCGTCTTCTTCACCACGGTCTGCGACAGCATGACGTTGCCTCCGACCGTCTGGTGCGGGAAGAGATTGAACTGCTGGAAGATCATGCCGACCTTCAGCCGCAGGGCTTTCAGATGCAGATCGTCTTCGAGAAGCTGCGCGCCGGCGACCGATATGGAACCGGCCGAAATCGTCTCCAGCCCGTTGATGCAGCGAAGCAGGGTCGATTTTCCCGATCCGCTTTTGCCGATGATGGCGATGACCTCACCGGGCTCCACATCGAGGTTGATGCCCTTCAGAACCTCGTTGCTGCCATAGCTTTTGCGGACTTCAGTGATTTCGATGAGCGACATTGAGCTTCCTTTCGAGGATCTGGCTGCTCTTAGACAGAGGCCAGCACAGCGCGAAATAGATGAGGGCGACGAGGCCATAAACGGTGAAGGGCTGGAAGGTGGCGTTGGTGACCACGGTGCCTGCCTTGGACAGTTCGACGAAACCGATGATCGAGGTTACGGCCGTTCCCTTGATGACCTGCACGAAGAAACCGACGGTTGGCGGAATGGCGACCCGCATGGCCTGCGGCAGGATGACGTAACGCATCTGCTGCAGACGCCCCATGGCAAGGCTTGCCGATGCCTCCCACTGGCCTTTGGCGACAGATTCAACGCAACCGCGCCAGATTTCGGTGAGGAAGGCAGCCGCCCACAGGATCAGCGTCAGGCCCGCCGCCAGCCAAGCCGGCACATCGATGCCGAACAGGCCGAGGCCGAAAAAGGCGATGAAGAGCTGCATCAAAAGCGGCGTACCCTGAAAAAGCTCGACATAATAGCGTGCGAAAGCCCGCATCGGTTTTTTCCGGGAAATGCGCATGAACAGCAGAAGCAGCGCCACCAAGCCGCCGCCGGCAAAGGAGACGAGCGAGAGCAACACCGTCCAGCGCGTGGCGAGCAGCAGGTTTCTGAGAATATCCCAGGTGGAGAATTCGATCATCGGACACTCCTGCGCGGAAAGATGAGGTTGCCGCCCATCACCAGCACCTGCCGGAGAAGGATGGCGAGCACGAGATAAATGACTGTGGAGACCATGTAGGCTTCGAAGGCGCGGAAGGTGCGCGACTGGATGAAATTGGCCGCGAAGGTCAAATCCTCGGCGGCGATCTGCGAGACGACCGACGATCCGAGCATGACGATCACCACCTGGGAGGAAAGCGCCGGCCAGATGCGTTGCAACGACGGCACCAGCACCACATGCCGGAAGGTTTCGAAACGGGTCATGGCAAGGCTTGCCCCGGCCTCGAACTGGCCCTTGGGCGTCGCCTGAATGCCGGCGCGGATGATTTCGCAGCTATAGGCCCCGAGATTGACCACCATGGCGATATTCGCCGCGCTCAGTTCCGACAATTGCAGGCCAAGCGACGGCAGGCCGAAAAAGATAAAAAACAATTGTATGAGGAATGGCGTGTTGCGAATGAGCTCCACATAGGTGGCGACCGGCGGCCGCAGCCATTTGGGCCCAAGCGCACGCACCCAGGCGCAGACAATGCCGAGGGCGATGCCGAGAACGCCGCCGATGGCAATCAATTCCAGCGTAACGGCGATGCCTTTGGCGATCTGCGGATAATAGTCGAGAAGCCATCCAAAATCGAATGTGTATTTCACCCGATGCTTCCTTTCGGCGAGGACAAACCATGCGCCGGTCCTGCCTCAAGGCGAGGCCGGCGCATGCGTTTTTCCGGGTTGCTCAGAGATCCTTGGGCAGGTCGGTTTTCAGCCATTTCTGCGCGATCGTGTTCAAGGAACCATCGGTCTTTGCGGTGGCGATGATGGCGTTGACCTTTTCAAGCAGCGCCGGCTGTTCCTTGTTCAGGCCGATATAGCAGGGCGAATTCTTGATCAGGAACTTCAGTTCGGGGCGCTTTGGCGGGTTCTTGGCGAGAATGGCGGCGGCCACGACATTGCCCGTGGCGACGGCTTCTACCTGGCCGGCGAGGAAGGCGGAGATCGTGCCGTTATTGTCCTCATAACGCTTGATGGTCGTATCGGCAGGCGCCACCTTCGTCAGCTCCAGATCCTCGACCGCGCCACGGGTGACGCCAATGGTCTTGCCGGACAAATCTTCCGCCTTGGTGACGGCAACCGAATCCGGCGCGAACACGCCGTTGAAGAAGGGCGCATAGGCGCTGGAGAAGTCGATGACCTTTTCACGGTCCGGGTTCTTGCCGAGGCTCGAAATCACGAGATCGACCTTGTTGGTCTGCAGATAGGGAACGCGGTTAGCGCTGGTGACCGGCACGAGTTCGACCTTCACGCCAAGCTTCTCGCCGATCAGATTGGCGACGTCGATATCATAGCCCTGCGGGGCCATATCCGTGCCGACGCTGCCGAAGGGTGGGAAATCCTGCGGGACGGCAACGCGGATCGTGCCGCGGGAGGTGATATCACCGAGCGCATCGGCAAAGGCTGCGGGCGAAAAACCGAGCGTTGCGGAAATCGCGGCAATGGCAAGCAATGAACGTCTGGAAATCATTGAGAATTACTCCTTGGGGCTTGAGGAAAGAGGCTGAAGTGAAAGGGAATTGCGAAGCTCGTAGAGCGGATCCGGCCTGCGGGTGAGATCGAGACCGGTTTCGACTTCGTCGAGATGGCGGATGGCGAGTTCGGCGGCGCCATGGAAATCGGCAGCCTTGATCGCTTCGAAGATACGGCAATGTCCGTCATGCGATTGCTGCGCATGGAAATCGGACTGATAGAGCATGGAGATGAGGATGGTTCTGGCCGTCAGGTCGCGCAGCGTTTCGACGATGATGTCGTTTCCAGCGATTTCGGCGATGCGGATGTGAAAATCGCCCATCAGGCAGGTCAGGCGCTGGCGGTCGCCTTTGGAAATCGCCGCCTTCTCCTCATCGAGATGATCGGCGAGGATGGCGATGCCTTCCGGGCTGACGCCGGAAAGATTGCGCAAGAGCCCATATTCGATGATGCGCCGCGCCTCATAGACCTTGATGGATTCTTCGGCGGAAGGCTCCACCACGAACCAGCCCCGGCGCGGGCTGACGGTGACGATGCCGCGCGTCTCCAGCCGCATCATCGCTTCGCGAATGCGCGTGCGCGACACGCTGAAGAGGCTGGCGAGCTGGTTCTCGCTGAGGCGGGTTCCCGGACGAATGCGCGCGGAAAGAATGCCGGAGATGATGGCGTCTTCTACCGCGCTCTGGGCGCTTTCTGATGTATGGCTATCTTGCATACAAGATTGAAAGCAAGAGGTGTGCCAGACGGAAATTTATGGGCCGGGAGCCGTCTGACGGTCAGCCGTTTGCCGCCCTAACGATCAAATGCAGTAAAATCGCGCCCTCGCCTGCCTGCATCGGCAGCAGGACGGCAGCCCGATGGAGAGAGTGCCTATATGATTATTGTGAGGGGCGAGCTTTGCTCTTCGTGACATCCAGAAGAATGCGCGCGCCGGTTTCGCCCGGAGGCACATCCGTGTGCAAACGCTGCTGCACGAGTGCATAACCTTCGAGCATTGCCTGCCGCTCGGTGGTGTCGGAAGACAGGCGCTCTGCCCAGCGCAGCATCGAACCTGCCCTTACCACCTCGTTGAAATATTCCGGCACGACGGCGTAATCGGCAATCAGGTTCGGCAGAGCGCCTGTCCAGGTCTTCACCCGCTTGCTCAGCATGGTGAAAATCCAGTCCGTCTTATAGACCGAGATCGTCGGAACGCCCGCTAGTGCGAGTTCCAGAATGACCGTGCCGGAAGCGGCAATCGCCGCATCGGCTTCAGCAAAGGCATTCCATTTGAAAGCGGAATCGATACCGATTTCGGGCCTGATATCCTCCGGCCATGACGCCGCCAGTTCGCGGATCCGTTTTTCCTGACGCGGCACGGTGGGCAACAGGAACCGCGTCGGACCGTTGCGCTCCACAAAAGCTCTCGCCGCCGCCTGAAACGGCTCCATCAACCGCGTCGTTTCCGTGGAACGCGACCCTGGCAGGAGAAGAATGGTCTTCGGTTCGCCATTCGCCGGCAGAGAACGTTCCGCCCGCTTTTGACGCACGGAGAGCACATCGGGGTCGACGCTGAGGCGATGACCGACAAAAGTTGTCGGCGGACCACCGAGACGGCGCATGGCTTCCGGCTCGAAGGGCAGCAGCGCCAGCACGTGATCGACATAGGAGAGCATCGCCGTGGCGCGATATTCCTTCCACGCCCAGACGCTGGGGCAGACGTAATTGACGACCGGCAGATGCGGCAATTGCTGCCGGACTTTTTTTGCAACGCGATGGGTGAAATCCGGGCTGTCGATGATCAGCAGAATATCGGGCTTTGCGGCGGCGATTGCCTGAGCGGTCTGGTTGATCCGCGCAATGAGCTTCGGCAGTTTTTTCAGAACCTGCGTGAAGCCCATGATGGAGAGTTCGGAATAGTCGAACAGGGAAACCAGTCCCTGCGCTTCCAGCGCTTCGCCGCCGACACCGACCAGCTCGACAGGCCCCGTATATTGAGCCTTAAGCGAGCGGATCAGATCCGCGCCTAAAAGATCGCCGGATACTTCCCCGGCTATGACCGCCACTTTTAATGCCGCCGTCATCCGATCATGTCTCCGCCAAGTGATGTATCGATGCCGCAGACGAATATGCCCGCCTCATCGGCCGCTTTCAACATCGCCTCGCGATCAAGCACCAGCGCCCGCCCGGCTTCGACGGCAATACCCGCCAGCCCGGCTTTTCGCGCATTCTCCACCGTTTCCACACCGATTGTCGGCAAGTCGGCGCGCACATCCTGCTGCGGCTTGCACAGCTTTACGAGCACACCCCTGCGGCGCGGGGATATCCGTCCTTCGGCGCGCAATGCCGCGACGCGCGCCAGCATGGCATCCGTGCCCTCGACGCCTTCCAGCGCGACAATGCGGCCGCCGACGGCGACGGCGCCCTGCCCCACATCGAGCTTGCCGAGTGCAAGCGCGGCCTCAGCCGCCTTGCGTATATCCCGCAGGTCATCCTCCGCAGGCTTTTGTGTACCGAAAGGGCCTATAGCGGCCAGCAGGCCGGGCGCGATCTCGTGAGCGCCGATGACTTTTGCGCCGAGCGTGCCGATGATCTTGATGACCATCTGCAGAACGGCGTCGTCGCCGCTCGACAGCAGCGTCCTGACAATGGACGGCAGTTTGAGCAGGATGCCGAGTGTGGGGCGGATCTCGCGCCATTCCGGCCGCCGCGCCACACCACCGGACAGCACGACGCGGTCTACCCGGTTTTCGCGCAGCAGACGGCCAAGCCCGGCGACATCGCCGACACTGATGACGGCATTGTCGAAACCGCTCCAGTCGAAACGGGAATCATCGCGCAGGCGCACGATGAAAGGGTTCTCGCCCATCTCACGGGCGGCGGCCGCCACATAAAAAGGCAGCTGGCCGCTGCCGGCCACAATGGCGAGACGCCCGCCGCCTGTCACGGCTCACTTGCCCCGGTTGGGCGAAGAGATCGCGCGGTCGCTATCCGCACCGATGAAATCGATGACTTCAAGCGCCTGCGGGCAATCCAGATAGTCGTTACGGTCGATGGCCGCCGCATTGCCGCGGATCGTGCCTTCGGCCTCGAAAATCGCCTTGTAGACGCGTCTGACCTTGTGAATATCGGCGCGCTCGATGCCGGCACGGGTCATGCCGACGACGTTCAGGCCGCCGAGGATGCCGGGATTGCCATTCAGCATGCCATAGGGAATGACATCGTAATTGACCGCCGAAAGTCCGCCGATAAAGGCCTGGCGGCCGATGCGCGTGAACTGGTGCACGGCGCAGCCACCGCCGAGAATAGCGCGGTCCTCAATGGTGACATGGCCCGCCAGCATCACATTGTTGGACAGCACGATGTGGCTGCCGAGGCGGCAATCATGCGCCACATGCGAATTGGCGAGGAAGAGATTATCGTCACCGATAATGGTCTTGCTGCTGCCATCGGAACTGCCGGCGTTCATCGTCACGCCTTCACGCATGATGCAGCGCTCACCGATCTCGAGGGTCGTTTCCGAACCGTCATGGCGAATTGCCTGCGGCGTGCCGCCGATGACCGCCATGGGATGGACAACCGAGCCACGGCCGATCACGGTCAGGCCGGAAACAACGGCGTGATTGTGCAGCTGAACATCGTCATGCAGCGTGACTTTCGCGCCGACATAGCTCAGCGCACCGATGACGACGTTTTCACCGATCACCGCGCCGTCTTCGATCACGGCGCTCGGGTGAATTCTGGCCGAGGCGGCAATCGTGCTCATTGCTGATCCTCGGGGATCATCATGGCGCCGACATCGGCCTCCGCCACCAGCGCGCCGTCCACCTTCGCTTCGCAATGGAATTTGAAGACATTACCGCGCTGGCGCTGCTTGACTACATGGATTTCCAGACGATCGCCAGGGATTACCGGTTTACGGAAACGCGCATTGTCGATTGTCATGAAGTAAACCAGGTGACCGCCCTCACCCTGGCTGCGAGCGCAGATCGCACCCGCCGTCTGGGCCATGGCTTCGACGATCAGAACGCCCGGCATGATTGGCCGGTCCGGGAAATGACCGGTGAAATGCGGTTCGTTGACGGTGACGTTCTTGATGCCAATCGCCGAGTTGTTACCGTCGATCTCGATGATCTTGTCGATCAGCAGGAATGGGTAACGATGCGGCAGAAGCTTCATGACTTCCAGAATGTCAGCCGCGCCGAGCGCCGTCTTCGTTTCTTCAGTCATTGTTTTTCTCTCCTGTTTTTTTATCACGCCCTTCAGCGCGCGCCAGAATTTCGGCCATGTCGCGCAGGAAATATTTCATCGGACGCGCGGGCGTGCCGCCATAACGGGCGCCTGCCGGAACGTCCGCCACAACGCCGCTCATCGCCGCGATCTGTACGCCGTCGCCAATGTTGATATGGCCATTGATGCCGGCCGCGCCGCCAATCATCACACCGTCGCCGATGCGGGTGCTGCCCGCAATGCCGACCTTGCTGACGATGCCGCAATGGCGGCCGATGCGGACGTTGTGGCCGATCTGGACCTGATTGTCGATCTTGGTACCTTCGCCGATGACCGTGTCATCCATGGTGCCGCGATCGATCGTGGTGTTGGCGCCAATCTCGACATTGTCCTGAATGATGACCCGGCCGATCTGCACGATCTTCAACATGCCGCGCGGACCGGGGGCATAACCGAAACCGTCCTGTCCGATGCGTGCGCCGTTATGGATAATCACATTATTACCGATAAGGGCTGCAAGAACGCTTGCGCCGCCGGCAATGGTGCAATCGCGTCCGATCTGCACATCCTGCCCGATGATGACGCCAGGGCCGATGCGCGTGCCCGCGCCGATATGGGCGCCGGCGCCAATCACGGCAAGAGACTCGACGATGACGCCCGCCTCCAGCTTCGCGGATGGATCGACATGCGCAGCGTGGGAAATTTCAGCTTCCATCCGCGCGATCGGACCCGGACGCATGGCGGAGGGATGCAGCAAGGCACCAACCTGCGCAAAAAGCGTATGCGGGTTTTTCGATATCAGCGCAGGGGTATGAGACGGAAGCATGTCTACAAGTGCGGCGTCACAAATGACGGCGCCAGCGTCGCAGGTCTGCAACTCATCGCGGCTCTTGCGCGAAAGAATATAGCAGAGCTGATCGGGTTTTGCCCGATAGACCGGCGCAACGGACCGAATGATCCGCTCTCCCGCCGCGTCATCAGACAGTTCCGCCCCAAAACGGTCTGCGATATCTTTCAATAGCAGTCCCTCGTGGGGCGGAAAAAAGGCGTTGTATTCCATCAGCCGGAAACTCCAGAACGTTCAAAGTTGCAGTTCTGGACTGCCGATATCAGAAAGTGTTGGACATGCCAAACCGGAAACGCTGTTCCTCGTCGTAGTCTTCCTTGGCGAAAGGCACGGCGTAGTCGACGCGGATCGGACCGAAGGGCGACGCCCACATCACGCCGATACCGGCGGATGCGCGGATGGAGTTGTCGTCCTTCACACCGGCGCTGTTGGCAACCTTGTTGCCATAGAGCGTGCCGGCATCCACGAAGCCAGCGAGGCGAAGGCCGAAATCTTCCGGAACGCCAGGCATCGGAGCAGTGACTTCAGCAGAAGCGGCGAAATAGGTGGTGCCGCCGATGGAGTCGGAACCGATGCGCGGACCGATACCGTCGTTCTTGAAGCCGCGAACCTGACGGCCACCGAACTTGAACTGATCGAATACCAGCAGATTGTCGCCTGTCGGCACCACGTGACCGGCCTGACCGGTCAGCGAGCCGATGACATCGTACTCATCGGAGAGCGTGTAGAAGAAGCGAGCCTTGGCGTAAATCTTGTAATATTCGGAATCGCCGCCGAGACCTGCAAATTCGTTCGTCAGAGCAGCCTGCCAGCCTTCGCGCGGCATGTTGCGGTCGTCGAGCGTATTGTAGTTCAGCGTGTTCGAAATGATGGACTGCGTCCAGTCACCGCCACGGATCAGGTCCTTGTAGGGAGCGGCAAGGTTGCTGCCGGTTTCCCAGTCGCCTTCGCCGTCATAATTGAGCTGCTTGTAGGTGTACTTGAACGTCGTTGAGAGGTCTTCGGTGATCGGCGCGGTCACGCGCAGCGAGAAGCCCTGCTCGTCGTAGTCATAATAGTCTTCGCTGCGGCTCTGGCTCTTGAACAGGTCGAAACCTGCGGCAAGACGGTAGCCGAGGAAATAGGGTTCCGTGAAGGACAGCGTATAGCTGCGCGCATCATCTTCACCCGCACCGGCGGCGAGACGGATGTACTGGCCGCGGCCGAGGAAGTTCTTCTCTTCGATGGAGGCTTCGAGCAGCACACCGTCGTTCTGCGAGTAGCCGGCGCCGATACCGAACGAACCCGTCGACTGATCTTCTACGTCAACAACGATAACGACGCGGTCAGGCGCGCTGCCGCCGGCGGTCGAAATATTGACCTTCGAGAAATAGCCGAGCGCTTCGAGACGGCGCTTTGCAGCCGTGATGACCGTCTGGTTGAATGCATCGCCTTCGGAAATATCGAACTCGCGACGAATGACGTAGTCACGCGTACGGGTGTTGCCGCGGATTTCGATACGCTCGACATAGGCGCGCTCGCCCTGATCGACGATATAGGTCACACCGATGGTGTTGCCAGCCATGTCGCGGTCGCCGCGCGGCGTTACGCGGGCAAAGGGATAACCTTCGCCGGCCACGCGCTTGGAAATCGCTTCCATGCTCTGCTGAACTTCCTTGGCGCTGTAGCTTCCGCCCTGGTGGGTTTCCACGAGGCCCTGAAGTTCCGAACCATCGACGCCCGGAACGGTCGATTCGACCGCGACGTTGCCGAAGTTGTAACGCTGACCTTCATCGACCGTGATGGAGATGGTGTATTCGTTCTTAGACTCGTCCAGCACAGCCTCGGAGGACACGACACGGAAGTCGGCATAACCGCGGTTGTAATAGAACTGGCGCAGCGCCTCTTCGTCGGCGCGCAGCTTGTCCTCGTTATAGACGTCCTTACGCGTCAGGAACGACAGCATGTTGGACTTCTTGGTGTTGATAACGGCGGCCAGACGGCCATCGCTATAGGCATTGTTGCCAATGAAATCGATGCGGCCGATCTTCGTGCGCTCGCCTTCATTGATGACGAAAGCAATGTTCACACGGCCCTGACCGACGGAAACGGTCTGCGTGGTGACTTCAACATCGCTACGGCCGATGGCGGCGTAGGCTTCCTTGATGCGGGCAATATCCGCAGTCACGATGGCCTGATTGAACGGGCCGAGGGACTGGGTCTGCACGACGCCGGCGAGCTTGTCGTCCTTGATCTTGCGGTTACCGTTGAAGACCACCTGGTTGACGAGCTGGTTTTCATTGACGGTCACGACCAGCGTGCTGCCGGAAACGCGCATGGAAACATTCGAGAAGTAACCGGTGGCGTAAAGACGCTTCACCGATTCATCGATGTCCGAATTGGAAAAGTTCTTACCCGGCGCAATGGTGATGTTGGAACGCACGGAGTCCGCACCGGACCGGTCGGCCCCGCGAACATCGATCCTGCTGATGACGGCCGCATTTGCAGCGCCAGCAGAGGCAAGCACGCCAAGGCCCGCAACCGAAGCAACACCGGCAGACAGAGCAACCGCCGACACAGCGTTCAAAAATCTTGAACCAGCCTTCATTTCAATTCTTACCTTTTTACGTTGTCCCTCAGCGGGCGGAACCCGACTCCGGCCATGTGCGTCGTTTTACCTGCTTTTCCCCTACAAGCAAGCGCGAACGTTAAATTCTGTTTACTTCGTGCTCCAGAGTGGCTCATTCGCCACTTCGGCATAAAAACAAGGTAAACAAACAACTAACAAAACCGTTAAAACACAATCCTCAGCCGATCAAGCTGCTGATATCATTCCATGTTGCAAAAACCATAAGACCCAAAATCATCATCATCCCGATACGGAACGCGACTTCCTGCGCGCCCGCACCAAGCGGCCTGCCACGAATGGCCTCGATGGCGTAGAACACCAGATGCCCGCCGTCCAGAACCGGCACAGGCATCAGGTTCAAAAGACCGATGGAGACGGAAAGAACGGCGGCAAGCTGGATAACGGCGGAAATGCCGAGCGTCGCCATCTGGCCGGACGCCTGCGCCACACGCACCGGACCGCCAAGCTGATCGGCATTCATGCGCCCTGTCACGAGATTGCCGATATAGTTGAATGTTCCGGTAATGACGTGGCCAGTTTCCCGCACGCCTTCGACCAGCGCCTCGGACGGCGAATATTCGATATGGCGGAAATTGCCGCTGGTCTGGTCGGTGACGATGCCGATAATGCCCATTTCCAGCTTGTTGCCGAACTGGTCTGTGGTTTCGGTGCGAGTCGGGACCATCGGCAGCTTCAGCTCCTCGCCCGCCCTTTCGACCGTCACCGTGATCGGCGTGCCCGGCCGGATGCCGACGTAACGGCGGACATCCTCGAAGGTCATCACTTTTTCGCCATCGATCGCGATGAGCCGGTCGCCGGGCTGCACGCCGGCGGCAGCCGCCGCGCTGTTTTCACGGACTTCCGCCACGACCGGATCGGCGATCATGCGGCCGTAAATGCCGAAGAGCACCGCGAAGATGAGAATGGCAAGAATGAAATTGGCGATCGGGCCTGCGGCAACCGTGGCCGCCCTTTTCCACAGCTTTGCGCCGGAAAGCGTCTGCGCCCTCTCCTCCAGAGACATATGCGACAGGCCGGAACTATCCGGCTTGCTCGCCGCATCCTCATCGCCGAAGAACTTGACGTAACCGCCGAGCGGGATCGCCGAAATCTTCCATCGCGTGCCGCGTTTGTCGGTGAAGCCGATCAGTTCCGGGCCGAAGCCGATGGAGAATGCCGTGGAACGGATGCCGCACCAGCGACCGACCAGATAATGGCCCATTTCATGGACAAAAACGAGCAGCGACAGCACCAGGATGAAAGGCACGATATAGCCGGTCAGAAAGCCGGTCGCCGCCATTACTGTGTTCATGACAATCTGCCCTTTGTGTCGTGACCTTTCGCGCCGCTCAGAAACCCGGCAACAGACCGCCGCCCGATCCGGGCACGTCGCCGGTTGCCGCCGCATGCACGAAAGCAATGAGGAATACCGTAAAGCAGGCGAAAACAAGACCGTCGACACGGTCCATGAAGCCGCCATGGCCCGGAATGAGATGACTGGAATCCTTGACCTGGAAACGCCGCTTCACGAAGGATTCGAAGAGATCGCCGATCTGGCTGAACACCGAGAGGATAAGGGCGAGCCCAAGCACCAGCACGCTGATCCTGCCGTGATAGGCCATGGACACCGCACCGCCGCCGATCACGGCCGCCACCGCCCCGCCGATCGCGCCGGACCAGGTCTTGCCGGGCGAGATCGAAGGCGCAAGCTTCGGCCCGCCAATGGCGCGTCCGACGAAATAGGCGAGAATATCCGTCGACCAGACAACGGCGAAGATAAACAGGATGGACACGAAGCCGGTCAGCTCGTCACCACGGATGGCTGCCAGCGATATGCCGCTCAGGCCCGCATAAAAAATGCCGCCCACCAGCCACCAGTTTCTGCCGCGCAAAATTGGAAACAGCGCCGCCGTCAGCGTGAAGCCGGATAAGAGCGGCAAATCGAGCGAGGATTCGCCGAATATCGTATTGCCGGCGATGACGGCGACCGCGAACCAGCCCCAGGCATTGCCGGTCGAATTGGTTTCAGACAGCCGGGTAATCGTCGACCATTCATAATAGATGAGGATCGCCAGAAGGCCCGCGACGATGCGGAACAGAATGCCGCCATACCAGGTCGCGGCCAGAATGACCGCCGCCATGACGATTGCGGACACGATCCGCAGTCTGAGTTCACGGCTCATCAGGCGCCTGCCACGGCAACCTGCTCGGTGAGTGCACCGAAGCGGCGGTCACGCGTTGCATATTGCTCGATTGCGGAGAAGAATCGCTGGCGGTCGAAGTCCGGCCAATATTCGGGAACGAACAGGAACTCGGAATAAGCGGCCTGCCAGAGCAGGAAGTTCGACAGGCGCTCTTCGCCGCTGGTGCGGATGATGAGATCCGGATCGGGCATACCCGACGTGTCGAGTCTGGCCGAAATCATCTCCGGCGTAATGGATTCGGCATTAAGCCGGCCTTCGGCGACATCGCGCGCTATCGCCGCTGTCGCACGCGCAATCTCGTCGCGGCTTCCGTAGTTGAAGGCGATCACCAGCGTCAGCTTGGTATTGCCCGCCGTCATCTGCTCCGCCTCTTCGAGGAGAGAGCGTATGTCATGCTTCAGCCCCTGCCGGTCGCCGATGATCCGCACGCGAACATTTTCGCGGTGCAGTTCCGCAAGGTCACGCCGGATGAAGGCTTTCAAAAGCCCCATCAGATCGCTCACCTCGGATTCGGGCCTACGCCAGTTTTCCGACGAGAAGGCAAAGAGCGTGAGATAGCGTATTCCGCAATCGCCGGCCGCGCGCACGGTCTCGCGCACGGCCTCCACACCGCGGCGATGCCCCATCACGCGCGGAAGACCGCGCTGCTTTGCCCAGCGTCCATTGCCATCCATGATGATGGCGACGTGCTCGGGTATGGAGGAACGTGTCGTCGTCGGCATATCGATCCAGTAACAGGGCAGCGCGGAATTAAAACGAATAAAATACAGGTCTATCGCGAACGATATCAGACCTGCATGATTTCCTTTTCCTTCTCGGCAAGCAAGCGGTCAATTTCCGAAATCGTGTCATCGGTCATTTTCTGAACCTTTTCCGACTGTCCACGGCTTTCGTCCTGACCGATGTCACCGTCCTTTTCGGCTTTTTTCAGACCATCCATGCCATCACGACGCACATGGCGAATCGCCACCTTGGACTTTTCGGCATAATCGTGGGCGACCTTGACGAGCGATTTGCGGCGCTCCTCGTTGAGTTCAGGCAGAGGAATGCGCAGGTTCTGGCCGTCGACGATGGGGTTGAGGCCGAGATTGGATTCGCGGATCGCACGGTCGACGGCGTTGACCATCGACTTGTCCCAGATGTTGACGCCGAGCATGCGCGGCTCCGGAACGGTGATGTTTGCGACCTGATTGAGCGGCACGCGCGAGCCGTAGGCCTCAATGGTCACCGGATCGAGAATATTGGCCGAAGCACGGCCGGTGCGAAGCGATGCGATATCGCTCTTGAATGCATTGATGGCGCCGTCCATACGGCGCTTGATATCGTTGAGGTCAACACCACTCATCTTGATACTCCATCTTGTCGGCCAAGCCGGCCGTAATCGCCCCTTGAGGCGGCATCGTTTTGATTATTTGTCGTGCACGATGGTCTTGCGGCCGCCGCCGGTCAATATCTGCGCAAAACCGCCCTTCTCGTGGATCGAGAAAACAATAATCGGAATGTGGTTTTCGCGGGCAAGCGCAACGGCGGCGATATCCATGACCGCCAGGCCCTTGCCGAGCACTTCGCTATGGGTCAATTCGTCGAAACGGGTCGCCGTCGGGTCCTTCTTCGGGTCGGCGGAATAGATGCCATCCACCTGCGTGCCCTTGAAGATCGCTTCTGCGCCCATTTCCGCAGCGCGCAAGGCTGCGGCAGAATCAGTGGTGAAGAAGGGGTTGCCCGTACCGCCAGCGAAGATCACCACACGCCCCTGCGCGAGATGATGGAGCGCCGCGCGCTGCGAGAAGCTCTCACAGATTTCAGGCATGGCGATTGCGGAGAGAACGACGGTGTCGATGCTGAGCTTTCGCAGCGAGGTCGCGAGCGCCAGCGCGTTGATGACGGTCGCCAGCATACCCATATGGTCGCCGGTCACGCGGTCGCCGCCCTTGGAGGCCACGGCAACGCCGCGGAAAATATTGCCGCCGCCGACGACAACGCCGACTTCGACGCCCATCGCCCTCGCCTCGGCGATATCGGAAGCGATGCGATCAGCCACCGCCACATCGATACCGAAACCCTGATCGCCCATGAGGGCTTCGCCGGAAGCCTTGAGAAGAACGCGTTTGTAGATCGGCTTGGAAGACATCATGACTCCTCGGAAATGTAACCGAAACGCGGATACACGAAGGGCACCGCGTTGTCACGCGATGCCCTCCCGTTTTCCCAAGATTGGGTAAATATAATCAGCCCTTGGCGACGGCTGCGACTTCGGCTGCGAAATCGCTTTCTTCCTTCTCGACGCCATCGCCGAGCAGCAGGCGAACCATGCCCGTCACTTCGATGGAAGCACCGGCTTCCTTTTCGGCTTCCTTGACAGCAGCGCCGACAGTCAGGTCCGGGTTGATGACGAAAGCCTGCGACAGAAGGGCGACTTCTTCGAAGAACTTGCGCATACGGCCATCGACCATCTTTTCGATGATGGCTTCCGGCTTGCCGGATTCGCGGGCCTGTTCGATGAAGACGTTGCGCTCGCGCTCGGCAACGGCGGCGTCGACTTCTTCAGCGCGGATGGCGAGCGGGTTGGTCGCAGCGATGTGCATGGCAACCTGACGGCCGATGGAGTTCAGAACGGCCTTGTCGCCTTCCGACTTCAGGGCAACGAGAACGCCGAGCTTGCCGATGCCGTCGCCGGCAGCATTGTGGATGTAGGTCGCAACAACACCGTGCGGAACTTCGAGCGCTGCCGAGCGGCGGAGCGTCATGTTCTCACCGATGGTGGCAATCGCGTCCTTGATGCTGTCGGCAACGGACTTGCCGGTTGCCGGATAGGTAGCAGCGGAAACAGCGTCAACGGTGCCGTTGGTGGTGAGGGCAACCTGGGCGATACCGCGGATGAGATCCTGGAACGCATCGTTACGGGCAACGAAGTCGGTTTCGGAGTTCAGCTCAACGACGACAGCCTTGTGACCCATGGTAGCGACGCCGACCAGACCTTCGGCAGCCGTGCGGCCGGACTTCTTGTCGGCCTTTGCGATGCCCTTGGCGCGCAGCCAGTCGATCGCCGCTTCCATGTCGCCATTGGTCTCAGCAAGAGCCTTCTTGCAGTCCATCATGCCTGCGCCAGACTTTTCGCGCAGTTCCTTCACCATTGCGGCTGTGATTTCGGTCATTGTGTGCCTCTTATCGGTTCGATCGGTCAGCCGGCGGAATTTGCCGTGCCGAAGTTCTGGGTGATGACTGTACCCGGCCGCACACCCTTTGAAACCGAAGAGGATTTCAGGAAAGGGGCATGCGCATTCCCAAGTGCTGCGGCGTCTCCATGCATCGAGATGATGGGTGCCGCTGAAGTATGACAGCGTTATGAAGACTGCCTTCCGTTTCAACCGCATCGGACGCCAGCGATTTCATAAAAACGTGGCGGAGCGCTTTAAACGAACAAGGCCGTCAACCCATTGAAGGTCTTTGACGGCCTTGTCATATCCTGGTCGAGGAGACGGCGACCGAGATCGCCGCCAGACAGGGCCTATATCAGGCGCCAGCCTCGTCTTCGAGAGCGGGCTCGATCGGAGCTTCTTCCGAAGCGCCGATGTCGCGACCGGAAGCGCCCTGCTGACGGGCAATACCGTCGATGGCAGCGCGGGCGATCAGGTCGCAGTAAAGCGAGATGGCGCGCGACGCATCGTCGTTACCCGGGATCGGGTAGTCGATGTGGTCCGGATCGCAGTTGCTGTCGATGATAGCAACGACCGGAATGCCAAGACGCTTGGCTTCTTCGATCGCGATCTTTTCCTTATTGGTGTCGATGATGAACATCAGGTCCGGAACGCCGCCCATATCGCGGATACCGCCGAGAGCCTTTTCAAGCTTTTCGCGTTCGCGCTCGAGGTTCAGGCGTTCCTTCTTGGAGTAGCCGGAAGCTTCCGAGTTCAGGATCTCGTCGACCTTGCGCAGGCGCTGGATCGAGTTGGAGATGGTCTTCCAGTTGGTCATCATGCCGCCGAGCCAGCGGGAGTTGACGTAGTACTGGGCCGAACGCTTTGCGCTGTCGGCGATGATTTCCGACGCCTGGCGCTTGGTGCCAACGAACAGAACGCGGCCGCCACGGGCAACGGTGTCGGACACGACCTGAAGGGCGCGCGACAGCATCGGGACGGTCTGAGCCAGGTCGATGATGTGGATGTTGTTACGGTCGCCGAAGATGTACGGCTTCATCTTCGGGTTCCAGCGGTGCGTCTGGTGGCCGAAGTGAACACCAGCTTCCAGAAGCTGGCGCATAGAAAAATCGGGCAATGCCATGCCTTGTTACTCCTTTTCCGGTTTAACCCCCGCGAAACGAACAGCGCCGATTTTCATCGACACCACCGGGCGGAACGGACCGGATTTCTCCCGGAACATCCCAAGCTTCGCGTGTGGAATGGTGAGCCGCATACAGTCGCCCGCACGAAAATGCAAGCATTTATGCGAAAAAACAGCAGAAACAGCCGCGTTTCAGCGGACAGGCTTGTTTTCGCAGGTTTCGGGCTTGAGAATATCGAGCTTCGCAAGCTTTCCCGTCAGAACGAAATCGCCGTAATCCATCGTCAGATCGCGGGTGATTCCGTTTTCGTAAAGCTTGAACGACATACGGTAGATCGGCAAAGCGTCGGTGCCGGTCTTGTCGTTGTAATAGGCGATCGTTACCGGCCAGAATGCCGCCTTGGCGAATTCGCCCGCCTTGCCGGCGTCGGCATCGCCATCCTTCGGCATCTGCGACTTGCCGACGAGCGTGGAGGTGATCAGGCTTTCATCGCCATCGTCCGAACCGTCGAATATCCGGGATTCGAAGATGCGCTTTCCCTGTTTCGCATGTTCGATGACCTGAAACATGTGCTGCGTCGGGAATTCGCTGGCGACGAGACTGACCTGGCGGGCATCCGGGCGGGTCAGATCGACCTTCACGCCATCGGTACCGTCGGTCGCGGCGCCCTGCACTTCCTTGTCCAGCTTGTCGTCGGTGTAGGACTTGGTCTCAAAGGTGAATTTCTTGGCCGTCAGATCCTCGAAGGTCGTGGTCTGCTGGTCGGTCATGCGCACGGCATCGCCGGTGTTGATCTGCGTCACGAAACGGAAATCCGTCTTGTAGCCCTGACAGGCCGAGCCCGTGAATTCATAGACCATGCGGCCCGTCATGCCCTCGATGCCGGATCGATCGGACGCATCCTTGAGTTCGAGATCGTAGACGGCGCGGTGGGCGACGAGATCGGGAACCGTGACCGGCAAGGCATTGGCAGCGTTCGACAGGCCGGTCATAAGCCCTGTTGCGGCAACGAAACCAAGCGTCCTGACAAACATGCAATATCTCCTGTTGGACTCGCCGCTCATATTGTACAAGCAACCGCCCGGCTTTTGGATCAACATCTTCTGAATGCCGGATTCTTGAAGGATTTACAACAAAACCGGAGACGAAAATGTCGGACGTCATCGAAGGCCGCCTCAAGGAACTTGGCTTTACGCTCCCCGTAGCCGCAGCACCAGCCGCAAACTACGTTCCATTCACCATCAGCGGCAATCTGCTTTATGTATCGGGTCAACTGCCGATGGAATCGGGCAAGATTGCGGTGACGGGCCTCGTTGGCCGCGATGTCGACGTGCCAGGCGCCCAGCGCGCGGCCGAATTATGCGCCGTCAACATTCTCGCACAGGTCAAGGCCGCTTTGAATGGCGATCTCTCGAAAATCCGCCGTGTCGTCAAGCTGAATGGCTTTGTTGCGTCGGTTCCGGAGTTCGTGGAACAGCACCTCGTCATCAACGGTGCTTCCAACCTCATTGCCAATGTTCTCGGTGAGCCCGGCAAACACGCCCGCGCCGCCGTCGGCATGGCCTGCCTGCCCTTCAATGCCGCCGTCGAAATAGACGCCATCGTGGAAATCGACGTATGACGCTGAAACTCTCCTGGCTGACAGCTCAGCCCGTCGCCCATCGCGGTTATCACGATCTCAATAAGGCGGTCTGGGAAAATACGCTTTCCGCCTTTTCCCGCGCCATCGAAGCCGGTTTCGCCATCGAATGCGACGTGCAGCTGGCAGCCGACAGTGTGCCGGTGATTTTTCACGACGACGACATGGCCCGCCTGACCAGCATCAAGGGCGATGTGCGCGAACGCACATCCGCCGAGCTGTCGCTTCTTGCCGTCGGCCAGACCGGGGACCGGGTCCCTACCCTCAAGCAGCTTCTCACGCTCTGCGCCGGCAAGGTGCCGCTGGTCATTGAGCTGAAAGGCCGCGCCGGTGAAGGCGTCGACGACGGTTTTGCCGAGGCGGTGCTGGAAGACCTTGAGGACTACAAGGGCCATGTGGCGCTGATGAGCTTCGACCACCATCTGCTGAAGGATTTGAAGGCGGCCGGCTCGCCCTGGCCGCTGGGCCTGACGGCCGAAGGCGACAAGCCGGAAGACTTCTTCAAACATGACGAAGCGATGCAGCTCGGGCTCGATTTTATCTCCTATCATTGGGGTCATCTGCCCAACAGCTTCATCGAGGCGCAAAGAAAACTTGGCCTTCCGGTGATTACCTGGACGGTCAGGGATGAAAATGCGCGCGAGACTACCTATAAATATGCGGACCAGATGACATTCGAAGGTTTCGACCCGAGAGAGAACCCGTCCGCCACGGCATGACAGAAGACTATTCCATTCGCGTTGCGCAATCCTTCAGGGATATCGATCCGGAAAGCTGGAAACGGCTTTCCGGAACCTCGCGCAATACGTCAGGAAAAATCTACAACCCGTTTATTTCCCATGAATTTTTATCATCCATGGAAGAATCGGGATCGGCGACAGCGAAAACCGGCTGGCTGGGGCACCATCTGCTTCTCGAAAACGCCTCCGGAGCTCTGGTCGGCGCGGTGCCCGCCTATTTGAAGAACCACAGCAAGGGCGAATATGTTTTCGACCACGGCTGGGCGGATGCTTTCGAGCGGGCCGGCGGGCATTATTATCCGAAACTGCAATGCTCGGTCCCTTTCACGCCGGCAACCGGACCACGGTTGCTCGTCTGCGAAAACGAGGACGAGACACGTTTCAAAACGCTCCTGGCCTCCGGTCTCGCGCAGGTGACGGAAAAGATCGGCGTCTCGTCGACACATGTCACTTTTCTGGAAGAGAACGATCTCTCCACTCTTCTGCCCCGCGATTTCCTGCACAGGACCGACCAGCAGTTCCACTTCATCAATAACGGCTATCGCAACCACGATGATTTTCTTGACGCCCTTTCCTCGCGCAAGCGCAAGGGCCTGAAAAAGGAACGCCGCGCCGCACTCGAAAACGGCATCGAGATCGACTGGCTGACGGGAAGCGACCTGACCGAGGATATCTGGGACCAGTTCTTCGCCTTCTATATGGATACCGGCAGCCGTAAATGGGGCCGGCCCTATCTGACGCGGGAATTTTATTCGCTGATCGGCGAGCGCATGGCCGATGATGTGCTGCTGGTGATGGCGAAACGCGAGGGACGTTATATTGCCGGTGCGATCAATTTCATCGGCTCGGACGCGCTTTATGGCCGCCACTGGGGCTGTATCGAGGATCACCCCTTTCTGCATTTCGAGGTTTGCTATCATCAGGCCATCGATTTCGCGCTTTCCAGGGGACTGAAACGGGTGGAAGCCGGCGCTCAGGGCGAACACAAGCTGGCGCGCGGTTACATGCCCGTCACCACCCACTCGGCGCATTTCATTGTCCATCCGGGCCTGCGCCGCGCCATTGCCGATTATCTTCAGCGCGAGCGCGAGGAAGTCGAGCATATCGGCGATTATCTCGATGAACACACGCCCTTCCGCAAGGGCGAGAGACAGGAACCGGACGTATAGTCCGCCATGAGGAGAGATCACGATGACGGCCAGCGCCTATGACGACAACAATATCTTCGCAAAAATCCTGCGCGGCGAAATTCCGAGCCACAAGCTTTACGAGGACGAGCACACGCTAGCCTTCATGGATGTGATGCCGCAGGCCCCCGGCCATCTGCTGGTCGTTCCGAAAACCGGTTCACGCAACCTGCTCGATGCTGACCCTGAAGTGCTGGCGAGGACCATTCCCGTGGTGCAGAAACTGGCCGTGGCGGCCAAGGAAGCCTTCGATGCCGATGGCGTCTTCATCGCGCAGTTCAACGAGCCGGCGGCTGGCCAGACCGTTTTTCACCTGCATTTCCACGTCATTCCGCGCAAGGAAGGTGAGCCGCTCAAGCCGCATTCCGGCGTGATGGCCGATGGCGAGGTATTGAAAGCCCACGCGGATAAGATAAAGGCCGCGCTTGCTTCGTGATGGCTGCCTCGCATGCGACGTCATCCTCGGCCTTGTGCCACTGCTGTCCGGTTTAAATTTGGTGGACATGGCGCACGGTGTTGATTCTACTCGTATTCGAGCGTTTGGCGACGATCTCGGACACGAAAGAGGAGCAACACCGTGCGCCATGTCCACCAAATTTAAACCGGACAGCAGTGGGCTTGTCCCGAGCATGACGGAGGAAAGGTTTCGGACTGATCATTCCGGAGAACGGTAAGCATTCCTCTCCGGCCATGGCCAGCCCTCAAGCACCGTCATATCGGGCCGGAATATTTCCACCTTCAGCGGATAACAGGCCGCCGTATCGCTCGAATGCGTGGCGCTGCAATCACCGCCCGGGCAGGCGGAAAGCGCGCCGATAAGATCGATCTCGGCAAAAAGCTCCAGATAATCACCAGACCGCACCGGGCTCGCCTTCATGAAATATTGGTGTGTGTCGCGGGTGAAACCCGTGCACATGAAGACGTTGAGGACGTCATGCACATGCGGCTCCGCCTGCCGGAATGACAGGCCCCTGGCGGAGGCCAGCGCATTGGTTAGATTGGAATGGCAGCAATGGTGGTAATCGCCGCCGCTCAGCAGCTTGTTGGTATAGGGATCGCAGCGTGTGCCGATCACGTCATGCACACTGCCGCCGTCTTCGTCGAAGCCATACCATGATAGCGTATCATGCGTGATCGTCGCCATCGGCCGCAGGGACGGCAGGTTGCTCCACAGTCGGTTGCCGATCGAAACATGGGTGGCGTGCAGGGCGCGGGTCTTGCCGCTAAAAAACCGCTCGGTCAGATCATGGGCGTTCCAGAGGTTCAGGTCTCCGACCTGCGGACCTTCAACGCTTACGATGCGAAAGAAGTGCCCCTTTGGCACATGAAAAGTGCGACCGTCACGCGGCGGCACGATGACCTCATCGATCTTTTCCATGCTTCGTTTGGCTTCTTCCAGACGCGCGAGGTCTGGCATCTCAAGCGTCCCGTTCGGATAAACGACAACAGGACGGACGGCGCGACGTGCGGCGGCGTCGACAGGTTCGGCAGCGGGCATGGGGGTCATGAAATCCTCGGGCAATCAAAATCTTGAGGCGAAATTGCGCCATGTGTGCCCGCCTGACAAGACGGGTTTTTCTTGCGCTCAGGCCAAGTCTTACTTACCCTTGAGACACCATGAAATTACCGCCGCTCACCACCCTCCGCGCATTCGAAGCTGCAGCCAGAAGAACGAGTTTTTCTCTGGCTGCGCAGGAACTCGGCATGACGGCAACCGCCGTCAGCCAGCATGTGCGCAACCTCGAGGCCTGGCTCGGTGTGGCGCTGTTCGAGCGGCACGCGCGGGGCGTGAGACTTACTCCAGCCGGAAAGGAATTCGGCACGACGGTTTCGACCGCCCTACGCCAGATCGCTTCTGGCGCCGCCCAGATCCGTCAGAGCCATGACCGCATGACTGTCCGCCTTGCCAGCCTGCCCTCGGTCGTAGCGCATTTTCTGACGCCCCGCCTGCCCCGCTTTCGGGCGCTTTACCCCGATATACAGGTATCCATCAGCTATTCCGGCGCGCATCACGCAATACCGGCCGATCTCATCATAGGACACGGCATCGCCTCTGGGGAAAATGCGGTTGCGCTTTTCAGCGCGGAGACGCGGCCGACATGCGCGCCGGGCTACGTCGCTAAATTCGGTCCTTTCGACAATGTTGACAGCCTGTTACGAGCGGAATTGCTACATGACGACACCGAGGCGGCCTGGCAGAACTGGTTCGCAACGGCCGGCCTCTCCCTGCCAAAAACCACCGGCCCCATCTTTGCGGATTTCAATCTGCTCGTAACCGCCCTCAAGGCCGGGCAAGGTATCGGCCTTTGCCCGACAGCACTTCTTGGTGACGAGATCGCCCATGGTCAATTGACCGTGCTTTCCGACCAGGCGGCCGATACGGACAAATATTACTGGCTGATCGAATCGGAAGAAATGACCGCGCCGGCCTATATCCTATCGGACTGGCTGGTTGCGGAAGCCCACGGCCGCGAAACCCGTGGCAACTACTCCGCCGCGACGATCTGAGCGGGAGAGGTTGCCTCCCCGACCCGTTTCCTTGCCGAATGCCAGTCAAGCAGGCGGGCCGAGGCGGCGCAGACAATGGCAAATGCGACGAGGCCGCCGAATACATCGGAAAGATGATGTCCGCCCTGAACGAGAACGGCCAATAACATCACGAGATTCAGCGGCAAGATTATCGCTATCACCAGCGGGTGTCGTGGCACAAACCTGACGGACATCGCCGCCATGAAGATGTGAAACGAGGGGAATCCTATCAGCCCCAGCACGTTTCTGGGTGTGAGATAACTCACGCCCTCCTGCCCCAACCGCATCAATTCCCGCCCGTAAGCCGGATCGACCGCCAATGGAATTGTCTGCGCAACCCACTGCGGTAGCTCATGATAGGCTTTAGCGCCATAAGTCGGGAAAAATATCCAGAAGGTGATACTGACCATTGCGCCAATCACGCCTGTAACGAGAAAATGGTGCAACACCCTGTCTTTACCGGTGAAACCCAGCGTGATGATGATGAGCAAAAGCTGGGGCAAAGAGGTCGCATAAACCATGAATAGAATTTTGCCGATCCAAGGATATGTGGCCGCCCAGATAACAACATCCGGCCAGCTATACCCAAACATCGCATCGACACGGAAAAGCAGGTGATCGATCGCCGGGAAAGCAACAGGCAGGAACATGTAGTTGAAAACCGAGGCGACGAGCGTGAACAGGATGAACAGCCCGCCCGCAATCAAGGCGGCGGCGATGCGAAGATCACGTCCGCTTTTGCGATAGAATTGTCCGAGAGCGAAAACGCCCGCACCCGCCAGCGCGCATAGAAGATACCCTGCGTAGTCGACTTGAATGCCTTTGGCCGCAATCAATACCGCATCAACAACGAATAATATGGCGATAATGCCAAGTACAAAACGCTCTGCCGCAAAGAGTCGCATTGAATTGCTGCCCCTGTTTCAATCAGCGGCAAAGTAGGGCAACGGCCTTAATATTCGGATAAAGCGTGTACTAGAAACCGAGCGCGAACAACCCACCCGCCAGAAGCAGGATCGGCACAGCCACGCCGACGATGACCCGCTGGCCTGCCATCAGAAAAGCGATGAAACCGAGTGTGGCGGCGCCGATGCGCAGCCACAGGGGGGATGCTTCCAGCGTTCCGGTTGGAAAGACGATCAGCTTGGCGGTGACGGCCATGACGAGTGCGGTGGCGACTGCCCTTACCCAGTGCAGCGCTTCGGAATCCTCCTTCAGGCGGTTACCGGCGAGAACGCCGAGCCAGCGCCAGAGATCGGTCGCCAGCCAGCCGGCAATCGCGATGAAGAGATAAGGCGCCCACCAATGTTCGGTCATCATGGTTCGCTCTCCGGTGAGACGGGTTTTATCCGACGGCGGAACACGAGGCGGTCGATCAGATAGGCCCCCGTGCCCCCGCCTATCCCGGCATAGAGAATATCGAATTCCGGTGCGATGACCGCGAAGGCCGGTCCGGCGATAACACCGATGACGAAGGCGACCTTGACAACGGAATGACGGGCCGAAGCCCAGATCGATGCCACGAAATAGACCGGCGTGAGAAAAAACAGCACGCCGGCGACAAGCGGCGGAAAGGCGGCGACAACGCCGTAACACAGGCCGACGATGATGGCATTGACCACGGTGAGCGTCATGCCGAAACCGGCGAACCAGGCGGCGCGTGCTTCGCGCGGCACCTTGGAAAGATTTTGCGTGGCAAAAACCCAGGCCGTGATTGCGACGAAGTGGGAGAGAAACAGCAAGATCCATGTCGGCGTCTTCGCGCCGCGCATTTCTGGCACGATGGAGGCGACCATCGGCATCATCCGGACCGAGGACAGCGTCACCGCCAGAAAGCAGGCGGCAAGATTGGCGCCGCCGACCATGGAGCCGATCAGGATCATCTTGGCCGGCAGGGCCCAGATCATCAGCGTCATGAACACGGCTTCACCGCGCGCGACACCGGATTCCAGCGCGAAGGCGCTAAAACCGACGAAAGATGTCATCAGAATGAGCGAGGGCAGCGAAAATATGCCCCGCATTCCCCGGAAAAACCAGCCGCTCAGGGGGATGGTATCGCTGTCGGCAGTCTGCATTGCTGACCCACTTGTGCATGTCACCCGAGACTGTGCCGCAGCTTCGGGGTAACGTCATGCATAAACAAAAAATGAAACGCGCCGGAGGTATCAGGGAAAACGCGACGCGCTTCATACATGAAAATGCCGGGCTTTCGCCCGGCATCGGTTTATCGGTCGAAGACCTTGGTCATTTCTTCTTCGGCACTTTCGGCACCGCATTGGTCTTGCGCCGCGGCTTGCCGTCCCCGTCCGACTTGTCGGCCTCGGCAACAAGGACATCCGCCTCTTCATTGGCCTTCGCCGCCTTGGAAGCGGGTTTCGTTTTGGCCTTCGCCTTGCCGGGCGATTTGGCCGCCTTCAGTTCGGCCTCCGGCTGCGGCTTCACGGGTGCCGTCTCCGGCAGGACCTCGAGTATGAGACCATCGGAGCCGTCATCCTTCTTGCCGACGGTGACGCTGACGACGCCGCCCTTCTTGAGCTTGCCAAAGAGGATTTCGTTGGCGAGCGGCTTCTTGATGTTTTCCTGGATCACGCGCGACAGAGGACGGGCGCCCATCTTCTCGTCGTAACCCTTCTCCGCCAGCCAGGAGATCGCATCTTCATGCAGATCGAAAGTGACGTTGCGTTCGGAGAGCTGGGTTTCCAGCTGCATGACGAACTTCTGCACGACCTTGTGGATGACAGCGGTCGGCAGCGGCGAGAACGGAATGATCGCGTCCAGACGGTTGCGGAACTCCGGCGTGAACAGGCGGTTGATTGCCTCTTCATCTTCACCCGTACGGCGCGAAGAACCGAAACCGATGGCGGATTTCGCCATTTCGGATGCACCCGCATTCGTCGTCATGATGAGGATGACGTTGCGGAAGTCGATCTTCTTGCCGTTATGGTCGGTCAGCGAGCCGTGGTCCATCACCTGCAACAGGATGTTGTAGATATCCGGATGCGCCTTTTCGATTTCGTCCAGCAGCACCACGGAATGCGGATGCTGGTCGACTCCGTCGGTCAACAGACCGCCTTGATCGAAGCCGACATAACCGGGAGGTGCGCCGAGCAGGCGCGACACGGTATGACGCTCCATATATTCCGACATGTCGAAGCGCAGCATCTCGACGCCGAGCGAGGCGGCAAGCTGCTTGGCCACTTCCGTCTTGCCCACGCCCGTCGGGCCGGAGAAGACATAGGAGCCAATCGGCTTGTTCGGTTCGCGCAGGCCCGCACGCGCCAGCTTGATGGCCGTGGCAAGCGCCTCGATGGCGATGTCCTGACCATAAACGACCGAGCGCAGTTCCTTTTCAAGGTTGGCGAGAACCATCTCGTCATCCTTGGAGACCGTCTTCGGGGGAATGCGGGCCATCGTCGCGATGGTGGCCTCGATTTCCCGCTCGGTGATCAGCTTGCGGCGCTTGGAGGCCGGCAGCAGCATCTGCGCCGCACCGGTCTCGTCGATCACGTCGATCGCCTTGTCCGGCAGCTTGCGGTCGGAAATGTAGCGGGCCGACAGCTCGACAGCAGCCTTGATCGCCTCGTTGGAATATCTGAGGTGGTGGTAGTCCTCGAAATAGGGCTTCAGCCCCTTCATGATCGCGATGGCGTCATCGATGGACGGCTCGTTGACGTCGATCTTCTGGAAACGGCGCACAAGCGCGCGATCCTTTTCGAAGAATTGCCGATATTCCTTATAGGTGGTCGAGCCGATGCAGCGGATCGCGCCCGAAGACAAAGCAGGCTTCAAGAGGTTCGATGCATCCATCGCGCCACCCGAGGTCGCGCCCGCACCGATGACGGTGTGGATTTCATCGATGAACAGAACCGCGCCCGGATATTCTTCGAGCTCCTTGACGACCTGCTTCAACCGCTCTTCGAAATCGCCGCGATAGCGGGTTCCGGCCAGCAGCGTACCCATGTCGAGCGAGAAGATGGTGTCATTGGCGAGCGCCTCCGGCACCTTGCCTTCGACGATACGCTTGGCGAGACCTTCGGCAATCGCCGTCTTGCCCACGCCCGGATCGCCCACATAAAGCGGGTTGTTCTTGGAGCGGCGGCAGAGGATCTGGATGGTGCGGTTGACCTCGTCGTGGCGGCCGATCAGCGGATCGATCTTGCCGTTTTTCGCCTTTTCATTGAGGTTGATGCAGTAAGCCTTCAGCGCATCCTGCTGCTTCTTGGCGGACGATCCGTCTTCCTCGGGATTGCTGCGGCTCGCCTTGTTTTCGCTTTCCGGTTCATCGGCACCGCGCGGCGTGCGCGTCTGCGACGTGCCGGGGCGCTTACCGATGCCGTGGGAGATGTAGTTGACCGCGTCGTAACGGGTCATCTCCTGCTCCTGCAGGAAATAGGCGGCGTGGCTTTCGCGCTCGGCGAAAATGGCCACAAGCACGTTCGCGCCGGTCACTTCCTCGCGGCCGGACGATTGAACATGGATGACGGCCCGCTGGATAACCCGCTGGAAGCCGGATGTGGGTTTGGAATCCTCGTCATAACCCGTGACGAGGTTCGTCAGTTCATTGTCGACGTAATCGCTGACAGTCTTGCGAAGCGCATCGAGATCGACATTGCAGGCGCCCATGACGGCTGCGGCATCCGCGTCGTCGATCAGCGCCAGAAGGAGATGTTCCAGCGTCGCATATTCGTGGTGACGCTCATTTGCAAAGGTCAGTGCCTGGTGCAGCGCCTTCTCGAGACTTGGGGAAAAAGTTGGCACGTTGCGATCCTCATTTCTTTTCCATGACGCATTGCAGCGGATGCTGGTGCTGTCGGGCGAAATCCATGACCTGGCTTACTTTCGTCTCTGCGACCTCATATGTAAACACCCCGCATTCGCCCACGCCGTGCTGGTGCACGTGCAGCATGATGCGGGTTGCCGCTTCGCGATCCTTCTGGAAAAAACGCTCCAGAATGTGGATGACGAATTCCATGGGAGTGTAGTCGTCATTCAGTAAAAGAACACGGTACAAATTCGGTCTTTTTGTTTTTGGCTTGACGCGGGTGATAACAGACGTTCCGCGGTTGGTGCCGCCGCCGTCTTCCCCTTCGCCCTCGCCCTGCATGTAGATCGGCCTAGCGATCATCTTTCATCATTCTCCAAACCGTTCTCAAACCGACAGTTCTTTGCCAGGAGGGAGAACTTCGCCTCTTCATATCTAGGTCGTTAAGACGCGATTTTAAGCCCCTTGCGAAACGGTGCAATCACTATTGCGTTTGCGAAGAGGCAAACCTCGGGAAAAGTGCGGATATGGAGGCAGCCAGGGCGCAGGAAGACACGGACCCGCAGTAGCGGCGCATTTTTCAGGCCGGATGCAATGGATGCGACAGGTCGCGGCGCAGCCGAATCCGGTTCGCCGCCGCCCGCCTTATTCCTTGTCGTCGAGCATTTCGCGAACGGCGATGGCGAGCTGCTTGAGCGAGAAGGGTTTGGGCAGGAAACCGAACTTGGCGTCGGCCGGCAGGTTCTTTGCGAAAGCATCCTCGGCATACCCCGAAACGAAGATGAATTTCAGGTCCGGATAGGACTTTCGCAGTTCCCTCAGCAGCGACGGACCGTCCATTTCCGGCATCACGACGTCGGAAACGACGATGTCGACCTTGCCTTCCAGTTCCTCCATCACCTCCAGGGCTTCGGTGCCGGACCCGGCCTCGTGCACGGTGTAGCCTCTGGTTTCCAGCATGCGCTTGCCGCCGCGCCGCACCGCTTCCTCGTCCTCCACCAGAAGCACGACGGCGGATTTGCCGGTGAGATCCAACGGCTCTTCCTTCACCGGCTCGGTTGCGATGACCGGAGCAAGCGCGGCCTCGCCGGACTGCCCGTTGCCCTGAACGGCCTCCACCACATGGCGCGGCAGGTAGATGCGGAAGGCGGTTCCCTTGCCAACTTCCGATTCGGGATAGATATAACCGCCCGACTGCTTGACGATGCCATAGACCATCGACAGGCCAAGGCCGGTGCCCTTGCCGACTTCCTTGGTGGTGAAGAAGGGCTCGAAAATCTTGTCCATGATCTCCGGCGGAATACCCGTGCCGTTATCGGCGACTTCCACCATCACCATGTCCTCGGCCGGGAATTCCGGACGGCCAAGCGCTGCGATTTCTTTCGCGTCGACGTTGCGCGTCCTGATGGTGATCTTGCCGCCGTCGGGCATGGCGTCGCGTGCATTGACGCAGAGATTGATGAGCACCTGCTCGAATTGCGACAGATCCGTCTTCACCGGCCACAGATCGCGGCCGTAATCGACCTCCAGCTTGACATTGGTGCCGGAAATAAGCCTGTCCACCAGCATGCGCAGATCGCCGATCACATCCGTCAGGTTGAGGATGGCAGGACGCATGGTCTGCTTGCGCGAGAACGCCAGAAGCTGGCGCACCAGCACGGCCGCGCGGTTGGCGTTGCGCTTGATCTCCATGAGGTCGGCGAAGCTCGGATCGGCAGGCCGCGCCTGTAGCAGCAGGTGGTCCGACGACAGCAGGATGGCGGTAAGAACGTTATTGAAATCGTGGGCGATGCCGCCTGCGAGCGTACCAACGGCATTCATCTTCTGCGTCTGCGCCATCTGGGTCTCAAGCGCCTTCTGCTCGGTCACCTCTATGGCATAGACGATAGCCACCTCTTCCGGCGCCTCGTCGTCCTGATCGATCACGGCGTTGACATAGAAGCGGAAATGCCGGCCCTCATCGCTCGGATGGCGGGAATCGAAGGGCGCGATATCGCCCTGACGGTCCTTGGCTTCGGCCAGCGCCTGCTCGAGTCGTGGTTTTTCATTGTCATGGATGACCGTCTCAAGCGCAACGCCGCGATCGATATCGTCGCGACCGACAACGCCGGAGAACAATTTCAGGAAGGGCGCGTTGATCCGCAGGATGCGGCCTTCGCCGTCGAGCGAGGCAATCGCCATCGGCGTGTTGTTGAAAAAGCGGGTGAAACGCATGGCGGAGGAGGATTCCGTATCCTCCTGCCCCTTTGGGCGCATCAGGACGATGGTGCGGCTCTCGCCGGGCGCGCCATCTTTCGAGGTGACCTGATGCACGAGGCGGGCCGGCATGCTCTGGCCGTTCACCCGTCGCATGTCGAGATCGAGGATTTCAGTGCGCTTCGCCGTGCCCTGCGGGTGCACCGATTCGATCAGCGCCATGCCCTCGCCGGCGACGATATCGGAAACCGTCATAGAACCGGGCGAAAACTGCGCGAGATCGATGCCGAGCCATTCCGACAGGGTAGCGTTCAGATAAACGATCTCGCCCTTGCGCCCGGCGGAAAAGAAACCGGCCGGGGCGTGATCGAGGTAATCGATGGCATTCTGCAATTCGCGGAAGAAGCGCTCCTGATCCTCGCGCTCCGGCGTGATATCGGCGATCTGGAAGACGTGCAGCCCCTCGCCGCCCGCATCCTTCAGCACCCGGCCCTTCAGCCTGTACCAGTGCGGGCCTGCATTGGAATCCTCACCCAGCGGCTTCAGCAGCCGGAACTCTTCGTAACCGTCGCGGCCTTCGCGCAGCACGTTGATGAGCCGGTAAAGCGCTTCGGTCGATTCCCGGCTGCGCGACAGGAGCGTTTCGAGACTCTGGATATCGCTCGCCTTGGTGGTGCCGCTCATCCGGCAATAGGTGGCATTGGCATAGACCATATGCCCCTTGGCGTCGGTGATCAGCGTGCCTTCGGGATGGGCCGAGAGAAAGCGGCGGGCAAGCCCGTCGGATTGCGACTGCGGCATGACCTCGATGAAGCCGATGATCGACGATACCAGAAAGAAGATGCCCATCATGGCCAGCACGCCGAGAATGCCGAGCACGATTTCGTTTTCGAGCGAATCCTTGAAATAGACGAAGGCGGCAGCGGCGGCGATCAGAACCAGCGCCAGAAGCAGAATGCGCAGGACCGTGCCGGAACGGGCGCGCCTGTCCACCAGCGGAAGGTCGTTGTCGCTTGTCTCGCGCACCCGTGTCATCTTGGCCTCGCAGTCGTGCAGGTCGTCATTCGGTCAGCCCCATCTCCCTGACGGAATCGGGCAGTAAAATTTCTTGTAGCAACTCGCTTGACCGGCAAAAAGCTCCGCCAGGACACAAAGGCTTAAAAACGCACAGCGAAAACGGCCTGAAAGGTGTATAAATGCCTTAAAAGACTACGGCCTTGTACAGGTCAGCTCCTTCACCTGACATTGAATGCGCGGCGCGGAACAGACGATCTTGCCGTCAGCGACAGTGCAAACCGAGCATCCGTCCGTGAAGTCGACGCAGGAAGGATTGTCGCGCACGAACTCCGCCATGGTCGCGGCGTTGTCCGGCACCTTGTCTTCGGCCCCGGCTATCGAATACGGAAACGCGAAAAACGGTGGCAACAGCAAAACGACACGCATCAAATGCCGTGCGGAGGAGCCGTTAATGCGCAATGACTGGAACATTCCGGAACGCTCCTTCGGCAAAAGAATTGCAACTTTCACTGTCTTTCAGCATTGAAGGACGAGATATGGCGCTTTGGTGGCGTCGTTACGGTTGAGGCGGCAATCCTGTGGGGCGAAATGAATAAACCTTGTATCGCGCCCAAAAAAATCGTCTTTTCCTGCTTGACGTTCACTTTATAAGAACCACGGCAATATTAATTGCCCAAGAAACGAAAAAGCCAAAAAATCTGAAGGGATGATCTCCATGATGGAAGATTTTATCGGCGCTTATGGAAACCGTCTCATCGTCGCCGTCGTCGGTGTGGGTGTGGCCCTGCTTGTTCTGGCGATTGCGCTGTGGCTTCTGCGCAGGCGCAGCGGTTCTGCCCCTTTCATCCGCGGCGGGCGCAACCGGCAGCCGCGCCTGCAGGTTCTCGATGCAACGGCCGTGGACGCACGCCGCCGTCTGGTGCTGGTGCGCCGTGACAATGTCGAGCATCTCGTCATGATCGGCGGTCCGACGGATATCGTCATCGAAAGCGGTATAGGCGCGATCCCGATTGTCAGGGACGTGCAGGAGCCGGAATTGAAGGCGCTGCCGCGCCAGGAAAGCGAGCAGAAGCGAGCCGAGCCGGGGATCCAGCAGGAACGTCGCCCCGCCCTGCCGCAACAGCAGCCCGTTGCAGCTGCGGCTCCCGTTTCCGTGCCTGAAGAACCCGTCAAGCAAGCACAGCGGCCGGAGCCGCCGGCACCTGTGGCGTCCCCGCGTCCAGCACCCGTTGCGGCGGCCGCCGCTCAGGTTCCGCCACGCCCATCGACCCCGCCGCAACCCGTACCCACGCCTTCTACGGCGCGCGAAACCGCGCCGCCGGCAAGACAGGCGGCACCCGAGCGGGAGATAGCGCGCCCCACGCCGCCGCCAATACCGGTTGCAGCGGCTCCGGTCGCTGCGGTCTTGCCCCTGGCGGCGGCATCGCTCGACATGGCGGCGGCGCGAACGGAACCCAGGCGTGCCGAGCCCGTCGTGCCAGCTCCGGCACCGGTCGCACCGCCGATCCCTGCACAGGCGCCCATAGAGGCAAAGGCGGAAGAACGGACTGCGGAATTCGCTCCGCCGGTCTTTGCCGCGCGCGAGCCGGTGATCGACCAATCCATCGCCGCCGATTTTCTCGACGCCGCACGGGAGCGCGTCCTTCCCGACCTGAAGCCGGGACAAACAACGCCGCCCGCACCTTTCCCGCCCAAGCCTGAAAATCCGGCTGTGGCTTCGAACGACGCCGAGCCGAAATTTTCCGACGAGCTCGCCAGTGATTTCGAAAGCTTCCTTGAGGCGGAGATCGCCAAGAGCAAGGAGGCGGATAACGAACCGTCCATCGCCCCTGTCGCGGAAAAGCAGATCAAGCCGCAGCCAGCTTCCCCGCCTGTCACCGGCGCTTCACCGGATGGAGACATGCAGAAGGAAATGGCGCGTATTTTCGGAGAGCTTTCCGTGACCCGAGACCGCTGACGCGCGCGGGTCTTCCGACAAGAAATTCGAAATAGAATAAGGGCACGGAAACGATTTCCGTGCCCTTATTATTTGTCATGCGATTTGCCGACCTCTCGGCCGCAGCGCCTTACTCGTCGCGATAGACTTTTTCGCGACGCTCGTGGCGCTCCTGCGCCTCGATGGAAAGCGTTGCAATCGGGCGGGCGTCCAGACGCTTGAGGCCGATAGGCTCGCCCGTTTCCTCACAGTAACCGTAAGTGCCGTCTTCGATCCGCTGAAGAGCCGCATCGATCTTGGAAATCAGCTTGCGCTGACGGTCGCGGGCGCGAAGTTCGATCGCCCGGTCCGTTTCGGAAGAAGCCCGATCGGCGAGATCGGGGTGGTTGGCGCTTTCTTCGGCGAGATGTCCGAGGGTCTCGCGCGCTTCTCTCAGGATGTCATTTTTCCAGGCGACCAGCTTCGCGCGGAAGTAAGCCCGCTGGCTGGCATTCATGAACTCATCGTCTTCCGAGAGCACATATTTGCTAAGATCGATCTTCTCACTCAACGCGATTCTCCTCGAAGAACATCTCAATGCGGCGGTGTATACTCCAATGATAGTGGCCGATTCAAGTCTGCAGATCAGTTTTCAGGCATTTTTAAAACTGACACAAAAATCATCTAAATGACTAATTTTTATCCTTTATTCGTATTGAAGCGAACTCTTCTTCAATCACTTCAACGCGACTTACCAACAGGAAAGAGGACTTGCGGTCCTGCAACCCTATCCTATAGCATTCAACCCGTGCCCTGACATTCGAACGCCGGTCCCCGCCCTTGACAGCATCTTCCCCGAGCCGAGTTTATCTTCTGCGCCACGCCAAGGCCGCCTGGGCGGCGCCGGGAGAACGGGATTTCGACCGGGGATTGAACGAAGCGGGTTTTGCCGAGGCGGAGGTCATCGCCGACCTTGCCGCCGACCGGCATTACCGCCCCGATCTGCTTCTGTCATCCACGGCTGCGCGTTGCCGGCAGACCACGCAGGCCTGGCAGCGTGCCTTCAACGAAGGCATAGACATCTTCTACGTCGATGAAATGTATAATGCGCGCAGCGAAACCTATCTCTCCCTCATCGCCGCGCAGGCGCAGGCGCAATCGGTGATGCTGGTGGGCCACAACCCCACCATGGAGGCGACGCTGGAAGCGATGATCGGTGAGGATTTGCTGCATGCCGCCCTGCCCTCGGGTTTTCCGACATCGGGCCTTGCGGTTCTCGACCATGATGACAGCGCCGCAAACGGTAAAAACAGCTGGCGGCTGGTCGATTTTCTCGCGCCGGGCAAATAATCGCTGCGGCCCTTCCTACGAATTTTGCAAAGCCGCCCTGCTGAAAATCCGCTGGAGCGCTTCTTTTTTGGGCAGCCATACCTTCCTATATTGCAGCCGTGACCGTTAAACACAGCCAGGAAACTGCCATTGCCGCCTTCTCTTACGTCCCTGACAGACAGCGCGCTTATCGCATTCGATAATCTGGCCGACCGTGCGAGCAACCTCACCCACCCGACATTGCGGCTTGGCGTCACCGGCCTTTCGCGGGCGGGCAAGACGGTTTTCATCTCTTCCCTCGTCCACAATCTCCTGAACGGCGGCCGGCTGCCGCTGTTCGAGGCGATGCGGTCCGGACGTGTCTCGAATGTGCGGCTGGAGCCGCAGCCGGATGACGCCATTCCGCGTTTTCAATATGAGGATCATATTCAGGCGGTGGTACGCGACCGGCTGTGGCCGGATTCGACACGGGCGATCTCGGAACTCAGGATAACGCTGGATTATCAGAGCGCCAGCGGCTGGGGCCGATGGTTTTCGGCCGGCAAGCTTTCCATCGATATCGTCGATTATCCCGGCGAATGGCTGCTCGACCTGCCGCTTCTGTCGCAGGACTATAAACAGTTCAGCGACGCGACCGTCGCCCTTGCCGGAAGCGGCATCCGCGCCGAACTGGCGCAGGAATGGCTGGCGATCGCCTCTTCGCTCGACATCAACGCACCGGCCGAGGAGATGACGGCTCGACGTCTGGCCGAAAGTTTCGCAGCCTATCTGAAGGCCTGTAAATCCGATGAAAGATCGCTTTCCACCCTGCCGCCCGGCCGCTTTCTGATGCCCGGCGATCTGGAAGGATCGCCCGCGCTGACCTTCGCACCGCTTCCCGGCCTGACGGACGAGAAAGCGCCGAAAGGCTCGCTGCGCGCCATGATGGAACGGCGCTATGACGCCTACAAGTCGATTGTGGTCAAACCCTTCTTCCGCGAGCATTTCGCCCGCCTTGACCGGCAGATCGTTCTGATCGACACGTTGCAGGCGGTCAATCGCGGCCCCGAAGCCGTGCAGGATCTGGAGCGGGCGCTGGGCGATGTGCTTGCCTGTTTCCGCCCCGGCACCAACAGTCTGCTGTCCTCGCTGATCGGCCGGCGTATCGACAAGGTGCTGATCGCCGCCACCAAGGCCGATCACCTGCACCACGAAAGCCACGACCGGCTGGAGCGCCTGACCCGCCGTCTGGTGGACCGCGCCATCACCACCATCGGCATGAATGGCGCCGGCATCGAGGTCATGGCGCTCGCTTCCGTGCGCGCCACCAGAGAGGCGAGCGTGCGACAGGATGGCCACGAGCTGCCCGTTATCGTCGGCACGCCCATGGCCGGTGAAACCATCAATGGCGAGACCTTCGACGGCAATCGCAAGACGGCGATCTTTCCCGGCGATCTGCCCGAGGATCCGGAACCGCTTTTCCGCAGCATCGACAGGGATGGCGACAAGGCGTCGCTGCCGGACGTCAATGTCGTGCGCTTCCGCCCGCCGAATATAGACGAGCCGGGCAGCGGCGGCATCCGCCTTTCCGTTCCCCATATCAGGCTCGACCGCGCCATGCAGTTCCTGTTCGGAGACAAGCTCGCATGAAGCTTCCCACACCCACCGATCCGCAGACACGCCGCCCGGCAGCTTTCACGCTCGAGACCGAGGAGACGGCACGGCCGTCGACGGCGCAGAAACGCGCGCCGCGCAGCTTCGACGCCGAGATTTCGCTGACGCCCGACGAGGACGATCCGTTTCTGGCGCCTGAGGAGATCGATGCCGCCGCGCTGCCGGTGGCGTCTCCGAAGAAAAGCCGCTTCTCCTTCGGCAAACTTGCGCTCGGCGCGCTTGGCGTCCTGTTCTCGCTCGCCTTCGGGCTCTGGGCGGATCAGCTCATCCGCAACCTGTTTTCCCGTTCCGACTGGCTGGGTTACACGGCCACTATCGCTCTTATTGTGGCGCTTTTCGCCGTTCTCGTTCTCGTCGGCCGGGAAGTCTTCGGCATCATGCGGCTTAACGCCGTGCAATCCTTGAAGGCCGATGCCGAGACGGCGAGCCTCGACAAGAGCCCGAAACCCGCACGCGCCATCGTCACCCGCCTGAATGCCGTTCTCTCCCACAGGGCCGAAACGGCCAAGGGGCGTGCGGCGCTGAAGGAAACGGAAAACGATGTGATCGACGGCCCGCATCTGATCGAGCTTGCCGAACGTGAGTTGCTCGTTCCGCTCGACAGGCAGGCCCGCGCCCTCATTCTCAATTCGTCCAAGCGCGTCTCCGTCGTCACCGCCGTCAGCCCGCGCGCGGTGGTCGATCTCGCTTATGTGCTGTTTGAAGTGACGCGGCTGGTGCGCGCCATGGCGGAGCTTTATGGCGGCCGTCCCGGCACACTCGGCATGCTGAAGCTGCTGCGCGATGTCGTCGCCCATCTTGCCGTCACGGGCTCGATCGCCGTTGGCGACGGGCTCGCCCAGCAGGTTCTCGGCCACGGTCTTGCCTCGAAACTCTCGGCGCGACTCGGCGAAGGCGTCATCAACGGCCTGATGACGGCGCGAATCGGCATTGCCGCGATGGATCTGTGCCGTCCGCTGCCGTTCCGGGCGGTGAAGCGGCCGGGGATCGGCGATTTCATGTCCGATCTCACACCCGATTTAAGCGGTGGAAAAACCGGTGAAAAAGCCTGATTGCCCGGGCTTGGGCGGTTCAAAAGGTTACGAACGAAGCCGCAAATGAGAGCAAAATAAACCAAGCATTAACCATTCCGCCGGTAGATTGCAGCCTATCGAACAGGCATCTTCGCCGGGGAAAGTATCATGTATTCGCGCTTCTTTTCGCTTGTGGGCGGGCTTGCCGCCATATTGTCCGTCAGCGGCGGTTTCGGCATGTCTGACGTCCATGCCGCATCGCGCGATCGCGACGACGTGTTCTTCCGCTCCGTGGCCGGTGTGTGGAAAGGCCCGGGCGAAATCGTCGCTGGCAAATACAAGGGCACGAAGTTCACCTGCGATCTGACCGGCGAGCCGCTCGACGACAAGCAGACCGGCATCAAGCTCGGCGGCACCTGCCGCGTCGGCGTCTTCAGCCAGCCCATGTCGGCCGTCATCAGCCAGAAGGGCAACTCTTACGAGGGCAAATTCCTCGACGGTGCTGAAGGCAAGGGGCTGGACATCACCTCCGGACAGGTCAGCGGCGACAAGGTCGTCGTCGGCATCAACCGCGCCAAGCTCAACGGTGCAATGGTCGCCCGCGTCTCGAACGACAATTCGATGAACATTACCATTTCGGTCAAGGTCGCCGACCAGATGATCCCGGTCATCGGCGTGACGCTGGCGCGCGATATCGACCAGCTCGCCGTCGGTTCGATCAAGCCGTAAAAGCCATACTCTTCTCAGCCATCGCCAAGCGGGAGTGTCCACCACTCCCGATTTTCGTTTGCGCTGACAATGCCCGTCTTGTCCGCCTGCTGAAGCCATTCCCGCACGGGCTTGCCTTTTACCTCAAGGTCGGGTGCGATATCGGCAAGCGGCATCAACACGAAAGCGCGCTCCGTCATGCGCGGATGCGGCACTTCGATGCTTTCCGCTACGAGAGATTCATTCCCATAGGTCAGCACATCGATATCGATGGTGCGCGGCCCCCAGCGCTCCGTGCGCACCCGCTTCATACCCTTTTCGATGTCGAGGCATAATTGCAGCAGCCCAGGCGCTGAAAGCGAGGTTTCGACCAAGGCGCAGCAATTGAAAAAATCCGCCTGATCCGTCTTGCCCCAAGGCGGCGTGCGGTAAAGGCCGGACACGGCCAGCAGGCGGCAGTCACCATGCGCATCGAGCTCGCGCAGAGCCCTCGCCATGGCGGCTGCGGGATCGCCGATATTGCCTCCGAGCCCCAAGGCGGCGACGGTCATCTTTTCAGGCACGGTGTTCAACGCTCACCTGCGCATAATCGAGAATGCCCGGAACCGGCGCCGAGGGTTTGCGTACCGTTATCCTGAGCCAGACGATCTGCGGATAACGGGCGCGAAGCGCCTTGGCGATGTCGTTCGCCAGCGCCTCAATGAGATAACGGCGCTGGCCGACGACGATTTTTTCGATGACGGCGAAAGCCACGCCATAATCGACGGTGTTTTCGATATCGTCGGTTTCCAGCGCATCACCCGCCTCGACTTCCATCTCGGCATCGACGAAAAAGCGCTGGCCCAGCACCTCCTCCTGTTCGAGAAGGCCATGACGGGCGAAAAAGGAACAGTTTTTCAGGATGATGGTATAGCGGCTCATCGCATCGCCTCCATGGCAGGACTGTTTCGCCAGAAAGCCGCGCCACATTCCGGACACGGCATTCGGGCACTCGTTGACTTACGCATCGGCCTTTGCCGACGTTTTGGCAAGAACCGCATCGGCGATTGCCAGCGCATCGCGGGTCGCGGCGACATTGTGCACGCGAAAAATCGAAGCGCCGGCAAGCCGCAGTATCGCGGTTGTCGCAGCCGTTCCGATATCCCGTTCATGGGCCGCATCCCGGCCCGTCAGCGACCCGATGAAACGCTTGCGCGACGTACCGGCCAGAACCGGCAGGCCGAAGGCGGCAAGTTCGCCGAAACGCGCCATGAGCGCGACATTTTCGCTCTCGTCCTTGGCGAAACCGAAACCGGGATCGAGCACGACGGCGTCGCGGGCAATACCCGCATCCTCGGCGATCTCCAGCGAGCGATTGAGAAATTCGAACTGGTCGGCGATGACATCCGCAAGCTTCTGCCGGTCGCGGCCGGTATGCATGATGCATACGCCGGCGCGGGTGGCGGCGACCACACCGGCCATTCCCGCGTCCTTCTGCAGGCCGAAGACATCATTGACGATATGTGCGCCCGCCCCGACCGCCAGCCGCGCTGTCGAGGAGCGATAGGTGTCGACGGAAATCAGCACATCCGTCTCGCGGCGCAATTTTTCGATGACGGGCAGCACCCGGTCCTGTTCTTCGGCTTCCGTTACCGCGGCCGCTCCCGGCCGGGTGGATTCGCCGCCGATATCAATGATGTCAGCGCCTTCCTCCACGCAGGTCAGCGCATGGGAAAAAGCCGCATCGACGGCGAGATAACGGCCGCCATCGGAAAAGGAATCGGGCGTTGCATTGACGATGGCCATAATAAGGCCACGCCCATCAAGTTTCAGGGAGCGGCCATGGGCCGCTTGCCACGCGTTGCTGCCGGCTGTTATCACGTAACACGCGCCTTTCGGGAATAACGGAGTGTTATGCCAATTCTTATAAGTTCCGCTCCGCCTATGCAGCAAACCTTTTTCAAGTTCAACCGGAAGGCCGGGTCATGACCAAATCATCACGTGCTCTTTGCGCCGCTTTAGCGGTCGCGGTGGCACTTTCTCTACCCGGATCGGCTTTTTCCGAAACCATCGTCCGCAAGACCTATTCCTATTTTTCGATCAGCGGCAAAACCGCCGCCGACCTCGACCAGCAGCTTTCCAGGCACGGCCCGCTGACGCGCAATACCGGCGCGCGCCATCCAGGCGCCACGGAAATCAAATTCGGCGGCGAGCTCACCTATGTCGAGAAAAACGGCCTTTGCAGCGTCGGAACGGCCAAGGTGGTGTTGAATACCCGCATCCTTCTGCCGCAATGGAAAAACCGCCGCCGCACCACGGCGGAATTGGCGTTCATCTGGGATACGCTGCTTGCCGATATCAAGCGCCACGAGGAGCGCCACGCGGAAATCGCCCGCACCCACGCCCGCTCGCTCGAAAGACAGCTGACGTCGCTTCGCCCGCAGAAAAGCTGCGAGACGCTGCAGGAAATGGTCGGCAAGATCACCCAGACGGTGATGGACGAGCACGACCGCGATCAGATGCGCTTCGATGTGGTGGAATCGAAAAATTTCGATGCCCGCATGACACGGCTTTTGAAGAACCGGCTCGAGCAGGGCCAGAACCGCCGCTGAGCGGTCTTACACCCCATCTCATTCCCTTAACATCAAGCGCGGACATGACGCTACGTCATGCCCGATATCACCCGTGAATTCTCGTGATGGTGCCATCGCCAAGACTCATTGTACGTTCTTCGTACGGTATCGGACCATTCGGCCAAGCGGCTTGAGGGCTCCAGCCGTCTCCGGTTCTCCCGGTGCGCACTTGAGGGCTCGCAGGTGTTTCCTCCCTCGCCTGCATGCTGCGTACCCGCCTCGCCCCGCTCCCCGCTACCAGGTGAGCGGGGCTTTTTCTGCGTTCAGCGATGACGAAAGATGTCAGCCCTGACGTTCGGGAACATGAACGACGAGACCATCGAGCTCGTCGTTCATCTTGATCTGACAGGAAAGGCGCGAGGTGGGGCGCACGTCAAAGGCGAAGTCCAGCATATCTTCTTCCATCGGTTCCGGGCCGCCGACGCGCTCGGCCCAGGCGTCGTCGACATAGACATGACAGGTCGCACAGGCGCAGGCGCCGCCGCATTCGGCATCGATGCCGGGAATGGAGTTGCGCACCGCATTCTCCATGACGGTGGAGCCGTTGCTCACGTCGAGTTCATGGGGCGTGCCATCAAAGGCAACGATGGTCAGTTTTGTCATGCCGGAAATCCAAAATGTGATCTAAGAACTGTTCTAAACACATAGAAAGGCCGGTCCGCCTTGGCAACCCGCTTCAAGGGCGCACAGATGCAACCGGCCTTGCAAAATGCCAAATTTGATATGTTGCGCCTCAGCGGCAGAGCTTGAGGATGAAATTTTCGGCCTCGACGATGGTCGCCGCGAGTTTTGCTATCGCCGCGCTGTCATTGCCCTTGACTTCCACCACGGCTGCGGCCGCGGAAACGGCCGAGGCGCCGACGGCCTGCGCAGACCCCTTCAAACGATGGGCCGTCGCCATGACAGCCTTGTCGTCGGCGCCTGCCATTTCATGCAGGGCGGCGCGGGCGTTGCGGCTGAAGAGTTGCAGCACTTCGATCTCCAGATCCTTGTCGCCCATCGTCTGCCGGGCGAGATGATCGAAATCGATCGGTTTTTTACCGGCGGCGGGCGCACCGCCGCAATTGTCGGGAGCTTCGAAAGCAATACTGACCGCTGCCATGGCTGAAATTCCTGTCTCGCCGTTTCCTGTTTCGTGTCACATCTGTGTCGTATTCACGCATCCGGGCCGCTGCTATCGGCTTAAATTACGGCGTGACGCAGGCGAAAATCTTCTGCTATGGTTAATTTATGTTAAACTTATGCGAAACAAGGCGTTCAGCGTGAAACTCAGGTTTAAAAACTGTTAAAAAGCCGACACTTCGCCACCGCCGCAAATCCGCATTAATTGTTTCGAACACCTAAATGTGTCACTACAGTACTGCCGTTCCCACGAGGCTTAAGCTCAAGCTTTGTTATTGCGGCACAGTGATGTAATTTCGCCCGAAAGCTGGACCACCAGCAATTCGGGATTTGGTAAATGGCGGAATTGTTCTCTCTTCAAGGGATAATGTTCCGCTGGCATGATGGCGGCAGTCCGCTTGCGGAACGCAAGTGGTCAACGGCATGAAGCCGGGCGTATGTGTAACGAGGCGTAACCGCATGGCGAATAACAAGATCAGCGACTCTGTCGACGAGACTGCATTTCAGGCGTTGGAAGACGCCCTGCAGCTTGGCGCTTTCGAAGAAAAGCCGGAGACGCGGAAAACTGCAGCGCCGAAGCAGCCGGAGGCCAGATTGAAGGAAGCAAGCAGACCGACCCCTGCTCCCGAGGCCGCCCGCGCGCCTGCCGAACAGACGCCCAGATCGCCCAATCTCGAAGCGGCCAATGACGGCTCCAAGCGCAGCCCGGCCATGATCCTGAAATCGCTGGAAGGCGGCTCCATCGGCGGCGCGCTGCGCAACGCCACGATCATGTCGGTCATCTGGGCGCTCGGCGGTCTTGGCATCGCACATCTTCTTTATGGCAACGCGCTGTGGAACATCGCTTCGCTGGCCGATCTCACCGCGATCCCCGGCCTGATGGCTATCGTCGTTGGCATCCTCATTCCCATCATGCTGTTCTTCGCCTTTGCGATCATGATGGCGCGCGCCCGCGATCTGCGCAACGCCGCCCGCTCCATGGCCGAAGTCGCCCTTCGCCTTGCCGAGCCGGAAACGGTCGCGTCCGACCGCATCATGTCCGTCGGCCAGGCGGTTCGCCGTGAAGTCTCGGCCATGAATGACGGTATCGAGCGCACGATCGCCCGCGCGACGGAACTCGAAACCCTCGTGCATTCCGAGGTCAACGCGCTTGAGCGCAGCTATGCCGACAACGAACTGCGCGTGCGCAGCCTCGTGCAGGAACTGACCGCCGAGCGAGACGCCATCGTCAATCACGCCGAGCGTATCCGCTCCTCCATCGTCGGCGCGCAGGAACAGATCAAGGAAGAGCTTTCCATCGTCGGTGAAGAGCTTTCGATGCGGATCGCCACGACTGGCGAGGCCTTCGCTTCGATGATCGACACCCGCTCGGCCGCGCTTTTGGAAAAATCGCGCGCCTCGACCGAAGCGATGGGCAGCCTGATCGCCGCCAAGACCGAAAATCTGCTTCAGGCGCTGAATTCCTCCGGCGCGACGCTGTCCAACGAATTCGACATGCGACTGCACAACCTCACCTCGACGCTGGATGAGCGCGGTGAAGTCCTGCTCGAGCGTTTCGCAATCCATGCCTCGACGCTGGATAGCGGTGCGGAAAGCCTCAACAGCGCGCTTGAAGAGCGTACCCGCCAGCTCAACGAGACGCTGTCCACGCGCACGCTCGAACTCAACCGCAATATCGACCGCGGCCAGCAGATCATCGGCGGTTCGCTGGATACCGTTCTCGACAAGCTGTCCACGACGCTTGAAGAAAAGGGTCTCTCCTTCCGCCAGAGCCTGCAGAGCACGGCGGACGATGCGATCATGGATCTCGACCTTCGCTCCGGCCTCTACGAAGAGCGCATGCAGGCGACGGTCGGCCAGGTCAACTCCGCCTTCGACGAGCATGTCGCGCAGTTCGCCAGCGCCTTCGACCAGCGCGCCGGCAGCCTCGACAGCAAGCTGATGGAAAGCCTCGCCCGCATCAACGAAACCGTTGCCGGCGGCTCCGAAGCGCTCGACACCATGCTGAGCGCCGGTCTGGAGCGCATCGGCACCACCATGACCGATCAATCGCTGGCGCTCGCAACTGCGCTCGGCACGGGTCAGGAAATGCTGGAAAGCGCCCTTGAAAGCCGGACACAGGCCTTCAGCGACGCAATCGGCCAGCGTACCGCCGAAATCACCGATGCCTTCACCAGTTCGCACGAGAAGATCGACGCCGTGCTGGCCGAACGCAGCAATGCCCTGTTCGGCGCGCTTTCGGCCAGCCAGAACCGTTTCGACGAAGCACTCGCCAGCCGTTCGATGGCGATTACCGGCTCCGTCTCCGGCACGGCCGAACGTCTCGCCGCCATGCTCGACGAACGTGCCGCCGCAATCAACAGCGTCGTCGCCGATGTCGAGCGCCGTCTTGCCGAAACGCTCGAAACCCGGGCAGCAGCCATCACCGGCGCGGTTTCCGGCATCGAGGACCGCATTTCCGACACGCTGGAAAGCCGTACCGCTGCCCTGCATGACGTCGTCTCCGGCGCGGAGAGCCGTATCGCCGATACGCTTGATGGCCGCACGGCCGCGCTTTCCAGCGCCATTTCCGGCGTCGAGGAACGCATCGCCGACACGATGGACAGCCGCACACTGTCGCTCGACATGACCTTTGCCAATGTCGAGGAAAGACTTTCCGAGACGCTCGACAACCGCACCTCTGCCCTCACCGGCATTGTCGCAAGTGCTGAGGAAAAGATTGCCGGCGCGCTCGACAGCCGCACGGCCACCCTCGGAGACGTGGTCGCCGGTGCTGAAACCCGCATCGCGGAAACGCTGGATGGCCGCACCGCAGCCCTCAACGCCGTTGTCTCCGGTGCTGAAGAACGCATCGCCGATGCGCTCGACAGCCGTACCATGGCGCTCGACATGGCATTCTCCGGCGCGGAAGAAAAAATCACAGAAGCGCTCGACACCCGCACCGCAGCCCTTGGCGAACTGGTGGCCGGCGCCGAGACCCGTATTGCCGGGGCGCTCGACAGCCGAACCGAGTCGCTGAAGACCGTCGTTTCCGGCGCGGAAGAGCGGATCACCGATGTGCTCGACAGCCGCACCATGGCGCTCGATATGAGCTTCTCCGGTGTCGAGGAAAAGATCGCCGATATTCTCGACGGTCGCACCACAGCGCTGCAGAATGCCGTTTCCGGTGTCGAAGACCGCATTGCCAGCGCGCTCGACAGCCGTACTGCGGCCCTCTCGGGCATAGTCTCCGGTGCGGAGGAGCGCATCGCAGACGCGCTCGACAGCCGCACCATGGCGCTCGACATGGCGATTTCCGGCGTCGAGGACCGTATTGCCGAGGCTATGGATGCCAGAGCATCGTCGCTTTCGCTTGCGGCGGCCGGCGTCGGCCAGCGTCTCGAAGCCACCGCATTCACGCTTGAAAACGCACTTGCCAGCGGCCATGAGCGGCTCGAAACCATGCTCGGTTCGCAGGCGGAACGCATTGCCGGATCGCTGGAGCGCAATAGCGGCCTGATCGAGCAGAGCGTCTCGGGTGCGGCCAACCGCATCGAAAGCGTCGTTGAAGACGGCAGCACCCGTTTTGCCCAGACGGTGGAAGAAGGTGTTTCACGCCTCGAAAGCAATCTGTCGCAATCGCATGAGGATATTCGCACCGCGCTCGATCAGCGCCAGGCTGATCTTGCCGCGACGCTCAGCTCCGCCACGACCCAGATGGGCGACATGCTCTCCGAACAGGCGATGATGATCGGCACCACGGTCGCCTCCAGCGCCAGCATGCTCGAACTCTCTCTCGAAACCCAGCAGGAAGCGCTGCAGAAGGCGATCGACGGCAGTGCGCAGACGCTGGAAGAGCGCCTGCGCAACAGCGCCGGCGACATCGCCGTCAAGATCGGCGAAGCTGCCCGCGAAATCGGCGGTGCGACGGATGCCCTGTCCTCGAAAATCGAGACCTCCATCGGCAATGTCACCACCCGTCTCGACGAGACCGGCGCCCGTATCGAGACCTCGCTCGATACGTTGCAGGCACGCGTCGGCGGCGATCTGGCCAATGTGAACACCTCGATCGAGGACGCCGGCCGCCGCTTTGCCGAAGCGCTGGAAGACAAGACGGCCGTGTTCGCCCGCGCCAGCGACGAGGCGGCCGAGCGTATCACGGGCATTCTGGACGAACAGACCACGCGTGTCGCAGACACGTTCGAAAACCGGACCAACCGTCTGGCAGAAACCTTCGATACCGGCACGGCCCGTATCGATGAACGCCTCGGCACCATGGACCGGGCGTTGACCATCGGTCTTGAAAACGTCAACCGCACCATTGAAGGCAAGGCGAGCGATCTCGCCGTCAGCCTGCGCGGCGCGGTTACCTCCGCCACCCAGAGCATCGGCGAAGAAGCCGTGCGCTCCACCTCCCTTCTCGCCAAGTCCGGTTCGGAATTCGCCGAACAGGTGCAGGCGCAGAACGAGGCCTTCACCAAGGCCATCGAGGAACGCTCCGGCGAGATCGTCAACCGCATTTCGGATGCGCAGACCCGTCTCTCCGGTCAGGCCGCCGCCGTCGCCCAGACCTTCTCCGAGGCCGGCAACATCATCGTCAACAAGGTTGCCGAGGCTGAAGCCGTCGTTCGCTCTCAGGTCGGCGTCATTTCCGAGACACTCACCAGTGTCGAATCCGCTCTCGACGCCCGCGGTGAATCCATTCGCTCGGCGCTGGACAACCGCACCCGCGAACTCAACTCGATGCTGGCCAGCCGCTCCGCCGAGCTTTCGCGCCTGATCGAGGAGAAAGCCAAGCCTGTCGTCGACGAATACGCCACCATCGGCCGCGAAGCCGCCGAAAAGATCGTTTCCGCAGCCCAGCAGAGCGCGGACCTTCTGTCGCAGAGCAACAGCGGCATGGTCGGCATGGTGGAACAGGCGATCAGCGATTATGCCGCTGCCGGAACGGATGCGGCAAGCAAGCTCGTCGCCGCCACCCGCCAGAGCACCGACATGCTGTCCGAAACGCATACGGCCATGGCGGACGCCGTCGAACAGGGCATCGAAAAATATGCCCGCGCCGGCAGCGATGCGGCCAACAAGCTGGTGGCCGCCACCCGCCAGAGCACGGATATGCTGTCGCAGACCCATAACAGCATGGCGGAGATCGTCGAACAGTCGGCAACCAACTTCAACTCCGCTGTCGAGCGCGCCGCACAGGGCTTCGGCGCGGCAGACGAGGCATTGAACGCCTCGGCGACGCGCTTCTCCGAATCCGCCTCGCAGGCCGCCGACATGGTGTCCAGCTCCAGCCGTCTGCTCGAAGGAAAGATCGACCGCCTGTCGAATATTTCCGGCCAGACGCTGGCGCAGGTTGCCGGCATCGTCGGCCGTTTCGAGGAACATTCGAAGGTGCTGAGCCAGGCTTCCGAGCTCCTCAATGCCGCACAGTCGAGCCTCGTCGGCACGCTGGAAGAGCGCCAGGACGCGCTGCGCAGCCTGTCGGTCGGCCTCGTCAAGCGTTCCGAGGAAATCGAAAGCGCCATGCGCAACGTCATCGGCGTGGTGGAAACCACGCTCAACGAGGCCGAGGAGCGCTCGCAGAACGTCGCCGGCAATCTGCGCGACAATCTGCAGGCCTCCTTCTCCGATATCGGCCGTTCGCTTGATGAGACCGAACAGCGCGCCCGCTCTGCGGCACAGACCATGCGGGGCGCCCTGCTGTCGGCCGGTCAGGATGCCAGCCGCTCGATTGAAAGCACGCTGTCCGACGCGCAGAAATATTCCGACGAGCTGGTCAATCGCCTGCGTGGCGGTGTCGAATCCTCACTTTCGGAAGTCGACAATCTTCTCGTCAGCGCCTCGGAAAAATCGAATGCCGCCGCAGCCAGCCTCAAAGAGACGCTGCGTCAGGCCGTGGAAGAAGCCGTCAGCCGATTCGCCGGCGCGACGGACGAAATCCGCCGCTCGAGCCACGATATCCGCCGCGAACTGGATGCGACCCGTGCGGAATTGAAGCGCGGCGCGTTCGACCTGCCGGAAGAAGCCAAGGAAAGCGCTGCCGCCATGCGTCGCGCCGTTTCCGAACAGATCAAGGCCCTGCAGGATATTTCCCAGCTCGTTGGTCGTTCGACCCACCAGATGGAAGTCTCCGAACCGGTCGCCCGCGCCATCGCCGCAACCCAGCCGGCGGCCGAGCGCCGTGTCGAGACACGTCCGCAGCCGGCAGCTCCGGTTCAGCAGCAGCGCCCGGCCCAGCCGCAGCCTGCTCCCGCACCGGCCGCATTGCGCGGTACCCTGCCGCTTGAGAACCGTCAGGTCGAGAACCGTCAGGCGCCTGCCCCGGCTCAGCCGGGTGCTCCGGCCGGACGCCGCGAAGAAGGCGGCGGCTGGATCAGCGATTTGCTGCGCGGCGCATCGCAGGAAACGCCAGCGGCATCCGCACCACGCGCCGGCGCGGAACAGCAGCCGACCCGTGCGGCCGACACCCGCAATCCGCGCCACATGGTGGAATCGCTGAACTCGCTTTCGGTCGACATCGCCCGCGCCATCGATCACGACGCCTCCGTGGAGTTGTGGCGGCGCTACCAGCGCGGCGAGCGCGACGTCTTCACCCGTCGCCTCTATACGCTGAAGGGTCAGACCACCTTCGACGAAATCAAGCGCAAATATGAGCGGGAAGCGGAATTCCGCACCGCCGTGGACCGCTACATCACCGATTTTGAGAAGCTGCTTGCCGACGTGGCCCGCACCGACCGCGACCGGACCGTGACACAGTCCTACCTCACCTCCGATACCGGCAAGGTCTATACGATGCTTGCCCATGCGGCGGGCCGGTTCAACTGAGCCGAGTGACGCTGAAATGACAAAACCCCGGTCAAGACCGGGGTTTTTCTTTTGGCTCTGCTCGCTGTTTCATCGCTCCTCGAAGACAGCGAACTGAGCGGGTGACGCTGAAATCAAATCTCGAACGTGCCCGAAGCAACGCGCACCGCGTGGCCGCCGATGCGGGCGCGGGCGATTTCGCCGTCCTTGACGTCCATACGCAGGTGGATATGGGACGGTCGTTCCATCTCCACGCCCTGCTCGATCAGCAGAGGATAATGGCCATCGGTCAGGCCATCGAAATGGTGGATGGCGCCGGAAAGGGCGGCCGCGGCGGAGCCGGTGGCGGGGTCTTCTGAAATGCCCATATCTGGAGAGAACATGCGGGCGTGGAACTTCGCAGCGTGATTGACGCCGCCGCGACAGTAGATATAGGCCGCCGTCAGGCGTCCTTCGACCAGAGGGGCGGTGCGCAGCCACAGATTGGCATCGAAATCCATGTCCCTGATGGCGGCGATATTGTGCAACGGTACGATGAGGAACGGTACCCCGGCCGTCCAGATCGACGGCACATGGTTTTCAAAGCCAAGATGCGCCTCGCTGACGCCCAATGCATCGGCAAGCGCGGTGTGATCGAGCGGTAATTCCACGCGGGACGATTTGCGCGGCAGGTCGAATTCCGCGAAGCTGACCGCGCCGGCACGCATCTTCACCGCGCAACGCACCGGACCCACCTGCTCTTCCAGCACGCAGACCATATCGATATCGTCATCGCCCTCGCCGCGATTTCGCTCGGCGATGGCGACCGCCGCGCCAACTGTCGGATGGCCTGCGAAGGGCAGTTCACCCGATGGCGTGAAGATGCGCAGCGAAGCCGCATGGGCCGGATTGCTGGACCTGTTGACGAAAACCGTCTCGGAGAGATTCATCTCCCGCGCGATCGCCTGCATCGTGGCCTGGGGAAGATCATCGGCGTCATACATGACGGCCAGCGGGTTTCCCGCCATTTTCGTCTCGGTAAAGACATCGTAGATATCGTAGTTCAGCGCCACATCCGTCTCCTGCCACTCGTCATTCCGACTGCTTTGGCAAACTGCATCAGGCCGTTCCGCATCGCAACCCTTGTCGGCGGGTGCAAATCAAGAAGCTGTGGACCGGAGCGGTGCGGTCCGCCATCAGGGAACGCCTGCGTCTTCGAAAGGCCTTGTCGCCAGCCGTCGTCTTCATGTACCAAGGGTGCGTCTGGCGGCTTGTTATCGACCTCCCTGTCGAGGTTTAAAGATTTCGAGCCGCTTCAACGGGTTACAGCGCCTTGCGTGGACGGTTTCCGGTCTGCGCGTTGTCGAGGGAAGCGGATGTCGCATTCTACCTATTCACTGTCCTTCGTCGCCTCGGCAACCGAGGAGGCGCAGACGGCGCTGAAAGAGCTGAAAGGCATTTACGGCGATACACCGTTCGAAGAGGCGGAGGTGATCGTCGCGCTCGGCGGCGACGGCTTCATGCTGCAGATTCTCAACGAGACGATGAATTCCGGCAAGCGGGTCTATGGCATGAACCGGGGGTCCGTCGGCTTCCTGATGAATGACTACCGGGTGGACGGCCTGCTGGAGCGCATCGCGGTGGCGAGCGGCAACGATTTCCATCCCCTGCGCATGACGACGACGGATTCCGACGGCGACGAATTCACGGCACTTGCCATGAACGAGGTCAGCCTGTTTCGCCAGTCGCATCAGGCCGCCAAGCTTCGTGTGGAGGTGGACGGCAAGGTGCGGCTGGAAGAATTGATCTGCGACGGCATGATGGTGGCAACCCCGGCAGGGTCGACAGCCTACAATTTCTCCGCCCATGGACCCATCCTGCCGCTGGAATCGCCGCTGCTTGCGCTCACCCCGGTCAGCGCTTTCCGGCCGCGACGCTGGCGCGGCGCGCTTTTGCCGAATAAGGTAACGGTCGATATTCATGTTCTCGAACGCGACAAGCGCCCGGTGAATGCGGTGGCCGACCACACCGAGGTGAAATCCGTTCGTCACGTTCGGATCGCACAATCGCAGGACAGGACGGCCAGAATTCTCTCGGATCCGGATCGTTCATGGTCGGACCGGGTTCTCGCGGAACAGTTCAACAATTGACGCCCACAATCGACAATGGCCATGCAACTGACAAGACCTATCCTCGCTGCCTTTCTTTTCGCCGCCGCCGTGCTTCCCGCGCGGGCGCAGACGGAAGCGATTGACACGCTGCCGGTTTCGGCAATCTTCGTCGTCAGCAGCGGCATGTGGGAAGATCGCAATCTTGAGCCGGTGAAAGGCCCCGACGGGCAGTTGCGGCCGCCGCCTGCCTCGCCCACGCGCGGCTATTACAAGGTCATCGCCATCCGCCAGGGCGACGGCACGGCGAAAATCTACCTGCAGCGAATCGTCTTTACCGCCGATGGGCCGAATCTCCTGGAAAATATCGAGCTGGAAGAATTCAGCCAGATGAAGTCCTATGTCACGGATATTCGCCCCGAAAGCTCGAATGGCGCACCCGCCTCGCCCGGCCTGTTCGTGACCGTCTACCTGAAGACGGACCCGATAGCCAAGGAAGCGGAAAGCTGGACGATCCTGATCGATGAGCTGGGCGAGATGAAGATCGAGAAAGCGTCCAACTGATCGGCCAGATGCGCGGCTCGGGCAAGGTTACGCTTGCAGCGCCTCCGGCCCGACAAGAACCGCACCGAAATGATGTTTCCACAATCTCGCACCGAGTTCACCGCTGCGGTCGAGACTGGAGCCCACCGTAAGCCACGGCAACAGCGTGGGATGCAGCCCCGCATCGAAGAGGGCAAAACCGGCGGCCAGCACGCAGGTATCGGCCTGAATGCCGCAGACCAGCACCCTGTCGAGTTTCAGCGACAGAAGATGGTCGATGACCTCCCGGGGTGGCGCATAACCGTGTTTGACGAATATGCGATCTGCCGCAACAAGCGACTCGTCGTCCCTGCCCGGTTTCCAGCCGAGTTGCCCCTCAAAGGGTGTTACGCTTTCATCATGGCGCTCGACACTGGCGATGCTGGGCATTGTCAGGGCGAGAGCGGATATTTCCGCCACCAGCGCAGCCGGCGGATTGAAGCTTGGCTGGACGTCAACGATATAGAGCGCCTGTTTCATGCTTGTCCTCCAACGAAAAACCCCTCGCAATGGGTTTGCGAGGGGTAATCTTTTTCAATCGACGCACTTGGCGCGTCAGTCGATATCCGCGACTTCCACATCCGCGCCGCCGCTGATGCGATGCGCGAGGGCCGCTTCCATGAACTCGTTCAGATCGCCGTCCAGCACGTTGCTGGGTGCGGTGCTTTCCACGCCGGTGCGCAGGTCCTTGACCAGCTGATAGGGCTGCAGAACGTAGGAACGGATCTGGTGGCCCCAGCCGATATCGGTCTTGGATGCAGCCTGCGCATTGGCCGCCTCTTCCCGCTTCTGCAGCTCCACCTCGTAGAGGCGGGCGCGCAGCATGTCCCACGCCTTGGCGCGGTTCTTGTGCTGGGAACGCTCCTGCTGGCAGGCAACGGCAATACCGGTCGGAATATGCGTGATACGCACGGCCGAGTCGGTGGTGTTGACGTGCTGGCCGCCTGCGCCGGACGAACGATAGGTATCGATGCGACAATCGCTCTCGTTGATGTCGATCTGGATCGAATCGTCGACGACGGGGTAAACCCAGACGGAAGAGAAAGATGTGTGGCGACGCGCATTGCTGTCATAAGGCGAAATACGAACGAGGCGATGCACGCCCGATTCCGTCTTCAGCCAGCCGAAGGCATTGTGGCCCTTGACGAGGATCGTCGCGGACTTGATGCCGGCTTCTTCGCCGTCGTGAACTTCGAGCACCTCGACCTTGAAACCTTCGCGGTCGGCCCAGCGGGTATACATGCGCAGAAGCATGTTCGCCCAGTCCTGGCTTTCGGTGCCGCCGGCACCCGAATGCACTTCGAGATAGGTATCGTTGGTATCGGCTTCGCCTGAAAGCATGGCTTCCACCTGACGGCGGTTCGCCTCGCTCTTCAACGCCTTCAATGCGTCTTCGGCGTCCTTGACGATCTCGTCATCGCCTTCCATCTCGCCGAGTTCGATCAGCTCGATATTGTCCTTGAGCTGCTGCTCCAGCGCCTTGACGCCATTGATGCTGTCGTCCAGCTGCTGGCGTTCGCGCATCAGCTTCTGGGCTTCAGTGGCATCGTTCCAGAGGGTCGGGTCCTCTGCCTTGTTATTCAACCAGTCCAGTCGTCTTATCGCCTGGTCCCAGTCAAAGATGCCTCCTCAGCAGGCTTATGGCCTGCTTGATTTCGTCGACTACGTTCACGATTTCATTGCGCATTTCGCTGGTTCTTCACCTTCATTGAAACTCGTTGCTCAAATAAATGCGGGGGGCGCGGATGTAAAGACCCGCGCCCCCGCCAAACGTCAGGAGTGATATCAATAAAGACCGCCGCCACCGCCGGTGATGGCCTGCTGCGCCTGCGGCGACGTCTTCAGAATGTCTTCCTGCGACATGTATCCGTCATCGCCGATGACAGAGAAGGTGGAAGCAGGACCCGTGCCGGGCTTGAAGGCTTCCATGATGGTGTCGGGCTCGCCCTCGACCGCCGCCATGCCGGTCTTGCGGTTGACGGCGACGAAATTCATGCCGGCAGGTACGATGAACTTGCTTGGCTCCATGTGCTTGGCCGCATCGGAGATGAACTCACCGAATATCGGCGCCGACAGCGAGCCGCCCGTGCCGCCACGGCCGAGAGGGGCCGGCGAATCGAAACCGATATAGAGGCCGGCGACCATGTCCGGCGTGTAACCGACGAACCAGGCATCCTTTTCATCGTTGGTCGTGCCCGTCTTGCCGGCAACCGGCAGATCGACCTTGATCTTGCCCGCCGCCGTGCCGCGCTGCACGACGCCTTCCAGCATCGAGGTCGTCTGATAGGCGGTCATCGGGTCGAGAACCTGTTCGCGATTGTCGACGATGACAGGCTCATCCTGGTTCTGCCAGCTTGTCGCGTTGCAGCCTTCGCAGGCGCGCTCCTCATGCCGGAAGATCGTCTTGCCGTAGCGGTCCTGAATACGGTCGATCAGTGTCGGCTTGATCTGCTTGCCGCCATTGGCGATGACCGAATAGGCCGAGACCATGCGCATCACCGTCGTTTCACCGGAACCCAGCGACATGGACAGAAGCGGCGGCATCTTGTCGTAGATACCGAAGCGTTCGGCATATTCCGCAACCAGATTCATGCCCATATCCTGCGCCAGACGCACCGTCATGAGGTTACGGGATTTCTCGATACCGAGACGCAGGGTCGACGGGCCGGCGGAACCGCCGCCGTAATTCTGCGGCTTCCAGACCTGATTGCCGGAAACGACCTCGATCGGCGCATCGAGAATGACCGACGCCGGCGTATAGCCATTATCGAGTGCCGCCGCGTAGATGAACGGCTTGAAGGAGGAGCCCGGCTGGCGCATCGCCTGTGTCGAGCGGTTGAATTCCGACTGCGCATAGGAGAAACCGCCGACCATGGCCAGAACACGGCCGGTATGCGGGTCCATCACCACCATGCCGCCCTGCACTTTCGGCGGCTGGCGCAGGCGATACTCGTTACCGGAATTGGAAAGCGGCTGCGCATAAACCACGTCACCGGCGGAGAGGACGCCAACCGGAGACTTGGCGGTCGCCTTCTTGCCGGTCGCATCGCGGAAAGCCCAGCGCATGTTTTCAGCGGAGATGTGGCCGCGCGTGCGCTTGTCGCCATCTTCCGTTTCCGTATCCGGCTGCACGCCGATGTCGACGCCATCGGCAGCGACAGCGAGGACCACAGCGACTTTCCATTCCGGAACGTCGCGCAGGCCCTTGACCTTGGCGAGCGCCGCCGTCCAGTCCCCCGCAGTCTCGATCTTTTCGACGGGTCCGCGGAAACCGCGACGCTCATCATATTGCACCAGACCGTCCTGAAGCGCCTTGCGGGCTTCCATCTGGATCTGCGGATCGAAAGAGGTGCGGACCGAGAGCCCGCCTTCGAGAAGCGCTTCCTCGCCGTATTTCTCGACGATCTGGCGGCGGACTTCCTCCGCGAAGTAGTCAGACGCGAAGATATGCGCGCCACCGCGACGCAGATTGACGCCAAGCGGCTGCTTTTTGGCGTCCGTGGCGTCGGCGACCGTGATGTAGCCATTTTCGGCCATGCGGTCGATCACCCAGTCGCGACGCTCAAGAGCCGCCTTTTCGCGGCGGATGGGATGGTAGTTGGCCGGACCCTTCGGTAGCGATGCGAGATAGGCGGTTTCCGCAATCGTCAGTTCCGTCACCGATTTGTTGAAATAGGTGAGCGCCGCGCCGGCAATGCCGTAGGAATTCAGGCCGAAGAAAATCTCGTTGAGATAAAGCTCGAGAATCTTGTCCTTGGAGTAGGTCTGCTCGATGCGGAAGGACAGAATGGCTTCCTTGAGCTTGCGGTCGATGGTCTGGTCGTTGGTGAGCAGAAAGTTCTTCGCCACCTGCTGGGTGATGGTGGAGGCGCCGACCGGACGGCGGCCGGAGCCAAAATTCTGGATATTGACGAGAATCGCGCGGCCGAGGCCGAAGACATCCACACCCGGATGGTTGTAGAAATTCTTGTCTTCCGCCGAAAGGAAAGCAGCCTTCACCCGGTCGGGAATGGCCTGGATCGGCAGGAACAGGCGTTTTTCATGCGCATATTCCGCCATCAGCGCGCCGTTGCCGGCATGCACGCGGGTCGTCACCGGCGGCTCATAGGTGCTCAAAACTGCGTAATCCGGCAGGTCCTTCGTCACGCCGTGCAAATAAATCGCACCGGCGGCGGCGGCGCACAGGAAGAGCACGCTGGCCAAGCCGAAAAAATATCCAATCAGTCTGATCATACCAAGCTACCGATAATTCGAATCGTAACCATCAACGCCCGACGATTTACGGGCGCATCCTTGCATATCGCGTGCCGTTTTGCACACCATACCTTCGATGACAAGCCGGATACGGCAGCATTCGCTGATATGTTACCGGGCGGTAGGCCCGCAATCGCGCTGCGGACGCTTTGCGGATCGCCACCGAATCCGCTTTCCGAGTAACGCGGCGAATGTGAGTAAAATAGGGCTTCGCCTTCGTAATCGTCCGCAAGACCCAAGAATTGAACAGCTTTTCGGCGGTCAATTGCAGGGCGGCAACAGCATTGCCGCTCCGCCGGCTGCCCTCTCAGCCGCCATTTGCCATGGCCTTGGCGCGGTATCGCCCAACGGCGGTTGCCAGCGTATCGGCCACCTTCTTGCGCCATTCCCCATCGAGAAGCAGCTTTTCGTCTTCCGGATTGGAGAGGAAACCGAGTTCCAGCAGCACCGACGGCACATCGTGGGCGCGCAGCACCATGAAACCGGCGTAACGGTGCGGATTGTTGATGAGCCCCACCTGCCCCTCGAAGGAGGAGACGATGTTTTCAGCCAGCGTCACCGAAAAGGCCTGCGTTTCACGGCGGGTGAAATCAAGAAGAATATCGGCCACTTCCGGCGGCTCGCTGGAAGCAGCGACGCCCGCGATCTGGTCAGACTTGTTTTCGCGCTCCGCCAGTTCCTGCGCCTGCCGGTCCGATGCCCGGTCCGACAATGTATAGACGGTCGCGCCCCGGATGCCCTTTTGCTTCAACGTATCCGCATGAAGGGAAATAAAGAGGTTGGCATTGTTCTGCCGCGCGATGGTCACCCGTTCCGACAAGGCGAGAAAGGTATCGGAATCGCGCGTCAGGAAAGCCTTGATGCCTGGCTCGCGGTTCAGCCGCTCGGCAAGTTCCTTGGCGAAAGTCAGCGTGATAACCTTTTCCTCGGTGCCGGTGGTGCCGCCGGTGGCGCCCGCATCGATGCCGCCATGGCCGGCATCGACAGCGATGACGAATTCCGCTGGCCGCGACGTCTTGTCATCCGGCGTGATCGCGGCAGTCGTCACCGGGGCCGGCGCCTGCCACTGCTGATCCTTCACCAGTTCCGCGAACTTGCCCTTGGTGGTGATTTCCGTATCGAGCACGAAATGGAAAGATTGGCCGTTATCGGTCTTTTTGGTTTCGGCGACCGCCACCTGAACCGGCTTTTTCGCCGTCAGCACGATGCGGGCGCTGTTCTGCCCCATGCTGCCGAAACGGATATCCGAAAAAAGACCGGTCGGCTTCAGGTCGGATGCGGGAAAGCTGAAATTCACCGCCGGAAAGTCCACAACGATGCGGGCGGGCGAATCGAGATAGTGAACGTCGAATTCCGGCTCTTCGGCGAAGTCGAGAACGATGCGCGTGCGCGCCTCATCGCCGATGATCCGCGCCTGATGGACGACGAGCGGCTCCACGGCATGGGCTGCCGGCGCGGCGAAAACAGAGGCGACGACGGAAAATGCCAGAGCCGCCGCAAGCCGCGCGATTCGCGCGCCAAGCCGCCCTCTCCCACCGAATATCGCTGCGTTGCGCGTGAAATTCATGGTCTTCAAGAAATTCCGTATTTCAGTCATTTTCGATAAAGGGCGAGGAAAAACGCCGGCAACAGTGCCGTTTCGACCACGCCGTACGATAGTTTGCGCGTTTGCGCCCCACAATCGCAGGCCTTGGTGAACCAATTGTTAACCCGGAAATTCCACCAATAATATTGCATATTTAGCCAGCCTATTGCTATTATGACAGAGAAAACATACAACACGGATGAGGGTTAAAAGTGTTGACGGGATAGATGCCCGCCGGCTGCCAATCGAAAAAGACGCTGGCGCTGCAAATCGGGCAATCATCTGCCGTCGTTACATTTATCCTGAAACTCGATCAATTCCGGCCGTGGCCGGAGACCTACCCGGTGGCGCTGCCACCGCCGCTCTGAGGAGAGCAAATTCATCGGATCCCAAGGGGTCTATATATTATTGTCGTTCCGCCTGGCCAATGATGTCGCAGCAGTTTTCACATGAACCGGATACCAGGAGCAGGCCAAGCGCCTCGCCGTCGGTCCGGATGCTGCCAGTTTACAGACGCCCGGCAGGAGACTTCATTTCCGGCACATCCTTGCACTCATATGAAAGGCTCGTCCGTGTGGCGGGCCTGTTCTCGTATAAAACAAGGCTGCGCCGAGGAGCACAGCTTACATGGCAGACAAAATGCTTATCGACGCCTCCCACGAAGAGGAGACACGCGTAGTCGTTGTCCGTGGGAACCGGATCGAAGAATTCGATTTCGAATCGGAGCACAAGAAACAGATCCGCGGCAATATCTACCTTGCCAAGGTCACGCGGGTTGAACCCTCGCTTCAGGCGGCCTTCGTCGATTACGGTGGAAACCGCCACGGCTTTCTCGCTTTTGCGGAAATCCATCCGGACTATTACCAGATTCCGCTCGCCGACCGTCAGGCCCTCCTGAAAGCGGAAGCCGAGGATCATCGCCGCAGCGACGATTTCGAATCCGCTGACGCACCCGAGCCCGGCGCCCCCATGATCGACCTTTCGCAGGTGGATCAACCGGATGTCGGCATTGTTTCCGCCAGCGAAACCACTGAAACGGTCGTCGTGGAAGAGACTGCACCTGCCGCGGAAGAGGTTTCCGGAGAAGCGGCCGTCGAGGCCGTAGCCGAAGAAGCGCCCGCCGAAGAAGAAAAGCCGAAGAAGCGCACCCGCCGCCCCCGCGCCAAGAAGAAGACGGCCGAAGAAGAAGCCGCAGCGGCCGAGGCCGCCGAAGCGTCTTCCGAAGACGATGGCAGCGCCGGTGGTGAAATGGCCGCCATGGTCGATACCGACACGATTTCGGAGGAAGTCGAGGGTCTTCGCCGCGGCAATGACGATGATGACGACGACGATGACGATCACCACGAAAAGGAAGTGATCGAATCCGTCGGCGCCGAAGACGCCATGGAAGAGGTTCCGGACCGCGTCGCCCGCAAGCCGCGCAAGCAGTATCGCATTCAGGAAGTCATCAAGCGCCGCCAGATTCTTCTGGTGCAGGTAGCCAAGGAAGAACGCGGCAACAAGGGCGCGGCGCTGACCACTTACCTGTCGCTCGCCGGCCGTTATTCCGTTCTGATGCCGAATACGGCGCGTGGCGGCGGTATTTCCCGCAAAATCACCCAGCCGGCCGACCGCAAGCGCCTGAAGGAAATCGCGCGCGATCTGGAAGTGCCGCAGGGCATGGGCGTCATCCTGCGCACCGCCGGCGCAAACCGCACCCGCGTCGAAATCAAGCGCGACTTCGAATATCTGATGCGCCTGTGGGAAAATGTCCGCACGCTGACGCTGAATTCCACGGCCCCCTGCCTCGTTTACGAGGAAGGCTCGCTCATCAAGCGTTCGATCCGCGATCTCTATAACAAGGATATCGGCGAGATCATCGTTTCGGGCGAAGACGGCTACCGTGAAGCCAAAGACTTCATGAAGATGCTGATGCCGAGCCACGCCAAGGTGGTTCAGCCTTACCGCGACATTCACCCGATCTTCTCGCGCTCCGGTATCGAAGCGCAGCTTGACCGGATGCTGCAGCCGCAGGTCACGCTGAAGTCGGGCGGCTATCTCATCATCAACCAGACGGAAGCTCTCGTTTCCATCGACGTCAACTCGGGCCGTTCGACCCGCGAGCATTCCATTGAGGAAACCGCGCTGACGACGAACCTCGAGGCGGCGGAAGAAGTGGCGCGCCAGCTGCGCCTGCGCGACCTTGCCGGCCTTGTCGTCATCGACTTCATCGACATGGAAGAAAAGCGCAACAACCGCGCTGTCGAGAAGAAGCTCAAGGATTGCCTGAAGAACGACCGCGCCCGCATCCAGGTCGGCCGCATCTCGCATTTCGGCCTGCTGGAAATGTCGCGCCAGCGCATCCGCGCTTCGGTGCTGGAATCGACCACGCAGGTCTGCCAGCATTGCGGCGGCACGGGCCATGTTCGCTCGGAATCCTCCATCGCGCTGCATGTGCTGCGCGGTGTCGAGGAATATCTGCTGCGCAACACCACCCACAACATCACGGTGCGCTGCACGCCGGAAACGGCGCTCTACCTGCTCAATCACAAGCGCGGCACGATCGTCGATTATGAAGGCCGCTTCGGCGTGTCGATCATCATCGCTGCTGACGCCGGCGTCGGTGCGCAGCATTTCGCCATCGATCGCGGTGAAGCCGTCGAAAATCCGGTGAAGATCGAAAGCCTCATCCAGATGCTGCCGAACTTCGTGGAAGAGGAAGACGATTTCGTCGCCGAGGTGGAAGAGGACGAAGACGAGGAAGAAATCGTCAAGGCGCAGACCTCCGAGCCACGCCAGCAGCAGCAGGGCGACAATGGCGAGGAAGGCAAGCGCAAGCGCAAGCGTCGCCGCCGCCGTCGCGGCAAGGGCGGTCAGGGCGAGCAGAACGGCGCGCTCGACGCCCAGTCCGGCGATGCGGAAGGCGATGATGCCGAAGGTGATGACGATGGCGTCGAAACCGATGAAGCCGATGCTGAAACCGAAAACGGTGCAGCGGAAGCCGTAACCTCCGAAGAGGACGGCAAGCGCAAGCGCCGCCGTCGCGGCAAGCGCGGCGGCCGTCGCAACCGTGCGGAAGACGAGGCTCTCGATGCTGCCGATTCGGAAGCCGAGGGTGAAAGCGAAGAGGCTTCCGCCGAAGCATCCGTAACCGAAGAGCCGACCGCCGCCGAGGTGGTGGAAGGTGCGGTTGCCGAGGTCGCGGAAGAGGACGTGCCGAAAAAGCCGCGCCGCACCCGCAAGGCGAAAGCCAAGACTGAAACCGAGGAAGCGCCGAAGGCCGAAGCCGTTGAAACGGTGGAGCCGGTGATCGTTGAGGAAACCGTGGTGGACGTCGCCATTGAAGAAGCGGGTGAGGCTTCGGCCGATCTGGCTTCGGAAGCGGAAGCACCGGCCACGGAAGAAAAGGTCCGCGCGAACCGGGGCAGCAATGTCTCGAGCTCGGAGCCGGTGGTCACCTCTTCCGGTTCCTCCACCCCCGCCGATGGCGAGGAGCCGAAGCCCCGCAAGGGTGGCTGGTGGCAGCGCAAGGGCTTCTTCTGAGAGAAGCCACATCCTGAATAAAAGACGCCCGCAACGATGTTGCGGGCGTTTTCTTTTGTCGGCGCAAAGAGCGGTTTTTTGAGCTGCTGACATTTCCTCATTCCTGCGCTTGTCACAGGGATGAGTAGTGGGAAAGGCCAACCCGTCAAACAGACCGCGTCAGCCCGCCATCAACGCGGATATTCTGACCGGTAATATAACCGGCCCCATCAGAGGCAAGGAATGCCACGGTGGCGGCGATTTCCTCGCTCTTGCCGTAACGCTGCATCGGCACGCTCTCGCGGCGCTCCTCCGTCGCCGGCAGGCTGTCGATCCAGCCGGGCAGAACATTGTTCATGCGCACATTGTCGGCCGCATAGGTATCGGCGAAAATCTTGGTGTAGGAGGCAAGGCCGGCGCGGAACACGGCGGATGTCGGGAACATGCTGCTCGGTTCGAAAGCCCAGGCGGTCGAGATGTTGACGATGGCGCCCGCCTTCTGTTTCACCATGACGGGGGCAACGATCCGCGTCGGGCGAATGACGTTCATGAGGTAGACATCGAGGCCGGTGTGCCATTGCTCATCGGTAATATCGAGAATGGAGGCGCGCGGGCCATGGCCGGCGCTGTTGACCAGCACATCGATGCGGCCGAATTTTTCGATTGTCAGATCCGTGAGCCGCTGGAGATCGTCATTGGACTGGTTGGAGCCGGTGACGCCGATGCCGCCCAGCTCCTGCGCCAGCGCCTCTCCCTTGCCGGAAGAAGACAGGATCGCGAGCTTGTAGCCATCCGCGGCCAGACGTTTTGCCACGGCGGCCCCCATGCCGCTGCCGCCTGCCGTTACAATCGCTACTTTTTCTGCCGACATCGCTTTTCTCCTTGTCCTAACCTTAAGGGTGTCCCGCACCACATTGGCCCATCTATAACGGGTTTCAAAGGCGAGTTCGAACCAGAAAGCCTTGCAGCGGCATGCAGAAAAACTGATGCTGGAAATATCAGCCTAAGCTGTTCCCTCTCCCGGATGGGCTTTCCGGCTGTCGGCTGGCGCTTCCTCCCTCTCCTCCAGGCCATAGTTGCGGATCACCTGCGCGATACGCAGCCGGTAATCGGAAAAAACACCGGACCGGCCCAGCGACTGCGCGGCGCGATGCGGCATGGTGTTGCGCCATGCCCTCACCGCCTCCTCATCCCGGAAGAAGGACAGAGAGAGCATCTTGTCCGGATTGCCGATGCTTTGAAACCGCTCGACGGACAGGAAGCCGTCGATGGTTTCCAGCTCAGCCCGCAGGCCTGCCGCGATGTCGAGATAATGCTGCTTCTCGCCTTCAGCGGGCCAGACCTCGAAGATAACGGCGATCATTGTCCGCCTCCGGCGTGCGGAGCGGAGGCGAGACGCAGGAAAAGCCGGTCCTCGCGGCGGATGAACTGCTCGCGGCGGGCGAATTCGTAATTTTCCCGCCCTGCAGGATCGGCGGCGAGCCGTGCCCTGTAGGCTTCGTAGGCGGCGAGATTTTCGATGTTGTAGACACCGTAAGCAATGGTGCTCGATCCCTCCTTCGGAGCGTAATAGCCGATCAGATCGGCCCCGCAGCGCGGTATCGCTTCACCCCATGTGCGGGCATATCGCTCAAAGGCATCAACCTTGAAAGGATCGATCTCGTAGCGGATGAAACAGGTCAGCATCGTTTGTCTCCTCGTGGTTTGCCTCTCTCTTTTAAGCCATTGCCTTGCATCAATGCTTCGGCTACCATCGAAGCATGAAAGACGGACCCCTGATCGCCAATGTCGCCGCGCTGATCGGCGACCCTGCCCGCGCCAACATCCTGACGGCGCTGATGGACGGACGTGCGCTGACCGCAAGCGAGCTTGCCGAAGCCGCTGGCGTGACCCTGCAGACCGCCAGCGGGCATCTATCGAAGCTTTCCGAGGCGCAACTCCTGAAAGCGGAAAAACAGGGGCGTCACCGCTATTTCCGTCTTTCCGACGAGGATGTGGCGCATGTTCTGGAAGCGTTGATGGGTCTTGCCCAGCGCACGGGCGCAGTCCGCGTTCGCACGGGACCGAAGGACAAGGCGCTGCGGGAAGCGCGCATCTGCTACGATCATCTGGCCGGGGAAAGCGGCGTGGCGCTGCTTGCGGCCATCACCGCAAAAGGGCTCGTGACGTTAGGTGATGATCCTGCCCTGACGGAGAGCGGACGCGACTTCTTCTCAAGCTTCGGCATCGACCTTTCGTCACTCGAAAAGGCCCGTCGCCCGGTCTGCCTGCATTGCCTGGACTGGAGCGAACGCCGCCATCACCTCGGCGGCGGGCTTGGCGCATCGCTTCTCGAAGCCATGCAGCAGCGAGATTGGCTGCGGCGCGGAAACGGCCGTGTGCTGACCTTCACTGCAAAGGGTGAAAAGGCGTTCAACAGCACCTTCGGCTGCACGCCCGCCTGATCTCCCTTACCTAATTTCCCCGAACGGATCATCCCGGCTTATTTCAGCCAGCCGGCAATACGTCCAACGGCCTCGGCGATATCCGATACGGAACCCGCATAGGAAATGCGTAGCGCCCTGTGGCCTTCCTCGGGGTCGAAATCCATGCCGGGCGTCGCCGCCACATCGATTTCCGCCAGCATGCGCTTGGCAAAATCCATGCTGTCATTGGAAAAACGGCTGGTATCGACATAGGCGTAAAAAGCGCCATCCATAGGGGATGCCAGCGGCAGGCCGATCTCCGGCAGGCGCGCCATCAGGAAATCGCGGTTGGTGCGATAGCTTTCCCGGTAGACATCCAGTTCCTCCGCCGCCGAAAAGGCCGCTGTCGCCGCAAGCTGCGACAGTTCGGGCGCGGAAATATAAAGGCTCTGGGCCAGACACTCGACGGGACGGACCAGATTTTCGGGCAGCACCATCCAGCCGATGCGCCAGCCGGTCATGCAATAATATTTGGAGAAGGAGTTGATGATCACGGCATTGTCGGTGATTTCGAGCGCGCTCGTCTCTTCGCCGACAAAGGTAAGGCCGTGATAGATCTCGTCGGAAATGAAAGCCATGTCGCGGCTTTCGCAGTAGCTCGCAAGCCGCTTCAGCGCCTCACGGCCGGTAACGGTGCCGGTCGGATTGGCCGGGCTTGCCAGAAGCACACCCTTCAGCTTGCAGCCGGCCTTTGTCTCCGCCCGCTCCAGACTTGCCGGCGTCAGCGTATAACCGGTTTCCGCGGTGACCGGCACTTCCACGACATTGAGACCTAGAGCCTTCAGAATATTGCGATAGGCCGGATAGCCAGGCCTTGCGATGGCGACATAATCGCCCGCATCGAAAAGGCTGAGGAAAGCGAGATTGAAGGCTGCGGATGAGCCCGTGGTCACGGCGATGCGGGCCGGATCGATGGCGACCTGGTGGCGCAGCCGGTAATGGCCGGCAATCGCCTCGCGCAGCTCACGCAGACCCAGCGCATCTGTGTAACCGATCCGCCCGTGCTTCAGCGCCGCCTCAGCCGCCGCAAGCGAGGCTTTCGGCGCGGGATGCGAGGGCTGGCCGACCGCCATGGAAATGACGGGGCGGCCCGCCTGCCTGCGCCGATTCGCTTCCGCCAGAATATCCATGGCGTGAAAAGGTTCGACTGCGCTCCGCTTCGACATCGTAATCAAGGGCATGCTCTTTCCTGAACCGTATTTCAGAGACTTGCCGCAGAATCACAATCTTCACAATCATGCGATCATAATGCGGACAAGTATTTTTGCCGTATGGCATTTGGCTTAAAGTAAGGTAATTGCCTTCATAAGATTTCAAGAGGCTCCGGCCGCACAGAATGAGGACCGATATGGCGCATTTTCTCCGTTCCACCCTTCTCGCCAGCGTGACGGCCCTTTCGACGGTATTCGCCTCCCTGCCCGCCCATGCGCTCGACGAGCAGCAGAAGAAGGAAATGGGCGAGTTCATCAAGCAATATCTGATCGAGAACCCGGAGATCATGCTTGAGGTTCAGGATGCGCTTGAGCGCAAGCAATATGCGGCGCGCAACGCCAAGGCGGCGGAAGCCGTCGCCGACAACAAGAAGGCCATCTTCGAATCGAAATTCGATCTGGCGCTCGGCAACCCGGACGGCGACGTCACGCTGGTCGAGTTCTTCGACTACAATTGCGGTTATTGCAAACGCGCAATGGGCGACATGGACAACATCCTGAAGAGCGACAAGAAGGTGCGCGTCGTCCTCAAGGAATTCCCGATCCTTGGACCGGAATCGGTTGCGGCCCACCGTGTCTCCAATGCCGTGAAGCTGCTTGCGCCGGCCAAGTATCCCGAATTCCAGCGCACGCTGCTCGGCGGCCGCGGGCGCGCGAATGAGGACAGCGCCATGGAAGTCGCGACCTCGCTCGGTCTCAAGGAAGCCGACATCCGCAAATCGATGGCGGAGAACCCCAATGACGAGCAGGTGCAGGAGACTTACAAGCTGGCAACCAGCCTCGGCATCACCGGAACGCCGTCCTATATCGTCGGCGACGAGGCGGTTTTCGGTGCGGTCGGCGCTGACCCGCTGAAGGAAAAAATCGCCAATATGCGCAGCTGTGGAAAAGCCACCTGCTCCTGATTGCCAAAAAAGCCACTGCATTCCCTGTGAGATGCCTGCCAAGCGGCCGGTTTAGGGCTTGCGGGGGCTTTTCCTTGACGGCTGCGCAGTCTATAGGTGTCGCTGATTTTCTTATGGAAACGTGAATGAGCAACATCATCATCGTCATCAACGGCCCCAATCTCAACATGCTGGGAAAAAGGGAACCGGGTATCTATGGTGGCAAGACGCTGAAGGACATCGAGAATGATTGCCTTCAAGCCGGTGCCGATCTCGGTTTCGCAGTGGAATTCCGCCAGTCCAACCACGAAGGCGTGCTGGTGGACTGGTTGCAGGAGGCGGGCGAGCGGGCGGTAGGCGTCGTCATTAATCCCGGCGCCTACAGCCACACATCGATCGCGTTGCATGACGCCATTCGCGCGATTTCCACGCCCGTCGTGGAAGTGCACATTTCCAACATCCACGCCCGCGAAGAGTTCCGTCACAAATCGATGGTATCACCCGCGGCAAAGGGCATGGTCTGCGGTTTCGGACCATATGGATACATCATGGCGCTTCACGCGCTGAAAAACATCACGGCATAAAAAGAAACAAAGAATAGGGTTTGTCATGTCTGAAAAGAAACAGGGTATCGACAAGGAACTGATCCGCGAACTCGCGAATATCCTCAACGATACCGACCTTTCGGAAATCGAAGTGGAGCAGGACGACCTGCGCATCCGCGTTTCCCGCGCCGCTCCCGCCGCCACGGTCTATGCCGCAGCGCCTGCTGCTTATGCGCCCGCACCGGCAGCAGCCCCCGTTGCTGCACCGGCCGCAGCCGCGCCGGCCGCCCCTGCGGCCTCCGCAGCGCCTGCCCGTAACCCGGCCAACACGGTGTCCTCGCCCATGGTCGGCACGGTCTATCTTTCGCCTGCCCCGGGCGCACGTCCCTTCATCGAAGTGGGTGCAACCGTCAAGGAAGGCCAGACCATCCTCATCGTCGAAGCCATGAAGACCATGAACCAGATCCCGGCTCCCAAGTCCGGCAAGGTCGTGGAAATCGTCGTCAACGACGCTCAGCCCGTGGAGTATGGCGAAGCCCTCGTGGTCATCGAATAAAGGCGGTTCAGCATGGTTTCGAAGATCCTCATAGCCAATCGCGGCGAGATTGCGCTGCGCGTCCTGCGCGCCGCCAAGGAACTTGGCATTCCGACGGTGGCCGTGCATTCAACGGCCGACGCGGATGCCATGCATGTGCGCCTTGCCGACGAAAGCGTGTGCATCGGCCCGCCGCCCTCGCGTGACAGCTACCTCAACATCCACCAGATCGTTGCGGCCTGCGAAATCACCGGTGCGGACGCCGTTCACCCCGGCTACGGCTTCCTGTCGGAAAATGCCAAGTTCGCAGACATTCTCGACGCGCACGGCATCACCTTCATCGGGCCGACCGCCGAACATATCCGCATCATGGGCGACAAGATCACCGCCAAGCAGACGGCGCAGGAACTCGGCATTCCCGTGGTTCCCGGTTCCGATGGCGAAGTGAAGCCTGAAAACGCGCTCGAAATCGCCCGGACGATTGGCTTCCCGGTCCTCATCAAGGCGACGGCGGGCGGCGGTGGTCGCGGTATGAAGGTGGCGAAGACCGAAGCCGATCTGGAAGAGGCCGTTGCGACGGCCCGCTCCGAAGCGGCAGCAGCCTTCGGCAACGACGCCGTGTACATGGAAAAGTACCTCGGCAAACCGCGCCATATCGAAGTGCAGGTTTTCGGCGATGGCGAAGGCAATGCCGTTCACCTCGGCGAACGCGATTGCTCGTTGCAGCGCCGTCACCAGAAGGTTCTGGAAGAAGCCAATTCGCCGGCTCTGACCGTCGAACAGCGCATGAAGATCGGCGAGATTTGCGCGAGCGCCATGCGCAAACTGAAATATCGCGGCGCCGGCACCATCGAGTTCCTTTATGAAAACGGCGAGTTCTATTTCATCGAAATGAACACCCGTCTGCAGGTGGAGCATCCGGTGACGGAAGCCATCACCGGCATGGATCTCGTGCAGGAACAGATCCGGGTCGCTTCCGGTCAGGGCCTGTCGGTCACGCAGGACGATATCGAATTCCATGGCCATGCCATCGAATGCCGTATCAATGCCGAGGACCCGCGCACCTTCGTTCCCTCACCGGGCACGCTGACCTATTTCCATACGCCGGGCGGTCTTGGCGTGCGCGTCGATTCGGGCGCCTATCAGGGCTACAAAATCCCGCCCTATTACGACAGCATGATCGGCAAACTGATCGTTCACGGCCGCGACCGTGACGAATGCATTCGCCGTCTGCGTCGGGCGCTCGACGAATTCGTCGTTGATGGCATCAAGACCACGCTGCCGCTTTTCCAGGATCTCCTTCAGAACGAGGATATCCTGAAGGGCGATTACGACATTCACTGGCTGGAGAAATATCTGGCCGGTGACGCGTCTCACTAAGACGATATGGTTGGGCGGCGCAGTAGAAATAATGGCATAACGGTCGATATCCTGCTGCGCGCCTATTCCGCCGGCCTGTTCCCAATGGCCGATTCGGCTGACGATCCCGAGCTTTTCTGGGTCGAGCCGGAAATTCGGGGAATCATCCCGCTCAATGGTTTTCACGTTTCCAAAAGCCTCGCCAAGGCGATGCGCAGGAAGCCGTTCGAGATTCGCTTCAACACCGCCTTCGAAGCGGTGATGGCCGGATGTGCGGCGGAAGCGCCGGACAGGCCAAGCACCTGGATCAATGCCACCATCCGCAGGCTCTATACCGAATTGCACCAGATCGGCCACGCCCATAGCGTCGAGGCGTGGGAGGGCGAGGAGCTCGTCGGCGGGCTCTACGGCGTCTCGCTGGGCGCCGCCTTCTTCGGCGAGAGCATGTTTTCCCGCCGCACCAATGCATCGAAGATTTGCCTCGTGCATCTGGTCGAGCGTTTGCGGCAGCAGGGGTTTACGCTGCTCGACACGCAATTTACGACCGAACATCTGAAGACATTTGGGGCAATCGATATCCCAAAGTCGGGATATGCCACGATACTTGAAGCGGCTGTCGACAGGCCGGACGTACCCTTCGAAAAATTGTCTGCGCAAGAAAATCTACGCTGAAAACAACCTGAAATTTTGCTTGCAACCCTCGAAAACATGACCTATCCGATCATGATATATGGTTTGCCGGGGGATGGCCATGCGCTGGATTGCGGCCTTGTTATTGATGTTGACGCCGGCGGCGAATGTCACCGCTGCCGAACAGCGCCCGAACCCGCAGGCCGCCTGGCGAAGCGAAATTTCCCGAGCCTTGACGGGCGTAACCGGCCGCCCGGAATTCAAGGTCGTGCGGACGAACAAGAAGCAGGTACTCCTTGTTACTTTCCGCGTTGACCCGGCGGGAAAGATGCAGGCTATTCAGGTCAAAAACATAAGGGATAGTACCTATCAGACAAGAACGGCCGTGAAGAGGGCATTTTCCGAAATCAGGTTCCCCTCACCGCCCGCCGGCGATCAGCCCAACAAGTTCACCGTTCCGATTGTGATCGAGCCTGAACTGACACGGGAGGAAATGATCGAACAACTGGAAAGCAAAAGCAAAGCCCTGGCCGATTTGGCCGAGAAGCTCAGACGCCAGAAATAGGCGCGGTCGTGGGTTAATTACTTGCTTGCCGTTGAAGGAGCGGGAACTTCCGAGTCCTGCTTGCAGCCCGTCAGCCACACGTCGTAGATGGGGTGTTCCACGGCGTTGAGGCCGGGGCTGTCGGCGAACATCCAGCCCGTGAAAATCCGCTTGATCTTGCGGTCGAGGGTGATTTCATCCACCTCGATGAAGGCATCGATCTTCTGCGCTTCCGTCTGGTCGCGGGAATAGCAGACTTTCGGCGTCACCTGAAGCGCGCCGAACTGCACGGTCTCATCGATATAGACATCGAAGGAAGTGATGCGGCCGGTGATCTTGTCGATGCCGGAGAACACCGCCACACGGTTTTCAAGACGAGCAGCATAAACGGGCGAAATGAGGATGACAGCAGAGACCGCTGCAAACAGCGAGACTGTCAGCGCACGCAAAGAACGATCCCGCGTGAATTTCCTCATACGATATGTCTCCAAATATTTGCCTGTGTCGAACCGCCGACCGGATCAACGCCTAAGGGCGGAATGTGGCAAAAACCGGTGAGGCCGGATGCAAGCGCGGCGTTTTGCACAACACCGCGCATCGCAAGATGCTTAGTTGCCGGGGGTCCAGGCGTCGTAGTCGCCGGTCACGCGCGGGCGCTCGCCAGCCACGGCCAACGACCCCTGCGGGCGATAGGCCTTGGAGGAACCGGTGAGGTTCGGCTGATGCGGCTTCTGCCAGTCGCGGGCAACGTAGCTTTCCTGGCTCGGCGGCACGTCGGTGCGGTAATGCATCCAGCCATGCCAGCCGGGCGGAATGGCCGACGCTTCGGCATAACCATTGTAGATGACCCAGCGGCGCGGCATGCCCCAGGAAGTGGTGCCGCCTTCGTAATAGGTGTTGCCCAACTCGTCCTGTCCTACCTTCTTGCCGAAACGCCAGGTATGAAACCGCGTTCCGATCGTCTGGCCGTTCCACCAGGTGAAGATTTGCGTCAGGAGAGTCTTCATTCTACGTTCCTCGGGCTTGAATGCGCCGCAGCGATTTTCCGTGCACGGCACAAGACATGCTTATGCCGCCCCTCACGGCAATTGTCCAGCATTTCGAGATATATCCGCGCTATTTCAGCTTCATCCTGAAGCCTAAATGCCGCTTCTCGAAACCCAGCCGCTCATAGAAGCGGTGAGCGTCCAGCCGGGCCATGTTGGACGTCAGCTGCGCGGCGTTCAGGCCCTGCCGGCGGGCTTCTTCCAGGCAATGATTGATCATCACCGCACCGATGCCGCGGCCGCGCATGTCGGCACGCGTCTGCACCGCCTCGATCACCATGGACTTTGCCCCTCGCCCGACGAGCTTGGTCAGGATCGCCGTCTGGAAGGTGCCGACCACCTCGCCATCCAGTTCCGCCACATAGAGCGTTTCGCTCGGCGACGCTTCGATGGCGCGGAAAGCGGCGAGATAATCCGGCTGTGCCGATTCTTCCGCCGTATCCCCGTGGCCGCCGATCTCGTCGGCGGCAAAAATGGCGGCGAGTGCCGGAAGATCGTCTTCGCGCGCCGTGCGGATGATCAGTTGTTGAAGTGTCTCATTCATCGGGTCAGGCTCTTTTCCATAACGACGCCGGGCAGACCCTCGATGCCCGCCATGCGCTCGATTCGGTCGACCTCGACAAATCCGACGCCTTCATAAAAGGCGATTGCGACAGTATTTTTAGGCTCGACTTCCAGCCGCATGATTTCGGCATCCGGAAAACAGGTTTCCAGTTCGGCGAAGAGATCGCGGCCGACGCCCTGCCGCTGAAGGTCAGGCGCGACATAGAGCTGGTGCAGCAGGGCCGTCTTCGCCATCTTGGTGGACATGGAGCCATAGGCCATGCCGCCAATCCGCTTGCCGTCGTCAGCCACCAGAAACTCGCCGCCCTTTTTCTCGATGCGGTCCTTCATGGCCTGCGGCGAATGCCATGCGAGGATCAACTGGTTGACCTTGTCCACGCCATAGATCGCATCATAGGTCGCGTGCCACGTCGTGGCGAGCAGGGTGCGCACCGGCTCGATGTCACGCAGGCTTGCCGTGCGGATGAAGAACATGATTTGGCTCCGTCTTGAAACAGAAATGCCGGGCGTTGATCCCGGCAGAAGTGATGTCAGTCCCTCGTGACGTCATCCTCGGGCCTGTCCCGAGGATCTGAGCACGTTGGACCTTGTGGGTCGTTAGATCCTCGGGACAAGCCCGAGGATGACGGATGAGAGCTTTCTGCCTCGATACCTGTGAGCACGAGGCAGCGTCCGCTTACTCTTCCTCGATACCGAGCTTGGCCTTCACCAGCGCCTGCACCGCCTGCGGGTTGGCCTTGCCGCCCGTCGCTTTCATGACCTGACCGACGAACCAGCCGGCAAGAGTCGGCTTTGCCTTCACCTTCTCGACCTGATCCGGGTTGGCGGCGATGATCTCGTCGACGGCCTTTTCGATGGCGCCGGTATCGGTCACCTGCTTCATGCCGCGGGCTTCCACGATTTCAGCCGGGTTGCCGCCCTCGTTCCAGACGATTTCGAACAGGTCCTTGGCGATCTTGCCGGAAATGGTCTCGGCCTTGATGAGATCGATGATGCCACCGAGCTGTTCCGGCGAAACCGGCGTCGTCTCGATATCCTTGCCCGATTTGTTCAGCGCGCCGAGCAGATCGTTGATGACCCAGTTGGCGGCGGCCTTCGCATCGCGACCGGCGGCGACTGCCTCGTAATAATCGGCAATCGCCTTTTCCGAAACGAGGATCGAGGCGTCATAGACCGACAGGCCGAGATCGGCCACGAAACGGGCCTTCTTGTCGTCAGGCAGTTCCGGCAGATCGACCTTCAGCGCCTCGACAAAGGCATCGTCGAATTCGAGCGGCAAGAGGTCCGGATCGGGGAAATAACGGTAATCATGCGCATCTTCCTTGGAGCGCATGGACCGCGTCTCGCCCTTGCCGGGGTCGAACAGGCGGGTTTCCTGATCGATGACGCCGCCATCTTCCAGAATGGCGATCTGGCGGCGCGCCTCATATTCGATGGCCTGACCGACGAAGCGAATGGAGTTGACGTTCTTGATTTCGCAGCGCGTGCCGAAACCTTCGCCCGGACGGCGCACGGAGACGTTGACGTCGGCGCGCATCGAGCCTTCATCCATATTACCGTCGCAGGTGCCGAGATAACGCACGATGGAACGCAGCTTGGTGAGATAGGCCTTGGCTTCGTCCGACGAGCGCATATCCGGCTTGGAGACGATTTCCATCAGCGCCACGCCCGAACGGTTCAGGTCCACGAAGGACATGGTCGGGTGCTGGTCATGCATGGACTTGCCGGCGTCCTGCTCCAGATGCAGACGCTCGATGCCGATTTCGATATCTTCGAAATTGCCCTGACGGTCCGGACCGAGCGAAATGGTGATGGTGCCCTCACCGACGATCGGGTCCTTGAACTGCGAAATCTGGTAGCCCTGCGGCAGGTCCGGATAGAAGTAGTTCTTGCGGTCGAAGATTGAGCGATGGTTGATCTTGGCCTTCAGGCCAAGACCGGTGCGCACCGCCTGCTTCACGCATTCCTCGTTGATGACGGGCAGCATGCCCGGCATGGCAGCATCCACCAGCGACACGTTGGAATTCGGCGCATTGCCGAAGGTGGTCGATGCACCGGAAAACAGCTTGGAATTGGAGAGAACCTGCGCATGCACCTCCATGCCGATCACGATTTCCCAATCGCCGGTGGCGCCGGGAATGAAGCGTTTCGGGTCGGGGGTGCGCACGTCTACAAGGGTCATCTGAAGCTCACGATATACGGGTTCTTTGGCCTTGGTGGGTAGAACAAATGGAGCGCGGGCGCAAGACATCTTGCACCCTCTCACGCGGGGTCCGGGATTTTCGCCTATACAGGATACGCGTTTTTTACGCTTCCCGGTTTCAATTCACGTCATGGTGACGGTCGCTCTCTGTTTCATAACCTATATCGCCTTCAATCTTTTCGTCTTTCTTGTCTATTGGTGGGACAAGGAAGCGGCGAGAAATGGCGCACGGCGCATCCGGGAAAGCACGCTGTTATCGCTTGCACTCATCGGCGGCAGCCTGGGCGCAATCTGGGCACAACGGCTGCTGCGGCATAAAACGCGCAAGGAACCGTTCCGCAGCATCCTGATATCGATCATGATATTGCAGGTAAGCCTTGTCGCATCACTCGCCATCATGCCGGACTGGCCGATGCGGCTGGTGGAGGCTCTGCAAACTCTGTCTCAGAAAGCCGGCCCATAAAGACCGCTCTCGACCTCGGCCAATTGCTTCTGCAGGCCTACCGACTGCACTTCGCGGTCGAGTTTCGGCGCATAGGAGACGGAGAGCCAGCGGACGCTATAGCCATGGTGGCGGAAGAAGGCGACGGCCGGCTCATTCTGGGCATGGGTTTCAAGCCGGATGGTCTCGAACCCCCTGTCCTCAATCAGCCTTTCGACATCGCCCAGCAGGTGACTGCCGATACCTCTGCGCTGAAAATCAGGATCGATCCAGAAATCGGAAATCGTCTCGTCGAAATGCTCCCGCGCCGCCCATCCGGCAACCGAGCCGCCAAACTCCGCCACCCTGATCGCCAGCCATGACGAGCGGGTAAAATTGGAAAAGGCGCTGGCCGCATTGTCGTAAAGGGTTGGGGTGATGCCGAGAGCCGCGGTTGCCTGTCGCCATGCCCTGAGGCCGGTGGCCGCCAGAACCTCCGCTTCCTGCTCATGCGCATTGCGAATGACGATCAAGCCGCGCCCTCCATGGCCGTTGAAATTAAACCATTGCCAGGGCGATTCGACCAGCATGGTTTTCTCGCGCCTGGCGGGACTTGACCGCCTCGGCTTTGCCCGTTACCCAAAAGGAGCAAGAACGGAGTTTTTATGTTCGCTCAATCGGAGTCCCGGTAAAGGCCCTGCCCGCAAGTTTCTTGCGCGCCGGGCCATGCTGAAACCGAGCCGGATGCCTTAACCGCACCCGGATTTGCTTTCACGCGTCTATACGACGCCGACCGGACTTCCAAAAATGGACATTTCCCGCGCCGAACAGCGCATTCTTCACCTGCTCGCCCAGGGCGGCAGAATTGAACTCGTTCGAGACGACGCCCACAAAATCGAAAAACTCGTGCTCTACACGCGTGACGGCTGGATTTTCAGCGGCCTCGATCTCCTCACCTTCCGCAAACTGAAACGGAAGAGAGCCATCGCCTCCTCGGGCGGCAAGCCCTACCGCATCACCACGCGCGGGCTGGAACTCGTGCGGGGTGAGCTGGACAATCGATGAAAAACAAACGGGCGGCATTTGATGCCGCCCGTTCGTGTAGAGAGCTTGGTGAATCCACTCACCACCATTTGGCGGGGGTGAACTTGCCGGCTGCCTGCTCGATGGCGTGTGCCGTCTTGAACAGCGTTTCCTCCTCGAAAGGCTTGCCGATGAGCTGGAGGCCGAGCGGCAGGCCCTTGCCGTCGAGACCGGCCGGAACCGAAAGGCCCGGAAGGCCGGCCATGTTGACCGTGATGGTGAAAACGTCCTGCAGGTACATCTTGACCGGATCGGAGGCGAGTTCCTCGTCACCGACTGCAAAGGCGGAAGACGGGGTGATCGGCGCCAGAATGGCGTCGACGCCGTCGTGGAAGACGTTTTCGAAATCGCGCTTGATGAGGGTGCGGACCTTCTGCGCCTTCAGGTAATAGGCGTCGTAATAACCGGCCGACAGCACATAGGTGCCGACCATGATGCGGCGCTGCACTTCCTTACCGAAACCGGCGGCGCGGCTCTTTTCGTACATGTCGGCAATGTCCTTGCCGTCGACGCGCAGACCGTAACGGACGCCGTCATAACGGGCAAGGTTGGACGAGGCCTCTGCCGGCGCGACGATGTAGTAAGCAGGCAGCGCGTATTTGGTGTGCGGCAGCGAAATATCGACGACCTCGGCACCAGCATCGCGCAGCCATTCCACGCCCTTGGCCCAGAGCTTTTCGATTTCTTCCGGCATGCCGTCGACGCGATATTCCTTCGGAATACCGATCTTCAAGCCCTTGAGCGACTGGCCGATGGCCTTTTCGTAATCCGGCACCGGCAGGTCCACGGAAGTGGTGTCCCTAGCGTCGACGCTTGCCATGGTCTTCAGCAGGATCGCGGCATCACGCACGTCACGGGCAATCGGGCCTGCCTGATCGAGCGAGGAAGCATAAGCGACGATGCCGAAGCGCGAGCAGCGGCCATAGGTGGGCTTGATGCCGACGGTGCCGGTGAAGGCCGCTGGCTGGCGGATGGAGCCGCCGGTGTCGGTTGCGGTGGCGCCGGCGCACAGATGCGCGGCCACGGCTGCAGCCGAACCGCCGGAGGAGCCGCCGGGCACCAGCTTCTGGTCGGAGCCATTGGCGCGCCACGGGTTGATCGCCGGGCCGTACCAGGAGCTTTCATTGGACGAACCCATGGCGAATTCATCCATGTTGAGCTTGCCGAGCATGACGGCGCCCTGATCCCAGAGGTTCTGGGTAACGGTGGATTCATATTTCGGCTTGAAGCCATCGAGAACATGCGAACACGCCTGCGTGTGCACGTCACGGGTGGCGAACAAGTCCTTCACGCCAAGCGGAACGCCTTCCAGCTCGCCAGCCTTGCCGGCGGCGATGCGGTCGTCGGAGGCTTTCGCCATGTCGCGCGCCTTTTCAGGCGTCGTCGCCACATAGGCGTTCAGCGCGCCGTTGGCCGCATCGATGGCGGAGAGATAGGCCTCGGTTAACTCGAGGGCGGAAAATTCTTTGGCCTTCAGCTTCTCGCGGGCTTCGGCAATGGTCAGGCTCGTCAGGTCGGTCATGGTCGGCAACGGCTTTCGAAATCTTGGAAAAATCGGGCGGCAGAGGCGGTCGGCTTATTCGACCACTTTCGGGACCATGAAGAAGTCCCGGTCGGTCGCAGGCGCATTGGCGACAATGTCTTCCGCCTTGTTGCCGTCGGTCACCACGTCGGCGCGTTTTTTCATGTCCACCGGGGTCACCGAGGTCATCGGCTCAACGCCGTCGACATTCACTTCCGAAAGCTGCTCCACGAAACCGAGTATGCCGTTCAGCTGGCCGAGCATATTCTGTGCTTCTTCTTCGCTGACTGCGATACGGGCAAGGCGCGCAACGCGCTTTACGGTGGCGAGATCGACGGACATGGTTCTACTCCGATGGGATATTTCCCATTCGCTATAATCACCATGTCCGTCATTCGCAACGGTAGAAAGCATGTCGCGCCAAACTGTATGGCGGTTTGCGGTCGCGACATGCACGGGCAAAATGTCAGAAGGACAGCGTATCGCCGGCCTTCGGCGTGTGGACGCGCGCTTGCGCCCCTTCCATGCCGGCCACGAACTTCTCCGGCGTCTGGTCGATGATCGGGAAGGAACCGTAATGGCAGGGAATGACATTGCCGAAATTGAAGAAGCGCTGGCATGCGAGCGCGGCGACGGCTCCGCCCATGGTGAAGCGGTCACCGATCGGCACAAGGCCGATATCCGGCTGATGCAGTTCATTGATGAGTTTCATGTCGGAAAAGATGTCGGTATCGCCCATGTGATAGACGGCCGGGCCGTCTTCGAAATGCAGCATCAGACCGTTGGCATTGCCGAGCGAATGGGAGACGCCGTCTTCGGTGATCTGGGCGGAGGAATGCAGCGCATTGGTGAAGGTGACGGAAAAACCATCGAAATGCACCGTGCCGCCGGTATTGCCCATATCGACCTTCGCGACGCCCTTGGCGGAAAGCCAGGCGGCAAGATCGGCATTTGCAAGAACCGTCGCGCCGGTTTCGCGGGCAAGCTGGACGGTATCGCCGACATGGTCGCCATGGCCGTGGGTCAGGAGAATATGGGTGATGCCTTCGGCTGCCGACTTTCCATCCTGTCCGACAAAACCGGGGTTACCGGTGAAGAACGGATCGATGAGTATCTTCGCGCTGCCGTTTTCGAGGCGGAAGGCGGAATGGCCGAGCCAGGTGATTTTCATGGGAAGTTCTCCTTTGTATTGCCGGTATATTATGACATAGGACGGCCTGAACAACCGCACTACCAATATTTAAGAGAGGCGACCATGGCCGCAAATGATGACGAGTACGTGTATGACGAGGCGACCGGTGAATGGCGACCGGCCTCCGAGCTGGCTGCAGAAGCGGCGCGTACGAATGAAGTGCGCGATGCGGCGGGCAATGTGCTGGCGGATGGCGATTCCGTCACCCTGATCAAGGATTTGAAGGTCAAGGGCACCAGCACGGTCATCAAGCAGGGCACCGTCATCAAGTCGATCCGCCTGACCGATAATCCGGAAGAGATCGATTGCAAACATGATGCGGTGAAGGGTCTGGTGCTGCGCACCGAATTCGTCCGCAAACGATAAGGACAACACGCGACATGGCAACACTCACCATTGAGGAACTGGCGCAGGCGCTTCAGCCGGGACAGGCTATTGCCGGCCTCGACCTTGGCACGAAGACGATCGGGCTTGCCATGTCGGACCTGTCGCGGCGTTTCGCAACGCCGCGCCCCGTCATCAAACGGGTGAAATTCACGCAGGATGCGGAAGTGCTGCTGGCCTTTGCCGAAAAGGAAAAAGTTTTCGCCTTCATCATCGGCCTGCCGATGAACATGGATGGTTCGGCCGGTCCCCGCGTGCAGGCGACGCGCGCCTTTGTGCGGACGATGGGCGAAAAAACCACCCTGCCCTTCATTTTCTGGGATGAGCGGCTTTCGACGGTCGCGGCCGAGCGCGCATTGCTGGAAATGGACGTCTCACGCGCAAAGCGGGCCGAACGCATCGATTCAGCCGCCGCGAGCTTCATTCTTCAGGGCGCGCTGGACAGGCTTTCCGCACTCACCCGCGCGGCCGACTGACGGCCCTGCCACCAGGCCGCAATCTGCTTTCTCTTGCGGAAGGCGAGAATCGCAAAAACGATCAGGCTGTCGACGGCAATGGCGCGTGCCACCAGGGGCGGCAGGCTTTCCGGCGGCAGGCCGAGAATATTGCCGTAAATCTCGAACACCAGATCATGGGTCTGGCGTGTGAGCATGTAGAAGCCGAAGCTCATGTCGTAATAGGAAAGCCAGTACCAGCTGCCCAGCAGCGCAACGGGACCGGCCCAGAGGATCAGAAACCACTTCATGCCGCCTGCCCCCGCACAAACATCGTATCGGGAACGCCGGCAAGCACCGCCCAGCGCACCACGGCCATAAGGCAGAGGTTCAGCGCCGGCGCGTCGATATCCAACGGCAGCATCACAAAAAACGTCATCATGACGCCTAAAGCTGTCCAGCGGCTCACTTGCGGCTCCCTTATGCGCAGTCATTGCGCATGGTTAACATTTCGTTAATCCACACTGGACCGGCAGCCATGGCGAGGCAAATGAAAGCTGTCATTATGGTTAACGACGGCGGCCGGCATGTGGATAAAAACGTGATCGCGTGGACGGCCGGATGCGCCGCGCGTTTGCCGGCCCGATGAAAACATGACTGATTTTTCTTTAATGCGCAGGTCCAGGCGCGACTGTCTTCCGCCTGCGAAACCGGTTCAGCCGTAAACGCCGCGCACCAGCCTTTTGACGGCAGTGGCGATCTTGTCCCAGTCCCGGTCTGATTTCAGCGGTACGCCAGCGAACTGACCGCTGGTCGCAGCGGAAATGACGAGGTGCTGAATGGCAGCGAACAGTACGGCATTGACCGCCGCTGTATCCACCCCCTTCGGCGCCGCCAGCGAACCGCGCATACGCTCCAGCCATTTGCCGAGCGATTTGGCGCGGGCTTCGGCCAGTTGCCGCACCTGGGGTGAACCGTCAGACACTTCCCAGGCGATGATCTTGCAGACGAGAGGATCGCTGCGCAGCGCATCCATGAAATAAAGCGCGAGCTTTTCCATGAGGTCGCCATAGGTCAAAAGGAACATGCCGCCGGTATCTTCCGGAATGCGATCCTTCACCCATGAACCGAGGTCCTCGCCGATCGCCTCTATCAGGCCGTCGAGGCCGCCGAAATAACGGTAGATGAGCTGCTTGTCGCAGCCGGCGCGGCGGGCAACGGCATTGATGCCAAAACCCTGGAATCCCTCTTCGGCAAGCAGCGACCGCGCCGCATTAAAAATCGCCTTCTCGGTCTGAGCGCGATCCTTGATGCGCTTTTCCGGTCTGTCGGCTGAAATCGCCTCTGCGGTCGCCAGCATGATTCCCTACCCGTGTTTTGAAAGGCCTCTCTCAACGGGTTAACAAAGCATGAAGGGAAGAACAACGCGGCGGGGCGGATGGACGGAAGGTTTTTGTGGATGAAGGTGACACCATGCGTTTTCAGCCGCTGACATCTCCATAGTCAACCGGGAGATGCCGCTCGATTTCCATGGAATCATGAAGAATGCGACCGATGCCCACCAAATCGGGATTCAACACGCGATAAAGCAACAGATGCCTCGGATATTTAACCAGGCCGGTTTCACTTCTCGCCCTTTCCCGGCTGTAAGGAGATGGTAGCTGCGGACATCGTCTGCCACTTCCGGGCGGAGACTTGTTCCGGAGCGAAACGGATCCCGCGCAACATCACGCAGCGCCGTGACAAGCAATTTTTCGTAGCGTTTTCTAGCTGCGGCCCCAAATGTCGTGTGGGTCAATCCAAGAATTTCAATAATGTCCGATTGCGCGGCTTCGGACAGACGATACTTCGTCATGCCTTATCAGATTTGGCAAGGCGCGCTTCAGCGTCGCGCCCGAGAGCGGAAATGAAGTCGTCGAGATCATCCTCCGCCACATCCGTAAAACGGCCTTGATCAAGGTCTGCGAAGCCCTGTTGCGCCGCCACCCTCAAGGCTTCCAATCTGGTCACCTCAAGGCGCTCGCGCCTTTCGATCAATCGTAAGCCCTCGCGCAGCACTTCGCTGGCATTTTGATAGCGGCCAGATTTAACGAGTTCGTCTATGATCTCTTCGTGATGCTGTGTCAGAACGACGTTACGCGTCGGCATCAGAGCCTCCACCAGATATTAGCGACGTCCAACAATACCACCGATTGGCATAATCTGCCAATATTACTCCAGCGCCATGCCGAACCATACGCTGCCCGGCGTTTCGTGGCTTTCGAGGCGTTTGAACCCGCGGGTTTCCCAGAAGCGCATACCCGCATGGTTGCGTTCGCTGGCACCGAGGTGGATGCCGTAGACGTTGTTCTGTCTCGCCATATCGAGCCAGCGCGACAGAAGCCGGGTGCCGCCGCCCTTGCCCTGCGTGCGCGGCAGGAGGTTCATGTGGATATGGGCCGGAAACGGATCGGTGAGCCAGGCGGGCGTGCGGCGTGGATGGTGGATGAACTGGGCGCGGCGCTGGTCGGCGTCCCATGTCTGCTGATCGCCGCCGGGATCGGGATAAAGGCTGCGCAGATGCGGCCACCATTCCCGCTCCAGCCGTTCTTCGTGCACCGCCGTATCGAGTGCGCCGACGATATAGCCGCACACACCTTCCTCATCCTCCGCCACGAAAACGGCATCGGGCCAGAGATGTAGATAGGGCACGGAATAGATATGCCCGACCATGCGGCCATCATTGTAAAGGGCGGTGGCGTCCTGCCCGGCATCGCCGGTGGCGAGGCTTATGGCGTAGAGCGCGTCTTCATCCTCGGAACGGGCGGAACGGAAGGTCAGCATTGGCAGCCGCCTTCCCTTGCCGCGCATCGATGCGCGAAAGTGTCACGACAGATCAGAACACGCTTTACGCCATTGCTGTTTTTCAAATCCGAGACCCCTCCCGCCGGGACTGCAAAACCTTCATCCGCAAGCATCGGTCAAGATGCAGGCGGATAAAGAAGATCGATTATATAATTCGGATCGAAGCGGGAATCGAGCATGCCGTAAGTATGCCGCCAGCCGCCCGCGAGACGGGTCTCGAGGAAGGCATCGGCAATCTTGCCGGCGCCGAGGCGGCAAAGCTCGGCGGCAGCGGCCGCAAGCGCGAACTGCTCCACCAACAGGCGGGCCGCTCCCTCGTCACGTTCGGCAAGGGCGATTGCGGCGCGCAGCACGTCGGTGGTCTTTTTGCCGGCTGCACCCAGATCGCGCTCCAGCGTCTGGAAGACGAGATCGAACAGATCCTTGCCGCGCTGGAGAACCCGCAGCACATCCAGCGCCATGACGTTGCCGGAGCCTTCCCAGATGGCGTTGACGGGCGCTTCGCGATAGTGGCGGGCAATCGGCCGCTCTTCCACGTAACCGTTGCCGCCAAGGCACTCCATGGCCTCATAGATAAGCGCCGGCGCGATCTTGCAGCACCAGTATTTTACGATGGGCGTCATCACCCGCGCATAGGCGGCCTCGGCCGGATTGTTGCGGGCAGCGTCGAATGCGGTCGCCAGCCGGAAGGAGAGCGCAGTGGCCGCCGCCACATCCAGCGCCATGTCGGCGAGAACACGCGTCATGATCGGTTGCGTGACCAGCATCTTGCCGAAAACAGAACGGCCACGGGCATAATGCACGGCTTCGGCAAGCGAGGCGCGCATCATGCCGGCGGAGGCAAGCGCGCAATCGAGCCGCGTCAGCGTCACCATGTCGAGGATCGTACGGATGCCGCTGCCGGGATCGCCCAGCAGATAACCGAAGGCATCGGTGAATTCGACTTCGGCGGAAGCGTTGGAGCGGTTGCCGAGCTTGTCCTTGAGGCGCTGGAAATGCAGGCCGTTCTTCGAACCGTCTTCCAGATAACGCGGCACGAGGAAGCAGCCCATGCCGTCGCCCATCTGGGCGAGCATGACGAAACCGTCGCTCATCGGCGCGGACAGGAACCACTTGTGACCGGACAGGCGATAGATGCCTTCGCCCACCCGCTCCGCCGTAGTGCGGTTGGCGCGCACATCCGTGCCGCCCTGTTTTTCCGTCATGCCCATGCCAATGGTGACGGCGGTTTTCTGCAGGGCCGGTTTCTGCGAGGAATCATATTTGCGCGAGAGAATCTTCGGCGCCCATTCCTTCTGCACGCGCGGCGAAGCCATGATGGCGGCAACGGAGGCGCTGGTCATGGTGAGCGGGCAAAGATGCCCGGCCTCAAGTTGCGAGGTCAGGTAGAATTTGGTGGCGCGGGCCTTGTGCTCATTGCCGCGCGTATCAGGAGAATTTTCCCAAACGCTGGAATGCAGGCCTGACAACATGGAACGGCGCATCAGCGCGTGCCAGGCGGGGTGGAATTCCACCTGATCCAGACGCTCGCCACGCGGGCCGTGGGTATGCAGCTGCGGCACGCCCTGATTGGCCATGCGCGCCAGCTCCTGCGCCTCATGCGACGTGACGTAGCGGCCGAGCTGGTCGAACTCATCCCTTAGATTGCGCGACAGTCCGGAAGTGAGGTCGACGATCAGCGGATCGGAACGATAGGCGTTGATACCGGACCAGAGGCTTGGCTGGTTCAGTTCGGCGAGCGTTTCTTCTGTCCGGGAATTCTGGGTCATCCGCTGCTTCTAGCTGTTTTGTACTGGCGTTGCATAGTGGGGTGATATTGCATAATTCCACCCGCAGGAAGCGATTGAGGCGATTAAACCGCCGCTTTCAGCATTTTTCGGGAATGTCCCTGATTTAGATATCCGGCCCGGAGAATACCAAACACGTTTCCGGCAAGATCAACGACAGTCCCCAAAAAAGCCGCGCAGAAGTTGCGGCAGCAACCGGCGGGCATGCGGATAAACGCATTCTCCATAATCTGCGGCCTGACGTGGAACCTGCGGCATGCTTTTTCGGTTGGCGACTTTGCTGAACGGCTGCACAGGGAGGAGACCATGGAGGCCAGCGTAAGAAGGCTCTTCGAGCGATATGAGCGATTTTTCAATAAGTCTCTCAAGGGTGACATGGATATGGAGGAGGTCGCCTCCCTCTACGCCTCCGACTTTATCGCCGCCTCCCCCGCCGGGGTGATGACCGGAAAGAACGATGACCACTTGAAGCAGGTCATGATGAAGGGCTACGAGCGCTACCGGACGATCGGAACGAAGGAAATGCGGATACGCGACATCCGTATCTCGCCCATCGACGACCATCATTGCCTTGCCCATGTTGCCTGGACGGCGACCTTTGATCGCAAGCGGCAACCGGATGTCGCAATCGATTTCGATGTTCACTACTTCGTCCAGAGGCTGGACGGAGCCCCGAAAGTTTTCGGCTGGGCGTCAGGAGACGAGCAGGCGCTTTTGAAGGAGCATGGCATCGTTTAATGCCTGCGCCTTCCATCGTCAGGCCGTTTGTGCTCGAGGGTTGGGGAAACATCGGCATGTTTTCATTTCAGGAGTTGCGGGCGCTTGCCCCGCGACCATGCAGTCTCTATAGAGCGCAGGACCGAATTCCGCCGCACTCCTGAGGCGTGTTCACAGCGAATGGGAGCGCGCGGATCAGCATTCGGGCGTTCCGGGCATTTTCACGGGAAAATGCGGCGCCCGTCAGGAGGCAAACCGCATGGTCTTCTTCCCCCATCGCCATCTCCTCGGCATCAAGGGGCTTTCCCATCAGGATATCACCCTGCTTCTCGACAAGGCCGACGAGGCGGTGAAAATCAGCCGCCAGCGCGAGAAAAAGACCTCGACGCTTCGGGGCCTGACGCAGATCAACCTGTTCTTCGAAGCCTCGACGCGCACGCAGTCCTCCTTCGAGCTTGCCGGAAAGCGCCTTGGTGCAGACGTGATGAACATGTCGGTCGGCAATTCCTCGGTGAAGAAGGGCGAAACGCTGATCGACACGGCGATGACGCTGAACGCCATGCGCCCGGACGTGCTGGTCGTGCGCCATTCTTCCGCCGGTGCGGCAGCGCTTCTAGCGCAAAAGGTCGCCTGCTCCGTCGTCAATGCCGGCGATGGCCAGCATGAGCACCCGACGCAGGCGTTGCTCGACGCACTGACCATCCGCCGCGCGAAGGGCGAACTGTCCGGCATTACGGTGGCGATCTGCGGGGACGTGCTGCATTCACGCGTCGCCCGCTCCAACATCATCCTGCTCAACCAGATGGGTGCGCGCGTTCGCGTCGTCGCCCCCGCCACGCTTCTTCCTTCCGGTATCCGCGACATGAGCGTCGAAGTATTCCACGACATGAAGGAAGGACTGAAGAACGCCGATGTGGTGATGATGCTGCGCCTGCAGCGCGAGCGTATGTCCGGCTCCTTCGTGCCTTCGGTGCGCGAATATTTCCATTATTACGGTCTGGATGCCGAAAAGCTGAAAGCGGCGAAGGAGGATGCGCTGGTCATGCATCCCGGCCCGATGAACCGCGGCGTGGAAATCGCCTCCGACGTGGCCGACGGTCCGCAGAGCGTGATCGAAAGCCAGGTGGAAATGGGGGTTGCCGTGCGCATGGCGGTCATGGAAACCCTGCTTGTCTCGCAAAATCAGGGTGAGCGCGTATGAGTGCCGTTACCGTTCTCAACAATCTCCGCATCGTCGATCCATCCCGGAATCTCGACGAGACCGGCAGTGTGATCATCGGTGCCGACGGCACCATTCTGGCGGCAGGCAAGGACGCCCATAATCAGGGCGCTCCCGAAGGGGCGACCGTTCGCGACTGCAAGGGTCTGCTGGCTGTTCCCGGTCTGGTGGACGCCCGTGTTTTCGTGGGTGAGCCGGGTGCCGAACACCGCGAAACCATCGAATCCGCCTCGCGCGCGGCAGCGGCCGGCGGCGTCACCAGCATCATCGTCATGCCCGATACCGATCCTGTCATCGATGACATCGCGCTGGTCGAATATGTGAAAAAGACGGCGCGCGACAAGGCGCTCGTCAACGTGCATCCCGCAGCAGCCCTGACCAAGGGTCTGAACGGCGAGGAAATGACCGAATTCGGCATGCTGAAGGAAGCCGGCGCGGTGGCCTTCACCAATGGCCGCAAGGCGCTTTCCGATACGCTGGTGCTGCGCCGCGCCATGACCTATGCGCGCGAACTGGGCGCAGTGATCGCGCTCGAGACGCGCGACAAATATATCGGCGGCGGTGACATGAACGAGGGGCTTTTCGCAAGCTGGCTCGGGCTGTCGGGCGTTCCGAAGGAGGCCGAGATCATCCCGCTGGAGCGCGACCTGCGCATTTCCGGGCTGACACAGGCGATCTACCACGCCGCCAAGATTTCCGTGCCCGAATCCGCAGAAGCGATCCGCGTTGCGCGGCAGCGGGGCGTCAAAGCCACCTGCGGCATCTCGATCAATCATCTCACGCTCAATGAAAACGATATCGGCGAATACCGCACGTTCTTCAAGCTCTCTCCGCCGCTGCGCGCCGAAGACGACCGCAAGGCCATGGTGGAAGCACTGAAGGACGGCACCATCGACATTATTGTCTCCTCGCACGACCCGCAGGATGTCGACACCAAGCGGCTGCCGTTTTCGGATGCGGCGAGCGGCGCGGTCGGGCTTGAAACCCTGCTGGCGGCGGCGCTGCGCCTGCACCACAGCGGCGAAGTTCCGCTGATGCGGCTGATCGATGCGCTCTCCACCCGCCCGGCGAAGATTTTCGGACTGGATGCGGGAACGCTGAAGGCGGGTGCGAAGGCCGATATCACGCTGATCGACCTCGACGAGCCATGGCTCGTGGCAAAGGAGCAGCTGGTCTCGAAATCCAAGAACACCCCGTTCGAGGATGCCCGTTTCAGCGGCCGCGCGGTTGCCACTTATGTGGCTGGCAAAGCCGTTCATTCCTTGGCATAAGATCACCGACAGAGATCACGCGGCCAGCGCGACAGAGGGGACGTTTGAATGAGTGCTTTGACTGACTGGCAGACGGCGCCTGCCCTTCTCGCGCTTTCAGCGCTGATCGGCTATCTGTTCGGTTCCATTCCTTTCGGCCTCATTCTTACCCGCATGGCGGGGCTGGGTGACGTGCGCAAGATCGGCTCCGGCAACATCGGCGCGACCAATGTGCTGCGCACGGGCAACAAGAAGCTCGCCGCCGCAACCCTGCTGCTGGACGCGCTGAAGGGCACGGCGGCGGTGTTGGTCGCCAATGCGCTCTGGGGTTACGAAGCGTCGCTGGTCGCCGGTTTCTTCGCCTTCCTCGGCCACCTGTTTCCGGTGTGGCTCGGATTCAAGGGCGGCAAGGGTGTGGCAACCTATATCGGCGTGCTTTTGGGGGCCGCACCGCTGATGATGCTGGCCTTTGCGCTCATCTGGCTCGCAACCGCCTTCATCACCCGCTACTCGTCGCTGTCGGCGCTTTTGGCCATGCTGGTCATTCCCGTCGCCCTCTGGGTGTTTGGCCCTGAAAAGACGGCGCTGCTGGTGACGCTGCTGAGTGCGATTTCATGGTGGAAGCACCGCGAGAACATCGCGCGCCTGCTGGCGGGCACTGAAAGCAGGATCGGGCAAAAGGGCTGAGGCCCATTTAAGGATGTGCCATGCCGCATGAGGAAACGACACGGCAGGGCATAGAGCTTTCCGCGCGGCAGCGGGTCGCGTGGCTCCGGCTGATCCGTAGCGACAATATCGGTCCCGTCACCTTCCGCGAACTCATCAATCATTTCGGCAGCGCCGAAAAGGCGCTCGATGCCCTGCCCGAGCTTTCAAGGCGCGGCGGCTCGTCGCGCAGTCCGCGCATCGCGACGCAAGCGGAGGCGGAACGCGAGATCGAGACCGCGGAGAAATTCGGCGCGCGTTTCGTCGGCATCGGCGAGCCCGATTACCCATCTGCCCTGCGGCAGCTGGATGGCGCGCCGCCGCTGATCGCCATGAAAGGATCGGCAGCGACCGCGACAAGACCGAGCATCGGCATCGTCGGTTCGCGCAACGCCTCCATCAACGGCGCGAAATTCGCCGCCATGCTGGCTCGAGATTGCGGCCGCGCCGGCTATAGCATCGCTTCGGGGCTGGCGCGCGGCATCGATGCGGCCGCACATCGGGCAAGCCTTGCAACGGGCACCGTCGCCATGCTGGCCGGCGGTCTCGACCGCCCCTATCCGCAGGAAAATTTCGGGCTTTTGCAGGAAATATATGACCAGGGCGGCGCGACGATCAGCGAAATGCCCTTTGGCTGGGAGCCGCGCGCCCGCGATTTTCCCCGCCGCAACAGGTTGATCGCCGGCGTCTCCCTCGGTGTCGTCATCGTCGAAGCGGCGGAACGCTCCGGTTCGCTGATAACGGCAAGGCTTGCCGGAGAAGCGGGGCGGCTCGTTTTCGCCGTACCCGGCTCCCCGCTCGATGCACGCTGCGAGGGCACCAACCGGCTGATCAAGGAAGGCGCGATGCTGACCACGGGCGCGGCCGATATTCTGGAAGCGCTGCGGCCGCTGATGGAGCCGCAATTGCCCTATGAACGCAAGATCGAGGAACCGAGATCCGACACGGAGATGTCACCACCAGGGGACGACGAGCGCAGCATCATCGCCGCCGCTCTCGGTCCCTCGCCTGTGGAAACGGACGATATCATCCGTCACACAGGTTTTTCCGCTGCAACCGTTCACCTGGTGCTGCTGGAGCTTGATATTGCCGGACGTCTAAACCGGCATGCCGGGGGGCGTGTGTCGCTCTTCATCGCGGATTGACAGCTTGCGCCGTCCGCTCTGGATATCGCCGACTTCGACATAGGCCATCTCGATCAGATAACACAGCATGTCGGCCCCCTCACGGCTTGCGACCTGCCTCAGTTCCGCGAGCATCTGGCGAATGTAAGCCAAGTTCTCTCTGGTCCCTTCATTATCGGCATTATTGTTTGTTGCGTTGGGGACCATATATCTATCCTGCAAAATTTGCCTGAAACGAAGAGCAATAAGTCGATTCAAATGATGTTGCCCATCATAACCAATTTACCAAAGATTGCAATACAACAATAGATTATCCATAGGTTGCAATCACCTTGAAGCGATAAAATCGGCCTTGCCTCTTGACCCGCGCGCATTACCTGTCCATGTCGAAATATAAAGAAGGCGAATTGCGGCATTGCGCCGTGACCCGGCCACGTTAACGGACCAGTTCCAGAGAAAAACAATATGAATGTCGTCGTCGTAGAATCTCCTGCCAAAGCCAAGACGATCAACAAGTATCTTGGCTCGGGCTACAAGGTTCTTGCATCCTTTGGCCACGTCAGAGACCTTCCTGCCAAGGACGGATCGGTGCTGCCCGACCAGGATTTCGAAATGTCCTGGGAGGTCGACAGCGCATCCGCCAAGCGCATGAAGGATATTGCCGATGCGGTAAAATCCTCCGACGGCCTCATTCTCGCAACCGACCCGGATCGCGAAGGCGAGGCCATTTCCTGGCACGTTCTCGATCTCTTGAAGAAGAAGCGCGTCCTCGGCGACAAGCCGGTAAAACGCGTGGTCTTCAACGCCATCACCAAAAAGGCCGTGCTGGACGCCATGGCGAACCCGCGCGACATCGACGTGCCGCTGGTCGACGCCTATCTTGCCCGCCGCGCGCTGGATTATCTGGTCGGCTTCAACCTGTCGCCCGTGCTGTGGCGCAAGCTGCCCGGCGCGCGTTCCGCCGGCCGCGTTCAGTCGGTTGCGCTGCGTCTCGTCTGCGACCGCGAATCCGAGATCGAGCGTTTCGTCTCTGAGGAATACTGGAACATCAGCGCGCTTCTGAAGACACCGCGCGGTGACGAGTTCGAAGCCAAGCTGGTTTCGGCCGATGGCAAGCGCCTGCAAAGCCGCTCGATCAAGACCGGAGACGATGCGAACCGGCTGAAGGCGCTGCTGGAAGGCGCGAGCTATGTGGTTGAAAGCGTCGAGGCGAAACCGGTCAAGCGCAATCCCGGCCCGCCCTTCACCACTTCGACGCTGCAGCAGGCGGCCTCCTCGCGCATGGGCTTTTCCGCCTCGCGCACCATGCAGGTGGCGCAGAAGCTTTACGAAGGCATCGATATCGGCGGCGAGACCGTCGGTCTGATCACCTACATGCGTACCGACGGCGTGCAGATGGCCCCGGAAGCGATCGATGCCGCCCGCCGCGCCATTGGCGAGCAGTTCGGTGGCCGTTACGTGCCGGAAAAGGCGCGTTTCTATTCCACCAAGGCCAAGAACGCCCAGGAAGCGCACGAGGCGATCCGCCCGACCGATTTCAACCGCACGCCGGATCAGGTGAAGCGTTACCTCGATCCCGATCAGTTGCGTCTTTATGACCTGATCTGGAAGCGCGGCATAGCGAGCCAGATGGCCTCGGCGGAAATCGAGCGGACTACGGTGGAAATCCTCGCCAGCAATGGCGGCGAAAAGGCAGGCCTGCGCGCCGTCGGCTCTGTCATCCGCTTCGACGGCTTCATCGCCGCCTATACCGACCAGAAGGAAGATGGCGAACAGAGCGATGACGGTGACGACGAAGGCCGTCTGCCGCCGATCAACGAGCGCGAGAACCTCGCCAAGCAGAAGATCAATGCTAGCCAGCACTTCACCGAACCGCCGCCGCGTTATTCGGAAGCCTCGCTGATCAAGAAGATGGAAGAACTCGGCATCGGCCGTCCTTCCACCTATGCGGCGACGCTGAAGACGCTGAGCGACCGTGAATATATCGTCGTCGACAAGCGCAAGCTGGTGCCGCATTCGCGCGGCCGGCTGGTGACGGCTTTCCTCGAAAGCTTCTTTACCAAATACGTCGAATATGATTTCACCGCCGCGCTTGAAGAAAAGCTCGACCGGATTTCCGCCGGCGAACTGGACTGGAAGCAGGTGCTGCGCGATTTCTGGAAGGATTTCTTCGCCCAGATCGAAGACACCAAGGAACTGCGTGTCACCAACGTTCTGGATGCGCTGAACGAGGTTCTGGCGCCGCTGGTCTTCCCCAAGCGCGAGGACGGCTCCGATCCGCGCATCTGTCAGGTTTGCGGCACCGGCAATCTTTCGCTGAAGCTCGGCAAATACGGCGCTTTCGTCGGTTGCTCCAACTATCCGGAATGCAACTATACCCGCCAGTTGACCTCGGACGGTTCGGAAGCCGAAGCTGCCGCATCGAACGAGCCGAAGGCGCTGGGTGCCGATCCGATGACCGGCGAGGAGCTGACGCTGCGCTCCGGTCGTTTCGGGCCCTATATCCAGCGTGGCGACGGCAAGGAGGCCAAACGCTCCTCGCTGCCCAAGGGCTGGAAGCCTGAAGATATCGACCACGAAAAGGCCTTAGCGCTCATCAACCTGCCGCGCGATATCGGCAAGCATCCGGAAACCGGCAAGATGATTTCCGCCGGCCTCGGCCGCTACGGGCCGTTCCTTTTGCATGACGGTTCCTATGCGAACCTTGAAAGCATCGAGGACGTGTTCTCTATCGGCCTCAACCGCGCCGTGACCGTGATTGCCGAAAAGCAGAGCAAGGGACCGGGCCGCGGCCGCAGCGGCACGCCGGCGGCGCTGAAGGAACTGGGCGACCATCCAGATGGCGGCGCGATCACCGTGCGCGACGGGCGTTATGGCGCTTACGTCAACTGGGGCAAGGTCAACGCCACCATTCCGAAAGGTCAGGACCCGGCTTCGGTGACGCTGGACGAGGCGCTGGTGCTGATTGCCGAGCGCATTGCCAAGACCGGCACCGGCGGCAAGCCTGCCAAGGGCAGGAAGACAACTGCCAAGAAGGCCGATGGTGACGCCGCAGCAAAGCCCAAGGCGACCAAGGCCAAGGCGGCAACGAAGAGCAAGACGGCCGCCAAGCCGAAGGCAGCGGCCAAACCCAAGAAGGCAGCAGAGTGAGCAAAGCGCCGCGTCAGAGACAGGGTTCCGCCAGCGACGGTTTCGGACGCACCGGGCGCGGCAAGCGGGTCAGTGAAGGTGAAGGCATCATCCATGGCGAGGTGCCGTCCCGCGAGGTGCTGCTGAAATTCATCGCCGACCATCCGCAACAGGCCTCCAAGCGGGAAATCGCCAAGGCTTTTGGGCTGAAAGGCGAGAACCGCGTCGTTCTCAAAGCGCTGCTGAAAGAGCTTGAAGCCGACGGCATGGTGCAGAAGAGCCGCAAGTCGCTGACGCGGCCGGGCGGCCTGCCGCCGGTCACGGTTCTCGATATCACCACCCGTGACAAGGACGGCGAATTGATCGGCCGGCCGGCGGAATGGCCCGAGGATCAGGGCGCGGCGCCGGCCGTGCTCATCCGCCAGTCATCGCAGGATCGCGGCAAGAAAGCGCCAGCCGCCGGTCTCGGCGACCGTATTCTCGCGAAAATCTTCCCCTCCAAGGAAAGCACCGGCCCCGCCTACACGGCCCGCGTCGTCAAGCTGATCGACCGTCGCCAAAATGCACTGCTCGGCGTGTTCAAGGAAACGCCCGGCGGCGGCGGACGGCTGATGCCGATCGACCGGCGCGGCGAGGAAATGGTCATCGACCCCGATGGCGTCGGCGATGCCAAGGACGGCGATCTGATCGAGGTGGAAACCTCGCGCAACAGCGGTCGTTACGGGCTGACGCGCGCCAAGGTGCTGTCGGTCATCGGCTCCGTTGCCTCGGAAAAGGCGATCTCGATGATCGCGATCCATTCCCACGGCATTCCGCATATCTTTCCCTCGAACGTTCTTGCCGAGGCGGATGCCGCCAAGGCGGCCAGCATGTCGCACCGCGAGGACTGGCGCGACCTGCCGCTCATCACCATCGATCCGGCCGACGCCAAGGACCATGACGATGCGGTCTATGCCGAGCCCGACACTTCGCCCGACAATCCTGACGGTGTCATCGTCACCGTCGCCATTGCCGATGTCTCCTGGTATGTGCGTTCCGGTTCGCCGCTGGACCGCGAAGCGCTGAAACGCGGCAACTCGGTCTATTTCCCCGACCGCGTCGTGCCGATGCTGCCGGAGCGCATTTCCAACGATCTCTGCTCGCTGAAGGAAGGCGTCGACCGCCCTGCCCTTGCGGTGCGGATGATCTTTTCGAAGGAAGGTCGCAAGGCCGGCCACACCTTCCACCGCATCATGATGAAGAGCGCTGCCAAGCTCTCCTACAGCCAAGCTCAGGCGGCCATCGACGGACGGCCGGATGACAAGACCGGTCCGCTGCTGGAGCCGATCCTGAAGCCGCTATGGCACGCCTATGCGGTGATGAAGCGCGGCCGCGACCGCCGCCAGCCGCTGGAACTCGACATGCCGGAGCGCAAGATCCAGCTGCGGCCAGACGGCACGGTGGACAAGGTCGTCATTCCTGAACGCCTCGATGCGCACAAGCTGATCGAGGAAATGATGATCCAGGCGAATGTCGCCGCCGCCGAGACGCTGGAAAAGAAGAAGCAGCCGCTGGTCTATCGCGTCCACGATGCGCCCACGCTTTCCAAGCAGGAGGTGCTGCGCGAATTCCTCGGAACCATCGGCATTTCCATGGCCAAGGGTGCGGCCATGCGCGCCAATTCCTTCAACGGCATTCTGGCCCGCGCGCTCGATACGCCGCACCAGATCATGGTCAACGAGATGGTGCTGCGCAGCCAGAGCCAGGCGATCTACAGCCCGGAAAACATCGGCCATTTCGGCCTCAACCTGATGAAATATGCGCATTTCACATCGCCGATCCGCCGCTATGCCGACCTCATCGTGCATCGCGCGCTGGTGGGGTCGCTTGGCCTCGGCGAAGGCGGCATCACACCGCAGGAAGAGGCGACGCTGGATGACATCGCCGCCGAAATCTCGACCTTCGAGCGGCGCGCCATGGCAGCAGAGCGCGATACCGTCAACCGGCTGATCGCGCATCATCTTTCCGAACGGGTGGGTGAAGAATTCGAGGGTCGCGTCGGCGGTGTCACCAAGGCGGGACTTTTTGTCGCGCTTCCGCAATTTGGCGCTGACGGTTTTGTTCCTATATCTACACTCGGAACCGATTATTTCCTTTACGATGAGGCCCATCAGGCCCTGACAGGAGAGAAGACCGGCCTCGGATACCAGCTTGGCGATACGGTTCAGGTGCGGCTTGCGGAAGCGGTGCCTTTGGCAGGCGCGCTTCGTTTCGATATGCTGAGCCCGGGGCGCAAGATGCCGGTCGGCTCGCGGTCGTTCCACAAGGCAGGCCGGCGAACGTCGCGTTCTGCCGCAAAGCCCGGGACGCGGCCGCCCAGAAGGCGACGGTAACAAGACCGCTGCAGGCGGTTGAAAAACGGGAGAAGGACTTAAGGATGAGTGCACATCAGGGCTCGGAAACAGTCACCTTCGGAGACGATAGCGCGGAACGGCCGCTTGGCCGCTCGATCATGCGGGGAATGGCCAATCGCTGTCCTGCGTGCGGAAGCGGACGCCTGTTCCGGGCCTTCCTGAAGCCGGTGGACGCCTGTGCCGCCTGCGGCGAAGAAATGCACCACCACCGGTCCGATGACCTGCCGCCCTATATTTCCATCGTCATCATCGGCCATATCGCCGTCGGCGGTTTCATGATGACCGATATGGTGTTTTCGGTTCCCATGTGGGTGCATTTCGCCATCTGGGTGCCGATCACCATTCTCGCCGCACTTTTGACGCTGCAACCCATCAAGGGGGGCGTCATTGGCCTGCAATGGGCGCTGAAGATGCATGGGTTCGACCGAAAACAGCAAAAAGCGCAGATCGACGGCTCGTCTCACTGACGGCGGGCGGGACCTTGCAGGTGACTCAGCTTCCCCGGCGTGCCGAAACGGCGAGCGCGCCCATGCGGCCGCGCGACGCCGCCTCCATCATTCTGTTCGACCGCTCCGGCTCGCAGCTCAGGGTGCTGATGGGCCAACGTAGCAGCGCCCATGTCTTCATGCCGGGCGCTTTTGTGTTTCCCGGCGGCAAACGTGATCCGCGCGACCATGCGCTGCCCTTTTCGGGCGATCTGCATCCCGCCGTCCTCCACAGCCTCACCGCCTCCGCGGCGCGGCGGCTGAGCGCTGCTGGCGCGAGAGCTCTGGCGCTTGCCGCCGCGCGCGAACTTTTCGAGGAAACCGGTGTGGATCTCGGCTTGAGCACCAGAGGCCCCGATCTTTCCCGTTTCCGATATGTGGCCCGCGCTATCACCCCACCCGGCAATGTGCGGCGCTACGACACGCGATTCTTCTGCTGTTATGCCGACGAATTGCGGCTGGATACCCGGCTAACCCGTGATTCTGACGAGTTGCACAATGTGCAATGGCTTGACATGACAGACCTTTCCGGTCTGAACATGCCGAAAATCACGCGCACGGTTCTCGAAGATGTCACAAAACTCATGATAGGTGATCCCTCATTGCCCTTTGAAAGCCCCGCGCGGCTCTATGTCACGCGCCACGGCCGGTTCATTCGAGACTTTGTATAAAGGCCGTCATGTCACAAATGAAATGCGAAGAAGCGGACGCCATTCACTGGCCCTCACTGATCGCCGCCATTTCCGCCATCAGTGCGGTCGGTGTCGCCATCGGCCTTGGCCTTCCGCTCCTGTCGATCATCCTTGAGAAGCGCGGCATCTCTTCCACCATGATCGGGGTGAATTCGGCCATGGCCGGCGTCGCGGCGATGATGGCGGCCCCCGTGACCACCAAGATCGCCCATGATTTCGGCGTGGCGCGAACCATGCTGTTCGCAGTCGTCATTTCGGCGCTGAGCGCGCTCGGTTTTTATTTCGCCGAGGCCTTCTGGATGTGGTTTCCGCTGCGAATCGTTTTCCATGGCGCCACCACCACGCTTTTCATTCTCTCCGAATACTGGATCAACATGACCGCGCCGCCCAGAAAACGCGGCATGGTTCTCGGCATCTACGCCACCGGCCTTGCGGTCGGTTTCGCGGTCGGTCCGCTGCTGTTTTCCGTGGTCGGCAGCGAAGGCATATTGCCGTTTCTGGTCGGCGCGGCGATCATCCTGCTCGCCGCGATCCCGATCTTCATGGCGCGCGGCGAAAGCCCGGAGCTGGACGAAGGACCGAACCACCATTTCGTCCGTTATGTCTGGCTGGTGCCCATGGCGTCCGCGGCGGCCTTCGTCTTTGGCTCGGTGCAGGCCGGCGGCCTTTCGCTGTTTCCGATCTATGCGACGCGGGAAGGCTTCAACGAATCGCAGGCAGCACTCCTCCTCACCGTCATGGGCATCGGCAATATGGTCTTCCAGATACCGATCGGCCTGCTTTCGGACCGGATGAAGGACCGGCGGACAATGCTGGGGCTGATGGCCTTTGCCGGCGTCTGCGGCACGCTGGCGCTGCCTTTCCTGGTGGAAAGCTGGCTTCTGGTGGCGGCCTTGCTGCTGTTCTGGGGCGGGCTGGTCTCCGGCATGTATACTGTCGGCCTCACCCATCTCGGATCGCGCCTGAAAGGCGCCGATCTGGTCGCCGCCAATGCCGCCTTCATCTTCTGTTACGCCGTCGGCACGATTGCGGGGCCGCAGGCCGTGGGCATTTCCATGGACCTTGCCGGAACCGACGGCTTTGCCTGGTCGCTGGCGGTATTTTTCGGGCTTTACGTGGTGCTTTATATCGTCCGTTTTGTTTTCCGGGCAAAACAGGCTTGACTTTTCAGGCGCGATACGTAGTTTCGCGCCAGATTTAGCCGAGGTGAGAAGCGCCTGCGGCTTCTCTTTTGTTTAAAGGCAGGACGACCATGGCGAAAGCTACAACAATCAAGATCAAGCTGCTGTCGACAGCCGACACCGGTACCTTCTACGTCACCACCAAGAACAGCCGTACGTTCACGGACAAGATGACGAAGACGAAGTACGACCCGGTTGTACGCAAGCACGTTGAATTCAAGGAAACCAAGATCAAGTAATTTCTTGATCGGTCTCCGACAAAAGCGCGCCCAACGGGCGCGTTTTTTGTTTGTGCCGAAGGAAGAGGCTGCCATCAGCCTTGTCGCGCCCAGAGGCTTTCCAGACTGCCAATAAGGCCACCTCTCCGCTGCCCCGGAAATTGCCGCCGTCACCGGCAAAGCGCGCGAGCAGCCAAGGGTAAGTCCGACCATCTGGCCTGACGCCCCATCCGCCGCCGCAATCATTCAGATGCTCGGAAGAAGTATCCCAAGGGCTACACATGCGCCCCTGCCCCGTATCACGACCTCGGACATGACGCGAACGGAGACGACCGCAAAAGCCGCTAAGCTGCGACACGCACACCACGAACAGGCAATTTTCTGGAAGAAGGCGGTCGGCCAACGATGCGATTACGGCACGAGGAACCGATTCGGACATCGTCAGCCGACCGACCCCACGATTCAGGAGATGCGGCGGACCTGAGCATCATGGGGCATTCAAACTACGCAATACCAGCCCCTGACGAGCGAAATCGCGACGGCTAAAGCCGCTATCATTCATCATCACAAGACGGATAAACCGCCGGAAGAACTGTTACTCTCAATAGGAGTGTGCGCAGAAGTAAAATAAAAATCAACAAATTCTTAAGCCAGAGATACATCACCTGGGAAACATGGTTAAGTATACAAAGCTGGCACACTATAGTTGCCGGAGAGATTGAATTCAACGTATTTTTCAACTTCAACTCTATTTATATCGCCAATTTGCATCTTTTCATTGCAAAGTGATAAAATACGTCCAAGGTCAATGGCTTGCAGTCTTGCGACGGCCGCCCCGTATTCCCGAACAACTATTTCGCCGGGATATGACGGAGAGATTGCGCAATATTTTATGCAATCCGCCGCTAACGCTCAGGCAGCGGCAGCAACGACGCGGTTGCGGCCGGCGTGTTTCGCCTCGTAGAGCGCCTTGTCCGCCTGCTTCAGGATTTCGTCCGGCGCACCGAAGGCGCCGCTGCTGGTGGCGATGCCGAGGGAGGCGGTAATGCTCAATTCCCGGTCGATGGAACGAACATAAAAAGGCTTGTCCTCGACTATCGCCCGCAGGCGCTCGGCGACGCTTGCCGCAAGCTCCATCGGCGTATCGGGCATGACGACGACGAATTCCTCCCCGCCATAACGGCAGGCGAGATCCGCGCCGCGCACCGTGCTGCGGATGCGTGCTGCAAATTCCCGCAGCACCTCATCGCCGACATCGTGGCCATAGGTATCGTTAACCAGCTTGAAGCGGTCTATATCCGTCATGCAGATTGAGATCGGACGGCCGCGAACGGCAGCTCGGTCGAAGAGTATCTTGAGGTGGTTGTCGAGATAACGGCGATTGTTGAGGCCGGTCAGCCCGTCGACAATGGCAAGTTCCATCGTATGCTGGAGATTGAGTCGCAGATGTTCGTTGTAGCGCTTGCGCCTGATCTGCGTCAGCGAGCGCGCGACGAGTTCGTTCGGATCGATCGGGCGGAGAATGTAATCATTCACGCCGAGATCGAGCGCCCGCGCCACCATATCGTCCGCCCCCTGCTCCGCCACCAGAAGCAGCGGCAGGAAACGGGTGCGTTCCAGCGAGCGAAGCTGTGAGCACAGCCGCAGCGGATCGTAATTCTCGAAATTGGAATTGACGATGACGAGCTCGAACGGATTGCCCGCAGCCTTGAGCAAGGCCGCCTGCGGCTCGGTGACGGCATCGACCTCGGCAACCGGCTTCAGCGCCCGCACGATACGTTCCTGCGAGCTGGCGCGGCCATCCGCAACCAGCACGCGGCCCGGCGTCTGCATCAGGCCATCGCTGCGCAGCATTTCTTCGATGCCAATCTGGCGTGCGGTTTCGGCACGCAGCCGCAATTCGTCGCTGACGGCCTTGAGGCGCACCAGGCTTTTGACACGGGCGATGAGCTGAAGGTCATTGACCGGCTTGGTGAGAAAATCGTCGGCGCCGGCCTTGAGGCCGCGCACGCGGTCCGAAGGCTGATCGAGTGCCGTGACCATCACCACCGGAATATGTGCGGTATTCGGATTGGCCTTCAGCCTTTCGCAGACCTCGAAACCATCCATGCCCGGCATCATGATATCGAGCAGGATGATATCGACCTGCTCTTCGTCGCAGATCGCCAGCGCCTTGAAACCATCCTCGGCGGTGACGACATCGAAATATTCCGCCAGAAGACGGGCTTCGAGAAGCTTCACATTGGCCGGAATATCGTCAACAACCAGAACTCTCGCCGTCATAACCGTTCCCCAGTCGCCTCACGCATCGCCCAGATAAGTCTTGATAACTTCGATGAACTTCGGAACGGAAATCGGCTTCGACACATAGGCCTCGCATCCGCCCTGGCGAATCCGTTCCTCGTCGCCCTTCATGGCGAAAGCCGTGACCGCGATGACCGGAATGACATGCAGCTCGTCATCTTCCTTCAGCCACTTCGTCACCTCCAGCCCCGAGACTTCCGGAAGCTGGATATCCATGAGGATGAGGTCCGGGCGGTGCTTGCGGGCGAGATCGAGCGCTTCCATGCCGTTGCGCGTCTGGATGGTCGTGTAACCGGACGCCTCGATCAGGTCGCGAAAGAGCTTCATGTTCAGCTCGTTGTCTTCGACTATCATGACCTGCTTGGGCATGGTGAGCAGTCCCCGTTTCGCTTTGAAACCTTCATCCAGACATATAAGTTGCCAGAGAACCGATTCCATCGTCCATTTGTTGCGCAAGGCTAGAGGGATTTGGTTTCAAAATAGGTAACTTCGGGGAAGAAATGCTGCGCGATACGAAAAACAAAGGCAATGCCGGCCAGGATCCGCAAGAAACGGCAGCCGCCATACTTGGCTGGCTGGCAAACGAGCCGGAAATGCTGGCGCGTTTTCTGGCGCTGAGCGGGTTGCAGGCCAATATGCTGCGCCAGGCCGTCAACGATCACGGCTTTCTTGCCGGCCTCACCGATTTTCTGATGAGCCATGAACCGGACCTGATGGCGTTTTGCGCCGCGACCGATACTTCCCCCGAAACAGTGGCGGCCGCCTGGCATCACTTTTCCGGGCCGGGGCTGGATTCAGGCGTGTATTGACGGGTCGCCAGCCGGAGGCGGTCAGCGTTTCAACAATGTGCGGGCATAGGATTCCAGCACAGCATTCATGCGCGTCTGGTATCCCTTGCCGGTGGATTTATAAGCCTCGACGACGGACTTCTTGACCCTCAGCGTGATCTGCTGCGTCCCTTCCGGCTCCACGAGTTTTGCGTTCGCCCAGAAGCGCTCATCCAGTTCGGGAATATCGCTGTAGTCTATCTTCTCGTCAGGCAAGGCTGCCAGTTCTTCAAGACTCAGTTCTTTTTCGTATTTCTTCGTCATAACGTTTCCTTTCGCGGCGGTTTGCCGGCCGGGCGGAGATGATGCGGGTTTTACCGGCACGATCGGTATGGATGACCGCCAGAAATACTATTCCTTCGATCTGCCCTATGCTGTGATAGAGCGTCTCTCCATACGCCCCGCGCTCATCGACCCATGAAAGAACCGCACCCTCGAAGATTCGAATCGCAGTCTGAAATCCGACGCCATGCTTTCGGATGTTGGACCTGTTTTTCTCTTCATCCCATTCGAACATGCGTAAAAAATCATCTACAATTGTAACTACAAATATGGGTGAAGATCAAATATTTCTCTACGATATGCAAGTTTTCCCATGTACCGGGGTTTTCAGATCCGGGCTTTGTCGCGAACGCCCCTTGAGCCGTTGTCACGGCCGGAGTATGGTCGGCAACGTTCTGGTTTTGTTTTCGCCCCATGTCCACGTCGCAACCCTATGATCCCGGTTTTTGCCGCGACTGTCTGGCCGGCCAGCCAGAGGGGCTGAGGCGTTGCCGCGCCTGTGGCAGCCCGCGGCTTGTTTATCATGCCGAACTCTACGATCTGAGCATTGCCCATATCGACTGCGACGCCTTTTATGCCTCCGTTGAAAAACGGGACAACCCGGAACTGGCCGACAAGCCTGTGATCGTTGGCGGCGGCAAGCGTGGGGTGGTTTCCACCGCCTGTTATATCGCCCGCATTCACGGCGTTCGCTCCGCCATGCCCATGTTCAAGGCGCTGGAAGCCTGTCCTGACGCCATCGTCATCAAGCCGGATATGGAAAAATACAGCCGTGTCGGACGCGAAATCCGGGCGATGATGCAGGAATTGACGCCGCTGGTGCAGCCGCTTTCCATAGACGAGGCGTTTCTCGATCTTTCCGGCACCGAGAAGCTGCATCACGATCCACCGGCCCGTGTGCTGGCGAAATTCGCTAGGCGCGTGGAAAAGGAAGTGGGCGTGACCGTTTCAGCCGGGCTTTCCTATTGCAAATTTCTGGCCAAGGTCGCGTCCGACCTGCAAAAGCCGCGCGGCTTTTCGGTGATCGGCGAAACGGAGGCGCTGTCCTTTCTGGCGACACGACCGGTGACGACCATCTGGGGGGTGGGCAAGGCCTTTGCGGCGACGCTGGAGGCGGACGGTATCCGCATGATCGCGCAGCTGCAGGAGATGGAGGAAAGCGAGCTGATGCGCCGTTATGGCGTGATGGGGCAACGCCTCTTCCGGCTTTCGCGCGGCATTGACGAGCGGCATGTGCACAATAACGACCCCGTCAAAAGCGTCTCTTCCGAAACCACCTTCTTCAACGATATTTCCCGCCATGAGGATCTGGTGCCGATCCTGCGCTCGCTTTCCGAAAAAGTTGCCTGGCGGCTGAAAAAGAGCGGCATTGCCGGCCAGACGGTGGTGCTGAAGATGAAGACGGCAGACTTCAAGCTCCGCACCCGCAACCGCAAGCTGGACGACCCCACGCAGCTTGCCGACCGGATTTTCCGCACCGGCCTTTCGCTGCTGGAAAAGGAAACGGACGGCACCAGGTTCCGCCTCATCGGCATCGGCGTCAGCGATCTGCGCGACGCGGGCCTCGCCGATCCGCCCGATCTGGTCGACAAACAGGCGGGGCGCCGGGCAGCGGCGGAAGCGGCGATGGACAAGCTGCGCGACAAGTTCGGCAAGGGCAGCGTCGAGACCGGCTATACGTTCGGAACGCGCAAATAACGGTTGCGGGATTGTGTGACAGGTCGCGCAATCCTGCGCTGGCCGCCTCGCGCCGGATATATTTTAGATTTTACACAAATTAGTGATGTTGCGAATGGACGGTCCTTAAACTTCATTAAACTTCGCGTGATTGAGTGAGGCAAGTTTTGTACATGTGGTGTATTGCGTCATGTCCCTCCGCCTCCGTCTTATGGCCGGCATGCTGTCGGCCAGCATTCTTGCCTTTCCGGCGCTTGCCGCTGACAGCAGGTCCCTGCAGATACTGGTATCGAAAAGCGACCAGTCGCTTTCGCTTTATGAGAACGGCGAAATCGTCGCCACCTCGAAAGTCTCCACGGGCAAGGCCGGGCATGAGACGCCGAGCGGCATCTTCTCGATTCTGGAAAAGCGGAAATACCACGAGTCGAATATCTACTCGGCCGCGCCCATGCCCTTCATGCAGCGGCTGACATGGTCCGGCATCGCGCTGCACGAAGGCAAGGTACCGAACTATCCGGCCTCGCACGGCTGCGTGCGCCTGCCGTCCAAATTCGCGAAGTCTCTCTTCGGAGACACCAAGACCGGCGTGCATGTCATCATCACCGACCGGCCGGTCTCGCTGCGCTTTGTGCAGCATCCGGCGCTGTTTCAGCCGCGCGACGATGCCGATGACGGCAAGCTGCTTCTGTCGGATGTGGAATTGCGCCCGGCGACTTTCGATGCGGCCTTGGGGACGGTGGAGGTTGCCGTCAATGAAAAGACCCAGGCTATCAAGCCGGCGGCAAAGACCAGGGAGCCCTCGCCCCTGCGCATTCTCATCACCCGGCGCGGCGAGCGGGAAAAGGTGATGGATATTCAGACCGTTTTGACCCGCCTCGGCTTCGATGCCGGTTCAGCCGATGGTTATGCCGGGGAAATGACGATCAGCGCCATCAATGGTTTCAAGCGCTGGAAGGGGCTGAAAACCACCGGCCCGCTCCTGACCGACGCCTTCGTGACGGCGCTTTATGCCTCCGCCGGTGAGGACCACCCACCGACCGGCCAGATCATGGTGCGGCAGGATTTCAAGCCGCTGTTCGAGGCAGCCATCGACATCAAGGACCCGGAAGTCGCGCTCGGAACCCATTTCTTCGAAGCCGTGTCCGTGGATCGCGCCGCCGGAACTGCCGAATGGAACGGCGTGACGCTGGAAAACCATCTGCCGGCGGCGGCCCGCAAGCGGCTCGGCATCTCCGTTACAGAAGCCCCGGGCGGTTTCGATCAATTGAGCGCCGTGCTCGGCCGCCTCGAAATTCCCACGGAAATACGCAGCCGGATCGAGCAGGAGCTTTCAAGCGGCAGCTCGATCACCGTTTCCGATATCAGTCACCAGCTGGAGACAGGCACTGGAACGGACTTCATTACCGTGACCAAAGAAGGGCCGGTATGAGCGACGTGTGAGGCCTCATGCCTCACACCAGTTCCACATCGACGACACCGGGCGCGGACCGCAGCGCAGCGGCGATTTCCGGCGAGATGCGGTATTTCTCTGTCAGCTCCACCTCGATCTCGCGGCTGCCCTCATCCTTGATGACGATGAAATAGACTGAGCCATCGCCTTTCGTATTGAGGTGGCGGGCCACCGTTTTCAGCGGGCCGGAATCGCGCACATAAACACGCAGCGCCTTCTGCATCTGCACGGATTTCTCTTCCAGTGACTGCGCCGTCTGGATACGCAGGCCGATGCCTTCCGGGCGCTCTTCCGCCTGCACGGTGATGACCAGCGATTTACCGACCTCGAGCAGATCGCGGAACTGGCCGAGCCCTTCGGAAAACAGCACCGCCTCATATTGGCCCGATGCGTCCGAGAAGGTGACGATGCCCATCTTATTGCCGGTGCGGGTCTTGCGCTCCTGCTTGCCTGTCACCGTGCCGGCCAGACGCCCGGCAGTTGCGCCCTGTTTCACCGCGGCGGAAAAATCGGCGAAATTCTGCACCCGCAGCTTCTCCAGCACGGGGCGATAGGTATCGAGCGGGTGGGCGGTGAGGTAAAAACCAAGCACCTGATATTCACGCAGCAGCTTTTCGGAGGCAAGCCACGGCTGGAAGGCAGGAAGGACCAGCTTTTCCGGACCGCTTCCGCTACCGGAACCAAACATGTCCGATTGTCCAACTGCGCGATCATTCTGAGCCATCTGCGCATAACCGATGATGCGGTCCAGCCCGCCGATCAGCTCGGCGCGGTCGCGGCCGAAACAATCGAAAGCGCCGGCATTGATCAGACTTTCCAGCACACGCCGGTTGATCTGCTTGGGATCGATGCGCAGGCAGAAATCCTCAAGGCTCGTGAACGGCTTGCCGTCGCGTACCTGGACGATGTGTTCCACTGCCCCCTCGCCCACGCCTTTGATGGCGGCGAGCGAATAATAGATGCGGTTCTCACCCGTCTCGAATTGCCGGAATGACGTCTGTACCGAAGGTGCGACGACCTCGATGCCAAGGCGGCCGGCATCCTGGCGGAAATCGTTGAGCTTTTCCGTGTTCGCCATATCGAGCGTCATGGAGGCCGCCAGGAACTCCACCGGATAATGCGCCTTCATATAGGCGGTCTGGTAGGACACGATGGCGTAGGCCGCAGCGTGGCTCTTGTTGAAGCCGTAATTGGCGAATTTCGCGAGAAGGTCGAAGATGGTGTTGGCCTGCGGCTTCGAGACGCCGTTCTTGATGGCTCCGTCGACGAAACGCTCGCGCTGCTTGTCCATCTCCTCCTTGATCTTCTTGCCCATGGCGCGGCGCAGAAGATCGGCTTCGCCGAGCGAATAACCGGAGAGAACCTGGGCGATCTGCATCACCTGTTCCTGATAGACGATAACGCCCTGCGTTTCCTTGAGCAGATGGTCGATGGTGGGGTGGATGGACTCCAGCTCCTCCTCGCCATGTTTGCGGGCATTATAGACCGGGATGTTTTCCATCGGTCCGGGACGATAAAGCGCCACCAGCGCGATGATGTCCTCGATGCAGTCCGGCCGCATGCCGATCAGCGCCTTGCGCATGCCGGCACTTTCCACCTGAAACACGCCGATGGTTTCGCCACGCGAGAGCATCTCGTAGGTTTTGGCATCATCCAGCGGGATCGCCGCGAGATCGACCTTGATGCCGCGCTTGGCAACAAAATCGACGGCCACCTTCAGCACCGTCAGTGTCTTCAGGCCGAGGAAGTCGAATTTGACGAGACCGGCGCTTTCCACCCATTTCATGTTGAACTGGGTGACCGGCATATCCGAGCGCGGATCGCGATACATCGGCACCAGCTTCGACAGCGGGCGGTCACCGATGACGATACCGGCTGCGTGGGTGGAGGCGTGGCGGTAAAGTCCCTCGATCTTCTGGGCGATATCCAGAAGGCGGGCGACGACCGGCTCCTTGTCCGCCTCTTCCTGCAGGCGCGGCTCTTCCTCGATCGCTTTCGACAGGGGTGTCGGGTTGGCCGGATTGTTGGGCACCAGCTTGCAGATCTTGTCCACCTGCCCATAGGGCATTTCCAGCACGCGGCCGACGTCGCGCAAGGCCGCGCGCGCCTGCAGCGAACCGAAGGTGATGATCTGCGCCACCTGCTCGCGGCCATATTTGGCCTGCACGTAACGGATCACCTCTTCGCGACGGTCCTGGCAGAAGTCGATATCGAAGTCGGGCATCGAAACGCGTTCAGGATTGAGGAAGCGTTCGAACAGCAGCGAGAAGCGCAGAGGATCGACATCGGTAATCGTGAGCGCATAAGCGACAAGCGAGCCCGCACCCGAACCGCGGCCCGGCCCGACCGGAATATCGTGCTGCTTGGCCCACTTGATGAAGTCGGCAACGATCAGGAAGTAACCGGGGAACTTCATGCGCGAGATGACGCCGAGTTCGAAATCCAGCCTGTCGCGATAGTCCTGCTCCGTATAGCCGGCCGCCATGCCGAGCGCCGCCAGGCGCTGATCCAGCCCCTCCACCGCCTGACGGCGAAGCTCTTCGGCTTCGGCATGTTCCGCCGCCTCCGGGTCGTCGCTGGCGCCGGTGAAACGCGGCAGGATCGGCCCGCGCTTCTTCAGCACATAGGAGCAGCGCAGCGCGATCTCGACGGTGTTTTCCAGCGCCTCGGGAAGATCGGCAAACAGCGCCGCCATTTCCTGTCGACTTTTGAGGTAATGGTCGGGCGTGAGCCTGAACCGGCTGTCATCGGAGACAATAGCGTTATGCGCCACCGCCATCAGCGCATCATGCGCCTCGTAATCGGCTTTGGAAGGGAAAAACGCCTCGTTGGTGGCGACCAGCGGAATATCATGGTCATAAGCAAGGCCGATCATGCGCCGCTCATGGGAGCGGTCATAACCGGACTGGCGCTGTAATTCGATATAAAGCCGGTCACCGAAGAGTGACTTCAGCGTCAGCAGCCGTTCTTTCGCCTGGGCAGCGTGACCTTCCTTCAAGGCCATATCCACCGGACCGCCGGAAGCGCCCGTCAGCGCGATCAGGCCGGCATTGGAGGCTTCCTCCAGCCATGCACGGGTAATATGTACCGAATGGCCGCTGCCCTCGCCTTCCAGATAGGCGCGGCTGACGATATCCACCAGCCGCTCGTAACCTTCGGCATTGGCGGCAAGGAGCACTATGGCGGGAAGTTTCTGAAGGTGGCTGTTATGGTTGCGGCGGTCCTCCGCCGCATCCTGCATGTCGATCGACAGCTGGCAGCCGATGATGGGCTGCAAACCTTCATCGCGCGCCTTTTCGGAAAATTCCAGCGCGACAAAGAGGTTGTTGGTATCGGTGATGGCAATGGCCGGCTGGCCGTCGGCGACGGCCTTCGACATGATTTTCTTGAGGGGTAAGGCCCCCTCAAGCAGGGAATAGGCGGAATGAACCCGCAAATGGACGAAACCGGGAGTTTTTAGCGTCTCGCCAGAGGTCTCTCCACGCACAACCGCATCGCCCATATCATCATCCTGTCATTCTGAATCGAGGGGGCGATTTTCCGATTTCCGGCGCTCAAAGTCCACCGCTTTGCGGCGTCCATACAGGTTTCTGCGCCAGCGTGCCCTTCACAGGGCGGTGAGGATCACCGAAAAGCTGGCTACGAAGACAGCGATGGAGGCGAAAGCGGCAACGTCACGGATGAAATCAGTCATTGGTCTCTCCTTACTCGTTATGTTCCAACTTTGTTCTTATTTTGTTCGATTGTCAACAGGGTTTTGCTGATATTCCCCTTGCTAATGCCGCAGAATCGCCTTCGGTTCCCGCATGGGAACAGCAAGCCACTGACTCCAAAACGAAAAAACCCGGAGGTAAAACACCCCCGGGGCTCGGAAAAAACTCAAATTTGGAGAACGGGCGTTCTCTGGAGAGCATCGGGCGGACCGAATCGCCAGCTTGGTGCAATCCGTCCCGGTGCCGTCATTCACCCCAATTGGCGGGAACGATCATTTCCAGCGCTATGGAAAAATTGGCGCACGAGGATCGTGTCTCGCGCATCAGTTCAGAAATCGACGATCTTGCCGTCGGTCAGCGTCACACGCCGGTCCATGCGGGCGGCGAGTTCATGATTGTGGGTGGCGATCAGCGCCGCGAGGCCGGATTGGCGTACCAGCGCCTCCAGCGCGTCGAAAACATAATGCGCTGTTTCCGGATCGAGATTGCCGGTCGGCTCGTCGGCGAGCAGCAAAAGCGGTGCGTTGGCGACGGCGCGGGCGATGGCGACACGCTGCTGTTCACCGCCGGAGAGTTCCGCCGGGCGGTGCTCACCGCGATGCCCCACCCGCATATAGTCGAGCAGCGCACTGGCGCGCTTGTGGGCTTCGGCCTGTGTCAGACCGGCGATGAGCTGCGGCATCATCACATTTTCCACCGCCGAGAATTCCGGCAGGAGGTGATGGAACTGGTAGACAAAGCCGATATCGCTGCGGCGGATCGCGGTTCGCGTTTCATCCGGCAGGTCATTGCAGGGTGCGCCGTTGATATAGACCTCGCCGGCATCTGGATGTTCGAGAAGTCCCGCCAGATGCAGCAGCGTGGATTTGCCGGTCCCCGAAGGGGCGACCAGCGCCACCATCTCGCCGCTCTTCAATTCGAAATCAGCCTTGCGCAGAATGGAAAGCGACGTCTCGCCCTGACCATAGGTTCTCTCGACGCCAGTAAGCCGCAGCACTGTTTTTTTTGCCATATTGCGAAGCGGTCCTTATTCGTAACGCAGGGCCTGCACCGGATCGAGCTTGGAAGCCCGCCATGCTGGAAAGATCGTTGCCAGGAAAGAGAGCGTCAGCGCCATGATGACAACGGAAATGGTCTCGCTGATATCCATTTCGGCCGGAAGCTGGCTCAGGAAATAAAGCTGCGGGTCAAACAGCACCGTGCCGGATATCCACGAGAAGAACTGCCGGATGGATTCCACATTGAGGCAGACGATGACGCCGAGCGCCACGCCGGCAAAGGTGCCGACCATGCCGATGGCCGCCCCGGTCATGAAGAAGATGCGCATCACGGAGCCGGAGCTTGCACCCATGGTGCGCAGAATGGCGATGTCGCTGCCCTTGTCCTTCACCAGCATGATGAGGCCGGAAATGATGTTGAGCGCCGCCACAAGAACGATGAGGGTCAGGATCATGAACATCACGTTCCGCTCCACCTGCAGGGCGGAAAAGAAGGTCTGGTTCCGCTGTCTCCAGTCGGTGATATAAATCTGCCGTTCGGCGGCCTGTTCGACCAGCGGGCGGATTCCGTCGACATCGTCGGGGCGGCTGACATAAAGCTCTATGGATTGCACGAGGCCTTCGGCATTGAAATAAAGCTGGGCTTCGGACAGGGGCATATAGATCATCGAGGCGTCATATTCCGACATGCCGATCTCGAAGACGCCGGATATCTTGTAGGATTTGACGCGCGGATTGACGCCCATCGGCGTCACGTCGCCTTCCGGGGAAATGAGGGTGATGTCGTCACCGGCCGTTACGCCGAGCTGGGCGGCAAGCCTTGAGCCGACGAGAACACCATCTCCAGCCATGAAGCCGACCAGATCGCCAGTCTTGATGTTGGTGGCGACTTCCTTGACCTTGTCGATATCTTCCTGGCGAACGCCGCGCACCAGGGCGCCGGAGCCCGCGCCGCCGCGGCCGGAGGCGAGCGTCTGGCCCTCCACCAGCGGCAGGGCCATGGTGACGCCGGGAACGGCGGCAAACTTCTTCGCCAGCTCATCATAATTATTGAAGGGCTGGTCGATCGGCTGCACGATCATATGGCCGTTGATGCCGAGAATGCGCGAAATGAGCTCGGTGCGGAACCCGTTCATCACCGCCATGACGATGATAAGCGTCGCCACGCCCAGCATGATGCCGACAAAGGAAAAACCGGCGATGACGGAAATGAACGCTTCCTTGCGCCGCGACCGCAGATAACGCCAGGCCACCATGCGTTCAAAAGCGGAAAACGGCCGGGCGGTTTTTGCCCCGGCGGAAACAGCCGCACCCTTGTCAGCCTCGGCTTGTGCCATGTCGTCTCCCTGATCTCAAACTGCAAGGCCGGTCTTTTCCGAAAACCGGCCCATATTTCTGCGGCATCTGCGTTACGAAACCGGAGCGGACTTCGGGTGAAGCCGCTCCGTCTTCAGCTCGCGCTTAGCCGAGCACTCTGGTCATCGCCGCCTCGATCGTCACGGTCTCCCGCTCGCCGGTCTTGCGATCCTTCACTTCGACTTCGCCATTCGCGACCGAACGCGGGCCGACGATGATCTGAAGCGGCACGCCAATAAGATCAGCGGTTGCGAATTTCTGGCCTGCACGGTCGTCCGTGTCGTCGTAAAGAACATCCTTGCCGGCGTTGGAGAGCGAGTAATACAGCTTTTCACAAGCCGCATCACAGGCAGCATCGCCAGCCTTCATGTTGATGATCACGACATCGAAGGGAGCGACCGAGGCCGGCCAGATGATTCCGTTCTCATCATGCGATGCTTCAATGATGGCGGGAACAAGGCGTGTCGGCCCGATACCATAGGAACCCATGTGGACAGGGTGTTCCTTGCCATCCTTACCCTGCACTTTCGCGCCCATCGGCTCCGAATATTTGGTGCCGAAATAGAAGATGTGGCCGACTTCAATGCCGCGCGCGGAAAGGCGCTCGCCATCGGGAATGGCATTGTAAGCGGCTTCGTCATGCATTTCGGACGTGGCGGCATAATCGGCCGTCCACTCATCGAATACGCCTTGCAACGCCGCGACATCGTCGAAGTCGGTGTTTTCGGCGGGAATGGCGCGGTCGAGGAAGCTCTTGTGGCAGAAGACTTCGGATTCGCCGGTATCGGCCAGAATGATGAATTCATGGCTGTGATTGCCACCAATCGGGCCGGTATCGGCACGCATCGGAATGGCGCGCAGGCCAAGGCGCTCGAAGGTGCGCAGGTAAGCCACGAACATCTTGTTATAGGAATGGATCGCGTCTTCCTTGGTCAGATCGAAGGAATAGGCGTCCTTCATCAGGAACTCACGCGAACGCATGGTGCCGAAACGCGGACGTACCTCGTCGCGGAACTTAAGCTGTATATGGTACAGGTTCAGCGGCAGGTTCTTGTAGGACTTCACATAAGAACGGAAGATGTCAGTGATCATCTCCTCATTGGTGGGGCCGTAGAGCATCTGGCGGTCCTGACGGTCCTTGATACGCAGCATTTCCTTGCCGTAGTCATCGTAACGGCCGCTTTCCTGCCAGAGCTCGGCCGATTGCAGCGTCGGCATCAGAAGCTCGATGGCGCCGGAGCGATCCTGCTCCTGGCGGATGATCCTGTTGACCTTGTCCAGCACGCGCTTGCCGAGCGGCAGCCAAGAATAGATGCCAGCCGATTGCTGCCGGATCATGCCGGCGCGCAGCATGAGGCGGTGGGAGACGATCTCCGCTTCCTTGGGGTTTTCCTTCAGGATGGGCATGAAATAACGGCTGAGACGCATGACGGCTTCCATTGATGCGGACGACAGCGCGCAAAGGCGCGGGAATCGCCCCGAATAGAGGGATATTGGCGCCGGATATAGCCGTTTCCGGCCGAGATGAAAACCCGCCATGAAAAGAGCGTTAAAGGCCATTTTGCGGTATTTTCGCGATAGCTAATTCGCGTCAAAACGCTTTGGTCGGAATATTATTCTTGATCCGGTGCGACAAATTGCACCACGGAGAATTTTTTGCCGACTGTAACAAATATGCAAAAAATGAGATGACAAGCTTGGGGGTTTGAGCTAGCTTTAGCTTACAAAAGAGGCAGGAAGTTTAAATTCTTGTCATTTTCGCGGTCAGTCTTGGGAGGATCAGATCTTAGGCGCGCTCGTTCGCAGCCCCGGCAACGGTTACAGATCACGCGAAACCTGGAAAACAAGGCTGAAAGGCCTTGTTTTTTTTTGCTTCTACACAAATGACCCCGCCCCCGCCGCTATATTCCGGTAAAATTATGGCGGTGAATCAGGCACTGAGCACGTTCCTGCTGTGTGCACGAGAGATATGACATCCATATGACAGAATCCCGGTCATATCCCCCGGAAACTGCCGCGACCATGGGCTCACCGCCCGTCTGAGTGAGCAAGATGCGCGCGAACGGCGATCACCAGCGCAGCTTTTCAATCGAAAACGGGAATAATTCTCGGCAGGTCATCGAGGCTGACGCCGAACCACCAGGTTCCGCCGTACCACAGCCCACAGATCAGGGCCGAGATTACGGTCGTCCACAAAACGATCCGCCCGCCCCTGAACCTTGATGGCGCACTGGCGACCGTGCCCAGCGCCACATCGCCCTCCTCGTCCTGAGTGCGCAGGCCAATCGGCAGCACGATGAAAAGCACCGTCCACCAGACGATGAAATAAACGGCGAAGGCCGAAAGAAGCGGCATGTGATCCTCCTGCACAATGGGATTCTTGTAACGCATTCATCCGCAGATCGGAATCACTTCTCCGCAAGAAACCCTAAAAGAAAACAGAAGGGCCGCGCTTTGCGGCACGGCCCTGGAATCAACGGGAAAAAGGCAGACGCCCCGGCCGATTGCCAGTAAGCTCCCGGCTTAGACCTTGGTTACAAATACCGTGACGATCGGCTTCTTGCCCCAGCTCTGGTTGGCGGCGGCACGCACGGCGCGACGCACGGCTTCACGCAGCAGATCCAGATCCTTGCGGCGGGCACGCGGAATGCTTTCTACGGCGCCGAGAACGGCGTCATAAAGCGTGTCTTCCATCGCCTCGTCCTCGTCATCGAATTCCGGCAGGCCGAAAGGCACGACATCGGGGTCGCCAAGGAAGTCATAACGGCTGTCCAGCACGACGTTGACGGCGACGTGGCCGGCGAAGGACAGCTTGCGGCGATTGCTGATGCCCATCTCGTCCATGTCACCGACGAGATTGCCGTCCTTGAAGACGCGGCCATGCGGCACATCGTCAATCACCTCGGCCGGACCGGGCGCAAGGCGCAGAACATTGCCATTGCGAACCTTCGGCACCTGCGAAATGCCAGCCTGTTCGGCGAGCTCCTTCTGCGCCACCAGATGCGCCGCTTCGCCGTGAACGGGCACGACGATCTGCGGCTTCGTCCATTCATACATCCTCAGAAGCTCGTTACGGCGCGGATGGCCGGAGACATGCACCAGCGCCTCATTGTCGGTGACGATATGGACGCCCTGCTCGATGAGGCCGTTCTTGATGTCGATGATCGCCTTCTCGTTGCCGGGGATGGCGCGCGAGGAAAACACCACCGTATCGCCGGAAGCCAGCGCCACATTGCGCATCTCGTCACGCGAAAGCTTGGCGAGTGCGGCGCGCGGCTCGCCCTGCGAACCGGTCAGGATCAGCACCACCCGGTCGCGCGGAATATAGCCATATTCGTCTTCGGCGAGGAATGGCTTGATGCCTTCCATGATGCCGAGATCCTGCGAGACGTTGACGACGCGCTTCAGCGACGAGCCAAGCAGCAGCACCTCGCGGCCGGCTGCTTCCGCGGCCTGCGCAATCGAACGGATGCGACCGACATTGGAGGAGAAGGTGGTGACGGCCACACGACCCTCGGCGTTTTCGATGATCTGCCGCAGGCCTTCGGAAACCTCGTGTTCGGAGGGCGATACGCCATCGCGCACCGAATTGGTGCTGTCACACATCAGCGCCAGTACGCCCTCTTCGCCGATGGCGCGGAAGCGGGCCTCATCCGTCAACGGACCGAGCGACGGGGCCTCGTCGATTTTCCAGTCACCGGTGTGGATGACATTGCCGAGCGGTGTGCGGATGACCAGCGACATCGGCTCCGGAATGGAGTGGTTGACGCCGACCGCCTCGATTTCGAACGGGCCGACATTGATGCGGTCGCCCGCCTTGAAGATCGTCACCGGAATTTCGGCACGCGTGCCCTCATAGGCGCGCTTGGCTTCCAGCATGCCGGCGGTGAAAGGCGAAGCATAGACCGGCACGTTGAGGCCGGGCCAGAGATCGTTAAGCGCGCCATAATGGTCTTCATGGGCGTGGGTGATGATGATGCCCTTGAGGTTCTTTTTCTGCTCGGCGATATAGCTGATGTCCGGCAGTACCAGATCGACGCCCGGCAGGTCCGGGCCGGCGAAGGTCACGCCGCAATCCACCATGATCCATTGGCGCTTGCTCTCCGGCCCGTAGCCATAAAGCGCCAGATTCATGCCGATTTCACCCACGCCGCCAAGCGGCACAAAGACCAGTTCGTCCTGTTTAGCCATTGTTTTTCTTATCCATTCACGAAAGCATGCAGGCGACGGCAATTGGCCGCGCCCGCCGCTCTTAAGCATCGGACCTGTTGAACCATCTGATCGACCGGGCCGATGCGGAACCGGTTTTTCACCCTGCTTTTCATGAGCCGCAGGAAAGCTCCAACCTGTGGGATCCGGTTCGGCGCGGGTTCCTGGGCCGCACCGTTCGCCTCATCCGAAAAACACGTCGCCGGCGGCGATGGAGCGTCTTGCGCCCTCATCCTCATCCAGCAGCAGATAACCATTATCATCAATCCCGACGAAACGCCCGCCAATCGAGCGGTCCGGAAAGTTGACGGTGATATGTTCGCCGATGCCGCAGGCGGCGGCACGCCAGCCGGCCATGATGCCGGCAACGCCCCTGCCCTCGTCCCAAGCCCCCAGCACCTCCGCCGTCTCACGGAAAAGATGGGCGAACAATTCGTCGGGCGAGCAAGAAGCCCCATGTTCGGAAAGCATGGTGACGGGGTAAAGCGGATTTTCCGGCTTATGGGCGATATTGATGCCGATGCCGATGACGATGGCGCGTCGGCCATCCGGCAGCAGCTCCGCCTCCATGAGAATGCCGCAGGTCTTGCGGCGTCCGATCAGCACGTCGTTCGGCCATTTGATTTCGAGCGGCTCACCACCCGTCGGCAGCACCGCGCGGATGGCGCGATAAACAGCCAGCGCGAAGGCAAGCGGCAGGGACCCTATACGGTCCATCGGAGCGGGATCGATCAGAAGAAGCGAGGCGTAGAGATTGCCGGGTTCGGAGACCCATGGCCGGCCGCGACGGCCGCGTCCGCCGGTCTGGCGGATGGCGGTGATCCACAGATTGCCGCCATCGCCCGCCCTTGCCTGGGTGAAACATTCCAGATTGGTCGATGGCGTTTCCGCCATCGCCTCGTGCCGGAAGTCATCGATGGACATCCGGCCCGTATGCTTGTGTGTGCTGCTCAAAAGAAGGTCTTCGCCGCAGCAGTGACCGCGTTGCCGAGTGCACCGCCGAAGACGATGAAGGCCACGGTGAAGAAGGCCGAAAGCGCATAAACCACTTTGAGTTCGCCCGACGGACGCTCGAACTTGTCCTTGGCTTCATCGAACCACATGACCTTGACGACGCGGATGTAATAATAAGCGCCGACAACCGAGCCGATGACACCGATGATGGCGAGCGGATAGAGCTTCGCCTCGATGGCAGCGAGGAAGACATAATACTTGCCGAAGAAGCCGGCGAGCGGCGGAATGCCGGCAAGCGAGAACATCAGGATCGTCAGCACAACCGCCATGAAGGGGTTGGAGGACGAAAGACCGGCCAGATCCTCGACAGTCTCGACATTGCCGATTTCCTTGCGGCGCATGGAGAGAATGCAGGCGAAGGTGCCGAGCGTCATGACCATATAAACGGTCATGTAGAGGATGACGCCAGCCACACCGGCTTCGGTGCCCGCAGCGAGACCGACCAGCGCATAACCCATGTGACCGATGGAGGAATAAGCCATCAGGCGCTTGATGTTCTTCTGGCCGATTGCGGCAAAGGAGCCGAGCAGCATGGAGGCGATGGAGATGAACACGACGATCTGCTGCCAGTCGGCGAAGACCGGCTGGAACGCCTCGATGACGATGCGAACGAGGATCGCCATAGCGCCGATCTTCGGCGCAGCCGACAGGAACGCCGTTACCGGGGTCGGCGCACCTTCATAAACGTCCGGCGTCCACATATGGAACGGCACGGCCGAAATCTTGAAGGCGAGACCGGCGAGAACGAAGACCAGGCCGAAAACGAGACCGAGCGAACGGGTTTCCGAGGCCAGAACCTGGGCGATTTCGGTAAAGCCGGTATTGCCGGTGAAGCCGTAGACCAGCGACATGCCGTAAAGCAGCATGCCGGAAGACAGCGCGCCGAGCACGAAATACTTCAGGCCCGCTTCCGTGGAGCGCAGGCTTTCACGGTTGATGGCGCAGACCACGTAGAGCGCCAGCGACTGCAGTTCCAGCGCCATGTAGAGCGAGATCAGGTTGTTGGCCGAGATCATCAGCAGGATGCCCAGCGTCGCAAGAACCAGCAGCACCGGATATTCGAAACGGCCGATGGGTTCGAAACGGCCCTGACCGACGGCCAGGATCATGGCGGTGATGGAGCCGATCAGCGCCAGTACCTTCATGAAGTTGCCGAAGGCATCGGCGATGTAGACACCGCCGAAGGCCACGCCCGAAGCGGGGGCAAAGATGATCCAGAGACCGACGACGAGCAGGAGGGCAACGGCAAGGCCGGTGACCGTCGTTGTCGACTTGTCGCCCGAGAAGACGCCAATCATGAGCAGCGCCAGCGCGCCGACCGCAAGGATCAGCTCGGGCGTCGCAATGTGCAGACTGGCAAAAAGGATTTCAGCGGTCATGTCCAACGGGTCCTGTCGTCAATTCATAGAGAGCGCAACATTTTGCGCCGCCTGCAGTGCAGCCGAATAGTTGTTTACCAGAAGATCGACCGATGCGGCTGTCGCATCGAACACCGGTGCCGGATAGACGCCGAAGAAGATCGTCAGCACAACCAGCGGATAAAGGATGACCTTTTCGCGGGTCGACAGATCGAGCATCGACTTCAGGCTTTCCTTCTCGAGCGCACCGAAGATCACGCGGCGATAGAGCCACAGCGCATAGGCGGCCGAGAGGATGACGCCGGTTGCCGCAAACAGTGCGACCAGCGTGTTGGCGCGGAAGACGCCGATCAGCGTCAGGAACTCACCGACGAAGCCGGAGGTGCCGGGCAGACCGACATTGGCCATGGTGAAGATCATGAAGGCGACGGCATATTTCGGCATGTTGTTGACGAGGCCGCCATAGGCCGCGATTTCGCGGGTGTGGAGACGGTCGTAGACAACGCCGACGCAGAGGAAGAGCGCGCCCGACACGATGCCGTGCGACAGCATCTGGAAGATTGCGCCCTGCACGCCCTGAACGTTGGCGGCGAAGATACCCATGGTCACGTAACCCATGTGGGCGACGGAGGAATAGGCAATCAGCTTCTTGATGTCGTCCTGCATCATCGCCACCAGCGAGGTGTAGATGATGGCGAGAACAGACAGCGTGAAGACGAAGGGAGCGAAATAATCCGAAGCCAGCGGGAACATCGATAGCGAGAAGCGGATGAAACCGTAACCGCCGAGCTTCAGCATGACGCCGGCAAGGATGACCGAACCTGCGGTCGGGGCCTGAACGTGGGCGTCCGGCAGCCAGGTGTGCACCGGCCACATCGGCATCTTGACCGAGAAGGCGGCGAAACAGGCGAGCCACAGCCAGGTCTGCATGCCGGCCGGGAAGCCGTATTTCAAGAGTTCTGTCATGTCGGTGGTGCCGGCCTGCCAGTACATGGCCATGATGGCGAGCATGGTCAGAACCGAACCGAGCAGCGTGTAGAGGAAGAACTTGTAGGAGGCGTAAACGCGATCCTTGCCGCCCCACACACCGATGATGATGAACATCGGGATCAGCGTCGCTTCGAAGAAGACGTAGAAGAGAACCGTATCCAGCGCCACGAAAACGCCGATCATGACGACTTCCAAGAGCAGGAAGGCGATCATGTATTCCTTGATGCGCTTCTCGATCGAATCCCAGCTTGCCAGCACGCAGAAAGGCATGAGGAAAGTGGTGAGGATGACGAAGAGCATGGAGATGCCGTCGACACCCAGATGGTAGGCGGCGATGTTGCCGAACCATTGATGCTTCTCGACCATCTGGAAACCGGGGTTCGAATTGTCGAAACCGATCCAGATGAACAGCGACACGATGAAGGTGAAGACTGTTGTCAGCAGCGAGACATTGAGAATGTTGCGGCGACCATAGGGGCCGTTCTCATTCGTCAGAAGCAGGAGCACCACGCCGACGAGCGGCAGAAAGGTGACCGTTGAAAGAATGGGCCAATCGGTCATCAGAGGGCACTCCCGAGCATCATCCAGGTGACAAGCGCCGCGATGCCGATCAGCATCGCAAAGGCATAATGATAAAGATAACCGGATTGCAGGCGGACCATGCGGTTGGTCACGTCAACCACACGCGCTGCAATGCCGTTCGGTCCATAGTGGTCGATGACGGCGACGTCACCCTTCTTCCACAGGAAGCGGCCGAGCGCCTTTGCGGAACGAACGAAGAGGAAGTCGTAGAGTTCGTCGAAATACCACTTGTTGAGAAGGAACTGGTAGAGGCCACGATGGGTCTCGGCCAGACGCTTCGGCGTCTCCGGCGACTTGATGTACATGTACCAGGCGGTCACGAAACCAAGCGCCATGGCGAAGAACGGGCTCCACTTCACCCACAGCGGAACGTGGTGGAACTCTTCGAGGATCTCGTTTTCCGGAAGCGTAAACAGGGCGCCCTTCCAGAATTCGGCATATTCATGACCGAAGAAATAACCTTCGAAGGCAACACCGGCGAAGATCGCGCCAACGGTGAGGATGAAGAGCGGGATGAGCATGACCATCGGCGATTCATGCACGTGGTGCATGACGTCGGCCGAAGCGCGCGGCTTGCCGAAGAAGGTCATGAAGGCCAGACGCCAAGAATAGAAGCTGGTGAACAGCGCGGCAATGACCAGCAGCGTGAAGGCGAAGCCCGACAGAACCGAATGCGACGCATAAGCGGATTCGATGATGACGTCCTTGGAGAAGAAGCCGGCAAAACCGATCATCGTGCCCGGGATACCAACGCCGGTCAGCGCCAGCGTGCCGACAGTCATGGTCCAGAAGGTGATGGGGATATGCTTGCGCAGACCGCCCATGTACCGCATGTCCTGCTCGCCATCGACGGCATGGATGACCGAGCCGGCGCACAGGAACAACAGGGCCTTGAAGAAGGCGTGCGTGAAGAGGTGGAACACGGCAGCGCCATAAGCGCCGACGCCGAGCGCCACGAACATGTAACCGAGCTGCGAGCAGGTCGAATAGGCGATAACGCGCTTGATGTCGTTCTGCACGAGGCCAACGGTTGCCGCAAAGAAGGCGGTGATGGCGCCGATCAGCGTCACGACGGTCAGCGCATCGTGCGAAAGTTCGAACAGCGGCGACATGCGGGCGACGAGGAAGACGCCGGCGGTGACCATGGTTGCGGCGTGAATGAGGGCAGACACCGGGGTCGGGCCTTCCATCGCGTCCGGCAGCCAGGTGTGCAGCAGGAACTGCGCCGACTTACCCATCGCGCCCATGAAGAGCAGCAGGCACACGCCCGTCATCGCATGGGCCTTGTCCAGATGCATGCCGAACAGGTTGATGACGGTTTCCGAGGAGGCAGCGCCTTCAGCCGGCAGATAGGTCGCAGCGGCAGCGAAGATCGTTTCGAAATTGATCGAACCGAACAGCACGAACACGCCGCCGATGCCGAGAATGAAGCCGAAGTCACCGACGCGGTTGACGATGAAGGCCTTCATCGCAGCGGCAGAAGCGGACGGCTTCTTGAACCAGAAGCCGATCAGCAGATAGGACGCCAGACCCACGCCTTCCCAGCCGAAGAACATCTGCAGCAGGTTGTCGGAGGTCACCAGCATCAACATGGCGAAGGTGAAGAGCGACAGATAGGCGAAGAAGCGCGGACGATGCGGATCGTGGTGCATGTATCCGATCGAATAGAGATGCACCAGCGTCGAGACGGTGTTGACGACGACGAACATGACGGCCGTCAGCGTGTCGATGCGGAACGCCCATTCGACATCGATGCCGCCGGACTGGATCCAGCGCAGCACGGTGACCTTGATCACCTCGCCCGGCTCGCCATGGGCGAGCGCGACGGTGAAGAACACGATCCACGACAGGATGGCGACCACGATCATCAGACCGGTGGTGACATATTCCGAAGCCTTGGCGCCGATGGAGCGGCCGAACAGGCCGGCGATCAGGAAGCCGATCAGTGGAAGAAAGACGATAGCCTTGTAGATCATAGCCTTATCAGCCCTTCATCATATTGACGTCTTCGACGGCGATCGATCCGCGGTTGCGGTAGAAGACAACGAGTATTGCAAGACCGATGGCCGCTTCAGCGGCTGCGACGGTCAGAATGAACAAAGCGAAGACCTGGCCGACGATATCGTTCAGGAAGGCCGAGAAGGCCACCATGTTGATGTTGACCGCCAGGAGGATGAGTTCGATCGACATGAGGATGACGATGACGTTCTTCCGGTTAAGGAAGATGCCGAAGACGCCGATCGTGAAGAGGATCGCGCTGACCGTCAGGTAGTGGGAAAGACCGATTTCCATATTCTGTTTCCTTGGATCCGTTCGCGCCTCAGATGCCCTGGCCCGGCTTGACCTTGACCGTGGTAACGGCGGTCTTCGGGTCGCGGCCGACCTGCGTGGAGATATCCTGCCGCTTGATGTCGGTGCGATGACGCAGCGTCAGCACGATGGCGCCGATCATGGCCACCAGCAGCACGAGGCCGGCGAGCTGGAAGAAGTAGACGTAATTGGTATAGAGCACGTCGCCGAGTGCGGCCGTATTGGTGCGTTCGGTGACCGGCGGGATCGGCATGGTGATGGACTTGGCCGCAATCGGGTTCAGCATGCTGCCGCCGACCACGACGATCAGTTCCGCCGCGAGGATGACGCCGATCAGCGCACCGACCGGGGCATATTGCAGCACGCCCGAACGAAGCTCTGCGAAATCCACATCCAGCATCATGACGACGAAGAGGAAGAGCACCGCCACGGCGCCGACATAAACCACCAGCAGGATCATGCCGAGGAATTCGGCGCCCGTCAGCAGGAACAGCGCGGCTGCGTTGAAGAAGGTCAAAATCAGGAAGAGCACCGAATGAACTGGGTTCTTCGATGCGATGACCATGAACGCAGACGCCACGGCGACGAAAGCGAATATATAAAAGAATACAGCGTGCAGACCCATGTTGGTGCCTTCTTGTCCTCATCGGGCAAAGATGGCTCGAAGGCCCCTCACCCGTTTCGTCCCCGCCGGCGAAAACCGCGCAGGCATTTTACTTTTCATCGCTCTCCGGGGTTTCCCCCGGAAAGACGGTTGCGCCTTAACGGTAAGGCGCATCCAGTGCGAGGTTGCGTGCGATTTCACGCTCCCAGCGGTCGCCATTGTCGAGAAGCTTCTGCTTGTCGAAATAAAGCTCCTCGCGGGTTTCCGTCGCGAATTCGAAGTTCGGGCCTTCGACGATGGCATCCACCGGGCAGGCTTCCTGGCAGAAACCGCAATAGATGCACTTCACCATGTCGATATCGTAACGCACCGTGCGGCGGGTGCCGTCATTGCGGCGCGGGCCGGCTTCGATGGTGATCGCCTGAGCGGGACAGATCGCTTCACACAGCTTGCAGGCGATGCAGCGCTCTTCACCGTTCGGATAACGGCGCAGCGCATGTTCACCACGGAAGCGCGGAGAGACCGGGCCCTTTTCGAAAGGATAGTTCACCGTTGCCTTCTGTTTGAAGAAGTGGCGCATCGTGAGCAGGATCGCGCCGACGAACTCCTTCAGGAACAGCGAATTGACGGCTTGGGAGAGGCTTGCCATCTCAGTCTCCAGATTTCTGAGCGAGGAGTACGGACATCAACCGGCCCACCCCGTCAGCTTCAATACGAATGCAACAATAACGACCATGGCGAGCGACAGCGGCAGGAACACCTTCCAGCCGAGACGCATGAGCTGGTCATAACGGTAACGCGGAACGAAAGCCTTGGTCAGCGCGATCATGAAGAAGACCATGCAGCCCTTCAATGCGAACCAGACAATGCCCGGAACCCAGTTCAGGAACCACACATCCACGATCGGCAGCCAGCCGCCCATGAACAGGATCGTCGTCAGGCAGCAGATCAGGACGATCGCAGCATATTCGCCGAGCATGAACATCATGTAAGGCGTGGAGCCGTATTCGACCATGTGACCGGCGACCAGTTCCGATTCCGCTTCCGGAAGGTCGAAGGGCGGACGGTTGGTTTCGGCAAGGCCCGAAATGAAGAACACGATGAACATCGGGAAGAGCGACAGCCAGTGCCAGTCGAGGAACGAGGCCGGCAGGCCGAGCATGGTGCCGAGGCCGGTCTTCTGGGCCAGAACGATGTCCGTCAGGTTGAGCGAACCGACGCAGAGCAGAACGGTGACGATGACGAGGCCGATCGACACTTCGTAGGACACCATCTGCGCGGCAGAACGCAGCGCGCCGAGGAACGGGTACTTCGAGTTCGAAGCCCAGCCGCCCATGATGATGCCGTATACTTCAAGCGAAGAAATCGCGAAGATATAGAGAATGCCGACATTGATATTGGCGACAACCCAGCCTTCATTGAAGGGAATCACGGCATAGGTGGCGAGCGCCAGCGTCACCGCTACCAGCGGCGCCAGAAGGAAAACGGCCTTGTTGGCGCCGGCCGGAATGACAGGCTCCTTCAGAATGAACTTCAGAAGGTCGGCGAAGGACTGGAAGAGACCGAAGGGACCAACGACGTTCGGACCACGGCGCAGCTGTACCGCCGCCCAGACCTTGCGGTCGGCAAGCAGCAGGAACGCGATGGACACCAGAAGGCAAACGAGAAGCAGCAGGGACTGGCCGACCATGATCAGCGCGGGCCAGACGTAGCTCCAGAAAAACTGTTCCATAAATCCCCTACCCTTACTCTGCCGCAGCCTGGAAATTGTTGCGGGCCAATGCGGAGCACTCGGCCATGACGGCGGATGCGCGCGCAATCGGGTTCGTCAAATAAAAGTCTTTAACCGGCGAGGCAAACGCCGACTTGTTGAGCGAGCCGCTTTTGCCAGCCAGCGCTTCGATATCTTTGCCGTTGCCGGCGACGATCTCGTCCGTTTCCGCCAGATGCGGATGCGCTACATAGAGCTGGCCGCGGAGCGCCGACAGCGAATCGAACGGCAGCTTCTTGCCGAGAACATCGGACAACGCACGCAGGATCGCCCAGTCTTCGCGGGCTTCGCCCGGTGCGAAACCGGCGCGGTTGCCCACCTGCACGCGGCCTTCGGTGTTGACCCAGATACCGGATTTTTCGGTATAGGCCGCACCCGGAAGGATGACGTCGGCATTCATCGCGCCCTGGTCGCCATGGCTGCCGATATAGACGGTGAACTTGGCGCCCTTGTTCGACAGGTCGAGTTCATCGGCGCCGAGCAGGAAGAGAACGTCCATGGAGGCGACCATGTCAGCGGCGGCAACACCGCCCTCGCCCGGCACGAAGCCGATGTCGAGACCGCCGACGCGGGAAGCGGCGGTGTGCAGGACAGAGAATCCGTTCCACTCTTCGGTGACAGCACCTACCGAGGTAGCGAGCTTGGCGGCGGCAGCCAGCACGGCTGCACCATCGGCGCGCGCCAGAGCGCCTTGGCCGATGATGATCAGCGGGTTCTTGGCAGATTTCAGCTTGTCGATGAAGCTGTGCGAGCCATTGGCCAGATCGGACAGCGTTTCAGCGCCGGAACCGAGATATTCGTAATTGTAGCGCAGTTCGCCAGCTTCGCCGATTACGCCGATCGGGAAACCGCCGCGACGCCAGCGCTTGCGGATGCGGGCATTGAGCACGGCCGCTTCGTAGCGCGGGTTGGAACCGACGATCAGCAGGGCGTCGGCCTGCTCGATGCCTTCAATGGTGGAATTGAAGATGTAGCTGGCGCGACCGAGCGAAGGATCAAGCGCTGCACCATCCTGACGGCAATCGACATTGGCCGAACCGAGCGAAGAGAGAAGCGACTTCAGCGCGAACATTTCTTCGACGGAGGCCAGATCGCCGGCAACCGCGCCGATCTTGTTGCCGGTTGTTGCGGCAACCGCCTGCTTGATGGCACCGAAGGCTTCACCCCAGGTGGCGGGCTGAAGGCGACCATCCTTGCGGACGTAAGGCCGGTCGAGGCGCTGAGTCTTCAGGCCGTCCCAGATAAAGCGGCTCTTGTCGGAAATCCACTCTTCGTTGATCGCCTCGTTGACGCGCGGCATGACGCGCATGACTTCGCGGCCGCGAGTATCGACGCGGATGGCCGAACCGAGCGCGTCCATCACGTCGATGGTTTCGGTCTTGTTCAGTTCCCACGGGCGGGCGGTGAAGGCGAAAGGCTTGGAGGTGAGCGCGCCGACCGGGCAGAGGTCAACGACGTTGCCCTGCAGCTCCGAGGTCATGGCCTGCTCGAGATAGGTGGTGATTTCCGCATCTTCGCCGCGGCCGATGAGACCGAGTTCGGCAATGCCGGCCACTTCCGTGGTGAAACGGACGCAGCGCGTGCAGTGGATGCAGCGGTTCATGACCGTCTTGACGAGCGGTCCGATGTACTTGTCTTCAACCGCACGCTTGTTTTCCGCATAACGCGAACCGGCGATACCGAAGGCCATGGCCTGGTCCTGCAGGTCACATTCGCCGCCCTGGTCGCAGATCGGGCAATCCAGCGGGTGGTTGATGAGCAGGAATTCCATCACGCCTTCGCGGGCCTTCTTGACCATTGGCGTGTTGGTGAAGATTTCCGGCAATTCGCCGTTCGGGCCGCCGCGAACGTCGCGAACGCCCATGGCGCAGGAAGCGGCGGGCTTGGGCGGTCCGCCCTTCACCTCGATGAGACACATGCGGCAGTTACCCGCGACCGACAAGCGCTCATGAAAACAAAAGCGCGGAACTTCGGCGCCAGCCTCCTCGCACGCCTGCAACAGCGTGAAATGATCCGGAACCTCGATCTCTTTACCGTCAACCTTGAGCTTTGCCATGGTTCTACTTACGTCCTGTTGCCTGTTCGTCCCATGTCTCACACGGTCCGCAACAAATCCTTAATCACGCCCGGCACTCGTATCGTCTGCCAGACGCTTCATGGTGTCGCGAGGCCGGAAAACTCCGGCTCCGCCTGAAGCCTTAATGCTTATTCAGCGGCTTCCAGAACAGCGCCATCATCCATGGCCCTGTAGGTATATTGGTCGATGCGCTTTTCGATTTCCGGACGGAAATTGCGGATCAGCGCCTGTACCGGCCATGCGGCGGCGTCGCCGAGCGCACAGATGGTGTGGCCTTCGATCTGCTTCGTCACTTCAAACAGCATGTCGATTTCGCGCTTCTGGGCATTGCCCTTGACCATGCGTTCCAGCACGCGCCACATCCAGCCCGTGCCTTCACGGCACGGCGTGCACTGACCGCAGCTTTCATGCTTGAAGAAGGCCGCGATGCGGGCAATCGCCTTGATGACGTCGGTGGACTTGTCCATGACGATCATGCCGCCGGTGCCGAAGGAGGATTTCACTTCGCGCATGCCGTCGAAATCCATGATGGCGTCCTTCATGTCCTCACCGCGAACGATGGGGCAGGATGCGCCGCCGGGGATGACGCCGAGCAGATTGTCCCAGCCGCCGCGAATGCCGCCGCAATGGTGTTCGATCAGCTCGCGGAAGGACAGGCCCAGCGCATCTTCGAAGGTGCACGGACGCTCGACATGGCCGGAGACCATGAACAGCTTGGTGCCGACATTGTTCGGACGGCCGATGGACGAGAACCATGCCGCGCCACGGCGCAGGATGGTCGGCGCAACGGCGATGGATTCGACGTTGTTGACGGTCGTCGGGCAGCCATAGAGGCCCATATTGGCCGGGAACGGCGGCTTCAGGCGCGGCTGGCCCTTCTTGCCTTCAAGGCTTTCGAGCAGAGCCGTCTCTTCGCCGCAGATATAGGCACCCGCGCCGTGGTGGACGTAGATGTCGAAATCCCAGCCGTTCTTGTTGTTCTTGCCGAGCAGGCCGGCATCGTAGCACTCATCGATGGCTGCCTGCAGCGCCTCACGCTCACGCATGTATTCGCCGCGAACGTAGATATAAGCGGTATGCGCGCCCATGGCGAAACCGGCGATCACGCAGCCTTCAATCAGCGTATGCGGATCGTTGCGCAGGATTTCGCGGTCCTTGCAGGTGCCGGGCTCGGATTCGTCGGCGTTGACGACGAGGTAATGGGGGCGGCCGTCATTTTCCTTCGGCATGAAGGACCATTTGAGACCCGTCGGGAAGCCAGCGCCGCCGCGACCGCGAAGGCCGGAAGCTTTCATCTCGTTGATGATCCAGTCACGGCCCTTTTCGATGATCTGTTTGGTGCCGTCCCAATGGCCGCGCGCTCTCACGCCCTTCAGGGACTTGTCCTTGAGGCCGTAGAGATTGGTAAAGATGCGATCCTGATCTTTTAACATGCTTCACCTCTTACCGCGGCTTCTTGCCGAAGACCCTGATATACTCGGCTTCGCCACCCTTGGCGAGCGCCTCGGCCTGCTTGACCCAGTCATCACGGCCGATACGGCCCTTGAAATTCAGATATCCATCGACCCAGTCGCATTCGGCCTGCTTCCAGCCGGCGATCTGCGCATAGGTGAAGATGCCGAGCTCGTTCAGCGTACCCTCAATCTTGGGGCCTACGCCGGAAATCAGCTTCAGGTCGTCGGGCGTTGCGGGCTTTTCGATGCCTGCCGGACGATCCTTGGAATCGAGCGACGGCTTCGCAGATCCCGAAGCTTCCTTTTCGGCGGTCTTCACATTGGCTTCGGCAGCCTTCGGCGCGGTCACCGGCGTCTTCAGCTTCGGATCGGTTTCAGGCGCATCCGTCTTCGGCTTGGCGGCGTTGGAGGGCGGAACCGGTGCGGCGTCCGCAGCCACTTCGGCCGGCTTGTCGAGATTGGAGCGATCCGGCTTGATCTCTTCCGTCAGCGTCGTCAGGCCGCCGACCGGGACCGACTGGTGACGGTCGATCTGCGGGCCGGTCTTGACGGTGTCGCCCTTGCCTGCCTCGAACGTATCGATGATCTCTTCCAGACGCTCGGGCGTCAGGTCCTCATAGGCGTCCTTGAAGATGATGACCATCGGCGCGTTGACGCAGGCGCCCTGACATTCCACTTCTTCCCAGGAGAGCGTGCCGCTCTCATTGGTGTGCAGCGGATCGTGGTGGATCTTCTTGCGGCAGACATCCATCAGCGCTTCCGAGCCGCGCAGCATGCAGGGCGTGGTGCCGCAAACCTGAACATGGGCGCGCGTGCCGACCGGCTTCAGCTGGAACTGGGTATAGAAGGTCGCCACTTCCATGACGCGGATATAGGCCATATCCAGCATGTCGGCGATTTTCTCGATGGCGGCGCGGGTAACCCAGCCGTCCTGCTCCTGCGCACGCATGAGCAGCGGGATGACCGCCGATTGCTGGCGTCCCTCGGGATATTTCTTGATCGTCTTTTCAGCCCATGCGGTATTTTCCGCATTGAAGGCAAACGCCACGGGCTGGAACTGATCTTCGGCTAGTCGACGAACGGACATACTTCCTCACGCCTTTTCAGTTTAACGTCTCACAACGCGATCTCGCCACCGTGACGAATTCGCAGGCGTAAGCCGCCTTGTCTTTCTGCATGAACACGATGAACTTGCTGCCATTGGGAACCGAGGCCTTGATCTCGTATCCCGACGACAGAAGCTGCTTGATGGTCGAAGAGCCGCCGCTCGACAGCGATATGCCGCCCACGTCCGTCGCCGTCTGGGCGAGAGCGGAGGCAGACATCGCAGCGAGAAAAGCCGGTATGGCCAGCGGCAGACGCATCAGCGGTCGACCTCCCCGAACACGATGTCGAGGGAGCCGAGCACGGCTGTAACGTCAGCAAGCTGATGGCCCTTGCACAGGAAATCCATGGCCTGCAGGTGTGCGTAGCCCGGCGCGCGGATCTTGCAGCGATAGGGCTTGTTCGAACCGTCTGCGACCACGTAAACGCCGAACTCGCCCTTCGGCGCTTCGACGGCGGCGTAAACTTCGCCGGCGGGAACGTGGTAACCTTCGGTGTAGAGCTTGAAGTGGTGGATCAGCGCTTCCATCGAACGCTTCATCTCGCCACGCTTCGGCGGAACTACCTTGCCGTCTAGCGACGAGACCGGGCCGATGCGATGCTTGCCGGAGAGAAGGTCGACGCACTGCTTCATGATCTTTACGGATTCGCGCATTTCCTGCATGCGGATCAGGTAACGATCATAGCAATCGCCGTTCTTGCCGACGGGAATGTCGAATTCGAGATCGGAATAGCACTCATAGGGCTGCGCGCGGCGCAAATCCCAGGCAGCGCCCGAGCCGCGCACCATCACGCCCGTGAAACCCCAGGCGAAGGCGTCTTCAAGCGAGACGACGCCGATATCGACGTTACGCTGCTTGTAGATGCGGTTGTCGGTCAAAAGGCCCTCGATATTGTCGAGAACGGTGAGGAACGGATCGCACCACTTGCCGATATCATCCACCAGTTCCGGCGGCAGGTCCTGATGCACGCCGCCCGGACGGACGTAAGCCGAGTGCATGCGGGCGCCGCAGGCGCGCTCATAGAACACCATCAGCTTTTCGCGTTCTTCGAAGCCCCAGACCGGCGGCGTCATAGCGCCGACGTCCATGGCCTGCGTCGTCACGTTCATGATGTGCGACAGGATGCGGCCGATTTCCGAATACAGGACGCGGATCAACTGACCGCGCATCGGGATTTCGAGACCGAGCAGCTTTTCGACGGCGAGCGCGAAAGCGTGTTCCTGGTTCATCGGTGCGACGTAGTCGAGGCGGTCGAAATAAGGAACGGCCTGCAGATAGGTCTTGGTCTCGATCAGCTTTTCGGTGCCGCGATGCAGGAGACCGATATGCGGATCGACGCGCTCGACGATTTCGCCATCCAGTTCCAGAACCAGACGCAGCACGCCGTGCGCGGACGGATGTTCCGGACCGAAGTTGATCGTGAAATTGCGGACGTTATGCTCAGTCATTCTAGTGCTCCGCCGAGGTGATCATGGCGATGAATTCGGGGCCGGTCATGTTCTGCGTGGTTTCCGCGAAAGAATAGCTCGAAGGCTTCTCATCCGTGAAAATCTGCGACGCGAACTTGAAACTGGAAGGGTTATCGAAAGCCTGCAACGAAACGGCGAAATGCTTGCCGTCCTTCGAGCGCCACATCAGCGTGCTGCCGCAATTCTTGCAGAAGCAGCGCTCACCCCATTCCGACGAGGAATAGACGCCGAGGTTCTCTTCGTTCTCAACGGAGATATCAGCGCATTCGACAGCCAGAAAGGCACCGCCGGACCAGCGGCGGCACATGGAGCAATGGCAAACGCCGAATTCGCGGGCACCGATGACGGCATTGAGGCCGACGGCGCCGCAAAGACATTGTCCATGCTCTGTCGGGGGGGCTTGGCTCATTGCTTGGCCTTTTCGTCACCCGGGAGAACATATTCGGTTCCTTCCCAGGGGGAGAGGAAATCGAAGTTGCGGAATTCCTGTTTCAGTTCAACCGGTTCATAAAGAACCCGTTTCAGCACGTCATCGTAACGCACTTCCACAAAGCCGGTAACCGGAAAATCCTTGCGCAGCGGATGGCCTTCGAAACCGTAGTCCGTGAGGATGCGGCGGAGATCCTTATGGCCTTCGAACGGAATGCCATACATGTCCCAGGCTTCGCGCTCGAACCATTCGGCACCCATATAAACCGAGGTCGAAGACGGTACGCCCTCGTCTTCCGCCACCTGCAGCTTGACGCGTACGCGCAGGTTCTGGCGCGGCGACAACAGGTGATAGACGACATCGAAACGCTTCTCGCGCTGCGGCCAGTCGACACCGCAAATATCGATGATGTTGACGAAACCGCACTGCACGTCGTCACGCAGGAAGGTCAAAAGCGCGATCACGCTTTCAGGCGTCGTGTTCAGCGTCAGCTCGCCATAGGCGATATCAGCCGACACCACGAGGGAACCACGCGCTTCCTTAACGTAAGCAGCAAGATCGTTGAGAGCTTCGCTCATTCTTAATCCGTCCTTTGCCCTTAGCGCTCGATCGTACCGGTACGACGAATCTTCTTCTGCAGCAGAAGCACGCCGTAAAGCAGCGCCTCCGCCGTGGGGGGACAGCCCGGAACGTAGATATCCACCGGCACGACGCGGTCGCAGCCGCGCACCACGGCGTAGGAATAATGGTAATAACCGCCGCCATTGGCACAGGAGCCCATGGAGATGACGTAACGCGGCTCAGGCATCTGGTCATAGACCTTGCGCAGAGCGGGCGCCATCTTGTTGGTCAGCGTGCCGGCGACGATCATCACGTCCGACTGGCGCGGTGAGGCGCGCGGGGCGACGCCGAAGCGCTCCATGTCATAACGCGGGCCGGACGCCTGCATCAGGCCTTCGACGGCGCAGCAGGCAAGGCCGAACTGCATCCACATCAGGGAGCCGGTGCGTGCCCAGGTGATCAGCTCGTCGGTCGAGGTGACGAGAAAACCCTTGTCGGCCAGCTCGTCATTGATTTCCGTGAAGTAGGCATCGTTGCTGCCAACCGGCTTGCCGGTGGAGGGATCGATGATCCCCTTCGGCTGCGGCGCAACGAGCGTGGTGTTGTTCTGGCTCATGCCCATTCCAGCGCTCCCTTCTTCCACTCATAAATAAAGCCGATGGTGAGAACGAGAAGGAACACCATCATCGACCAGAAACCGAACCAGCCCATCTCGCCGAAAGACACCGCCCAGGGGAACAGGAAGGCGACTTCCAGGTCGAAGATGATGAACAGGATCGACACGAGATAAAAGCGGATATCGAATTTCATGCGGGCATCGTCGAAGGCGTTGAAACCGCACTCGAAAGCAGAAAGCTTTTCCGGGTCCGGCGCCTTGTAAGCGACAGCGAACGGCGCAATGAGAAGCGCCAGGCCGATGACGAGAGCGATACCGATGAATATTGCGATCGGAATGTAGGAACTGAGGAGTTCAGTCATGGTCTCTTCCCTGCCCGGCCGGGTGCCGGGCCTGCCTTTGTGACCTTAAGTCTCAAAGAGCGGACAATATGTTGCAACGCCAAAGTCGTTAGCGCAGCCGCGCTCTCTCTGCAAGAGTTTAGGCACCATTTCAAGACACCTGCCGCATTGATTGGCAACAATATTGCCGGAATTGACGCAAATTTGGGCCACAATTCCGGCCTAAGCCACTCAAATACAATAATAATCGATTGAACGACGCAACCGCAAAAAAGTCACACGAATTTTACGTCGGGATGGCGGTGAAGTGACGATATTTGGGAATCGAAACTTGACTAAAAAATGCAGGAAAAATCGCGTTTAAAAAGCCCGGAATCAGGCGCTGGAATCGTCAATAGACGAGCGCGCAAATCGCGTGTCGATCTGTTTTTGAGGAGACATTTCAGGAGAGAGAAATGGCGCGAGTGACGGGGCTCGAACCCGCGACCTCCGGCGTGACAGGCCGGCACTCTAACCGACTGAGCTACACCCGCGCACCACAGACATTCATCTGCGTTTTCCGAGGGACAGGATGGCGCGAGTGACGGGGCTCGAACCCGCGACCTCCGGCGTGACAGGCCGGCACTCTAACCGACTGAGCTACACCCGCATCTCCTGACGACAGGAACCAGTCCCGCCGCTCGAACCAGCCTCGGCTGTTCGATGAGCGGCTAACTACGGCGTTCGTGCGGGGGTGTCAAGCAGGTTTCACGACAAAAGAATAAGCTTCTTCATTTTGATCAGGAAAAACCGAAAGGCCTTGGAACGCGATTGCGGCAAACGCCCTGTTTTTCGGGCTTTTCCCAACGAAAACAAAAAACTTGTCCACAGCCGGAGGCTTCCGTAGCGGGATTTCCACATGACCATCACGGCGTCCTCGGGTCCTGTTTCGGGAAAAAAGCCCGCAGTTCCCGGCTTTTTGCCCCCGTCCCCCGGCGACGGAAAATTTTCTCGGCAAAAAAACAAAAAAACTTCACAAAAGCCCTTGCGGTTTTTTTCCGATCCGCATACATCACGGCCACCGACGCGGCGGACATGATCCGCAAGACGCGAAGGGCGATTAGCTCAGTTGGTAGAGCGCCTCGTTTACACCGAGGATGTCGGGAGTTCGAGTCTCTCATCGCCCACCATTTTTCCAGAAGATTTAAATATCACCCCTGAACCGAGATCGTTCGTGTTTGCTTTCGCTATGCGATAAGCCCTCGAGTATTCGGAATTATCCCCCCTGCCCTCACTACGGTCGGTAGAGCGTCGTCATGATTCCCAACCGCTGGAATCGCTTTTCTCCAGTTGCGCCATGCCAAATCGGCACTGCTGTTCCAAAATCCGACAACTTGACCACCCCCTGTATCACCCCGCAACATACCGGAAAATAAGGAAGATTCAGACTTTCTAAAGAGATTTCAGGCATTGTTTGCGCACCGTTTCATGATGAACGGTTGAACTGATGGATGAAACCATGTCGATCGACGCGTTTGTAACACTCGCGCTTATTGCGCTGCCTGTTTATATTTTTTTCCGCTGGGTCCAGCAGGACTCGGAAAAACAAGATACTCCCAAAAGCAAGAATTCCATGGGGCGGTGATCCGTTACGATCGATCCGCAGCATTTTCCCGGATGGCTCCGGACGAATCCTTCACAATCCGATATCGAAGCGGCAATGCCGATTTTAACGGCTTGCGTCGTCAGGCATCGTGCAAGATCGGGAAATCCGGCCAAGCGGCCCCTCACCATGCAGAAAAGCCGGGCATAGCCCGGCTTTTCTCATTTGCGGTGCCAATCGGCTCGATCAGTTGATCGCCTTCATATTGACGGTGAAGAACAGCGTTTCGCCGGAAGAATCGTCCACGCCGTCATTGTCGGTCACGGCATAGGCCGTTCCCGCCTTGTCGAAGGTGAAGCCTTCCAGCTTGTCGACGACATAACCGTTGGTCTGGGCCTTGAGGTCAGGCAGGAAGTCATGGGCTTCCTGCTTGGCCACCAGCGGCAGGTCGCCGCCGATCTTGCCAGGCTTCAGGTCCGCGATCGCAACACGGTAGAGCTTCTTTATCTTTGCCTTGTCGCCGATCTGGTTGTCGCGCTCGACGATATAGACATAGTCGCCCTGCGCGGCGATTTCGGAGAGGCCGACCCAGCCTGCCTCGGTCTTGTCGAGCGGGTAACGGACGGCGCCCCACTCCTTGGATTTCGGATTGTAGGAGACCAGCTTGACGAAGCCCTTTTCGTCCGTGCCCCATTCACGCTGCACAGCCATCCACAGCGTCGCGTCGTCGCCCTTGCCGATCATCGTCACGCCTTCGAAACCGAAGCGGGTGTCGCCGGCGAGAAGTTCCTTCGGCAATGCGATCTCAGCCTTGATCTCGCCCTTGGCGTTGACGTTATAGAGCGCGTGCGGAACGAGCTTGGCGCTGTCGCCTTCAGAAGCCAGCCAGAAACCGCCTTTGCCGTCCAGCGTGATGCCTTCGATGTCGAGCTTCTGAGCGGCAATACCGTCACGCTTGACGCGCAGGACGCTAGTGATGGTGGCGGGCTTTTTCGTCGCATCGATGGTGAAGATCGACGGCTGGTTGCCATAGACCGAGTCGGACACGGCATAGAGAATGCCGGGCTTTTCGGCATCGCCGACCAGACCCGAAAGAGCGCCCCAGCCGATCGGTGCACCATCGACGGTGGCGGAAACCAGCTGCGGATAGGCTGCTTCACCTTCACCGCGTTCATAGAGCATGACATGCGAGCGCACGCCGCCGTCTTCGATCAGATCGACCTCATTGGCCGTGGCAAGGAGGTTGCGCGACGGGATGGCGACAGCGCCTTCCGGCGAAACGCCCGAAGGCAGGAGCTGCGTCAGTTCCGGCTCCTTGCCGGTGTCCTTGTATACAGCGACGACAGAGGCGCGCTCCGACAGCACGAAGAAATATTTCTGGTCGCCGAAGGTCGCAGCTTCCAGACCTTCCGGCTCGATGCCCTTTGCCTTGGAGCGCTTTTCCGGATAGTGGCCGATGGCCGCAACCGCGTGTTCGAGCGAGGAGCCGGATTCATAGACGAGCTTGCCGGTCTTGTCGAAGATGGTAAAGCCGCGCGAACCACCCTGCCAGTCGCCCTCATTGGCGATGACGATACGGTCATTGTCCAGCCACTTCACGGCGTCCGGCTCACGCTTGCGGCCTTCCTGCTTCTCGGTGAACTTCAACTGGCCATCGGTCTTCGTATCGATGCCTTCAAGATCGACCTTGCCGGCGGAGAAATGCGTCTTCACCGTACCGGTCTTGCCGTCGAGAATGACGATATGATTGTTTTCCTGAAGAGTCAGCGCGATCTCGCCATTGGCGTTGATCGACACGAATTCCGGTTCCGGATCCTCAGGGGAAATTTCGGCAAGGCCGGTGAGTTCGATCTTCTTCAGCGTCGCGCAATCGGCAACGCCGTCTTTCAGGCCGACAGTCACCAGATAACCGGCTGGCATCTGCGGCAGGGCACCTTCGTTTACCTCTTCATCGCGCTCGTTTTCGATGGCGATGGCGGCGAAGGTCTTGTCCGGGGAAACGGCGACGGAATCGGGCTGGCCGCCGAGATCGCAGCTTGCTTCGATCTTCTTGGTAGCAATATCGACCGTCACCAGCTTGCCGGACGGCTTGGCGCGATTTTCCGACGTGTTGACGCCGGCCAGCACCTTGAGACCGGCAACGGCAACGGACGTTGGCTCGCCTTCGAGCAGCAGCGCGCCGCCGGCCTTGGGAGCCTTGGCGTCGGTGATGTCGATGAAACCGATGCCGCCAAGCGGGCTGTCCGAATAGATCAGCGTCTTGCCGTCTTCGCTGGCGGTAATGATTTCAGCCGAGGTGACGGATTTGGCGTCCTTGTCCGCGGGAAGGTTTTTCGCCACCGGGAAAGATGCGATGCGGTTGAAAACCGGCTCGGCCGCGGCCGGAATGGCTGCGGACGTGAGCAGCGCGGCGGTCAAAGCCATTTGAGAAAATCGGAACGCCATTTTAATCCCCCTTGGGTCCAAAAATACCCCAAGGCTTCTGCGTTACAGACATGACAGTGGCATGACACTTCCTGACCGCTGAATCAAAAAGCCCGGCCTGGAAGGCCGGGCTTTCGTGTTTATGCCCACATTCCGCGTCGAAAAACGCCGTGTGTCCGGATGGAAGCTACACAGGCGCTTCCCTGCTTTCATTCACATCTTGACCGGGAGAACCCGGCCTGTCCGAAAAGAGCTTTTCGAAACACCGCCCGCTTTTGGCGGCGATGTGACGGCGTCAGGGCGTCAAAACATGTTTCCTCGTGAACCTGAAAAGCTGCCCGCCCGCCGCCGGGCGTTGCGGCTTTCTGGAAACCTTACGAGTTGACGGCGTCCTTCAGGCCCTTGCCTGCGGAAAACTTCGGTACGTTGCGAGCCGGGATATCGACTTCAGCACCCGTGGAAGGGTTACGGCCCTTGGAGGCTTCACGACGGCTGACGGAGAAGCTGCCGAAGCCGGCCAGGCGAATGTCGCCACCGTTCTTCAGTTCGCTCTGTACAGTTTCGAATACAGCATCAACAGCGGAAGCAGCATCTGCCTTCGTGAGACCAGCCTTTTCGGCAACAGCAGAGACGAGCTCGTTCTTGTTCATGTTTCCACCCCTTTCAATGGTTTGAAACGACTCAAATTAAGCCGGCGCAGAATACGTTCGCATCCGCGCGCAGCAACCCAAAAGCGCTGGAATCGCCTGAAAAACAAGGGGTCTGCGTTTTTTTTCACAAAAAAGGCCGACATTTCTGCCGGCCTTCCACATATTCGTGCCAAATTCGCATCACTTGTGCGCAGCTTTACGCCACATGCGCCTTCCGACACCTAACACATTGAATCTATGCATCAGCCGTCGCGAAAGGCGATTCCCGCCCCTCGCGACGATGCATGCATCAATGCGCGATGGTCTGGCTGCCGTCGTCGACGCCTTCGACGGTTGCGATCACCGGCGTCTCGATGCTGCCGTCCCACTCGATGGGCTCCGGCTGGCGGATAAGGGCGTGCTTGATGACCTCGCCCATGCGCGACACCGGGATGATTTCCATCTCGTTCTTCACATTGTCCGGAATTTCCGCCAGATCCTTGGCGTTTTCTTCCGGGATCAGCACCTTCTTGATGCCGCCGCGAAGGGCCGCAAGCAGCTTTTCCTTCAGGCCGCCGATCGGCAGCACGCGACCGCGAAGCGTGATCTCACCCGTCATCGCCACATCCTTCGAGACCGGGATACCGGTCATGATGGAGACGATGGCGGTCGCCATGGCAACGCCGGCGGACGGTCCGTCTTTCGGGGTCGCACCTTCCGGAACGTGCACGTGGATGTCGCTCTTGTCGAAGCGGGGCGGCTCGATGCCGAAGTCCACGGCGCGCGAACGGACATAGGATGCCGCCGCCGAAATGGATTCCTTCATCACTTCCTTGAGGTTGCCGGTCACCGTCATACGGCCCTTGCCCGGCATCATCACGCCTTCGATGGTGAGCAGCTCACCACCAACTTCCGTCCAGGCCAGACCCGTGACGACACCGACCTGATCCTCGCGCTCGGCCTCGCCGTGGCGGAACCGCGGAACGCCCAGATAATCCGGAACGTTTGCTGCGGTAACCTCAACGGACTTGACCTTGCCCTTGATGATCTCGGTGACAGCCTTGCGCGCCAGCTTCATCAGCTCGCGTTCGAAGCTGCGCACGCCCGCCTCGCGGGTGTACTGCTGGATGACGACCATCAGGGCGTCATCGGTAACCGAGAACTCTTCCGGACGCAGGGCATGTTCCTTGATCGCCTTAGGCAACAGGTGACGCTTGGCGATTTCGCGCTTTTCGTCTTCCGTGTAACCGGCAATGCGGATCACTTCCATGCGGTCCATCAGCGGGCCGGGAATGTTCAGCGTGTTGGCCGTGGTCACGAACATCACGTCGGACAGGTCGTATTCCACTTCAAGGTAATGGTCCATGAAGGTGGAGTTCTGTTCCGGATCGAGCACCTCGAGCAGAGCCGACGACGGATCGCCACGGAAATCCATGCCCATCTTGTCGATTTCGTCGAGCAGGAAGAGCGGGTTCGCCTTCTTGGCCTTCTTCATCGACTGGACGATCTTGCCCGGCATGGAGCCGATATAGGTACGGCGGTGACCGCGGATTTCCGCCTCGTCACGAACGCCACCCAGCGCCATGCGCACATATTCGCGGCCGGTCGCCTTGGCGATCGACTTGGCGAGCGAGGTCTTGCCGACGCCGGGCGGGCCGACGAGGCAGAGGATCGGACCGCGGATTTTCGTCGCACGGGCCTGCACGGCCAGATATTCGACGATACGCTCCTTGACCTTGTCCAGACCGAAGTGGTCCTGATCCAGGATCTTCTCGGCATTGTTGAGGTCCGCCTTGATCTTGGACTTCTTGCCCCAGGGCAGACCAAGCAGCCAGTCCAGATAGTTGCGCACGACGGTCGCTTCCGCAGACATCGGGCTCATCTGGCGCAGCTTCTTCATTTCCGCTTCGGCCTTTTCCTTGGCCTCCTTGGAAAGCTTGGTCTTGGCGATGCGCTCTTCCAGCTCGGCCATCTCGTCACGGCCGTCCTCGCCGTCGCCGAGCTCCTTCTGGATCGCCTTCATCTGTTCGTTCAGGTAATATTCGCGCTGTGTCTTCTCCATCTGGCGCTTGACGCGCGAGCGGATGCGCTTTTCAACCTGAAGCACGGAAATTTCGCCTTCCATGAAGCCGAGCGCCTTTTCAAGCCGCTGCTTCACGCTGACGGTTTCCAGCATTTCCTGCTTTTCGGTAATCTTGATCGACAGGTGCGAAGCGACCGTATCGGCAAGCTTCGAATAATCGTCGATCTGGCCGGCAGCGCCGACAACCTCGGGCGAAATCTTCTTGTTGAGCTTCACATAGCTCTCGAATTCAGACACGACCGAACGCGACAAAGCCTCGATCTCGACCGGATCTTCGGCAGGCTCCTGCAACGGCGTCGCAGTGGCTTCATAGAAGTCTTCACGGCCGGTGTAGCTGTCGATCTGGGCGCGGCCCTTGCCTTCCACCAGCACCTTCACGGTACCGTCGGGAAGCTTCAGAAGCTGCAGGACATTGGCGACCGTGCCGACCTTGTGGATGGCCTCCGGGGCCGGATCGTCATCGCTGGCGTTGATCTGGGTAACAAGCATGATCTGCTTGTCCGACCCCATGACTTCCTCGAGCGCACGGATGGATTTTTCCCGCCCGACGAACAGGGGAACGATCATATGCGGGAAAACGACAATGTCGCGCAGGGGAAGTACCGGATAGGTACCGCCAGATGCCGCAGACGTGATGTTCGTCATATCATTTCCTTTCCATGGTCCCTTTCGGGACACTTTGCCGGACAGCTTGGGGCATCCGGCACATTCATTTCTCGAGACTGAAAGTGGAGTTTCGAAACACCGATTTCAAGTCGCCGGAACAGACGGCCTTACGCGACGGCAGGACCGTGAAATTCAACAAAACCCAGCGCCGGCTAATACTACCGACATTTCCGGTTATCCTTGAGGGCTCAGGAACCGGGTCGCCAACGAAATTCACATTTCCGTCATATCGCGCTGCAAATCAGTTGTAAGACTTTATCAGCAAAGCGCAATCCGCTCCAAACGCAAAATCGGGCTTCGCCAAGTTAGGCGCAAGTTTCACACCCGGCGACAACAGAAAAGGCCCGCACGGAGGCGGGCCTTCTGACTTCATCGAAGCACCGGACCGGCCGATCAGGCCGAAACGTTGGTCTTTTCTTCCTGACGGTCCGCATAGATGTAGAGCGGACGTGCAAGGCCGCTGACGACCTCGTCGGAAATGACCACTTCGCGCACGCCTTCCAGCGTCGGCAGTTCGAACATGGTGTCCAGAAGAATTTTTTCCATGATCGAGCGCAGGCCGCGGGCGCCGGTCTTGCGGGTGATCGCCTTGCGGGCGATTTCGCGCAGCGCGTCCTCGTGGAAGGTCAGTTCCACATCTTCCATCTCGAACAGGCGCTGATACTGCTTGACCAGCGCGTTCTTCGGCTCGGACAGGATCTGGATCAGCGCATCCTCGTCGAGGTCTTCCAGCGTGGCAAGAACCGGCAGACGGCCGATGAATTCCGGGATGAGACCGAACTTCACCAGATCTTCGGGCTCTAGCTCGCGCAGCACCTCGCCGACGCGGCGATCGTCTTCCGCCTTGACGGTCGCACCGAAGCCGATCGAGGTCTTTTCACCACGGGCCGAGATGATCTTGTCGAGGCCGGCAAACGCGCCGCCGCAGATGAACAGGATGTTGGTCGTATCCACCTGCAGGAATTCCTGCTGCGGATGCTTGCGGCCGCCCTGCGGCGGAACGGAAGCGACCGTGCCTTCCATGATCTTCAGAAGCGCCTGCTGAACGCCCTCGCCCGACACGTCGCGCGTGATGGAGGGGTTGTCCGACTTGCGGGAAATCTTGTCGACTTCGTCGATATAGACGATGCCGCGCTGAGCGCGCTCGACATTGTAATCCGCAGCCTGCAACAGCTTCAGGATGATGTTTTCCACGTCCTCGCCGACATAACCGGCTTCAGTCAGTGTCGTTGCATCCGCCATGGTGAAGGGAACGTCGATGATGCGGGCGAGCGTCTGGGCAAGATAGGTCTTGCCGCAGCCCGTCGGACCGACGAGCATGATGTTCGACTTCGCAAGCTCGACATCGCCATTCTTGGAGGCGTGCGCGAGGCGCTTGTAGTGGTTGTGAACAGCAACAGACAGGATCTTCTTCGCCTGCTTCTGGCCGATGACGTATTCGTCGAGGATCTTGATGATGTCCTGCGGGGTGGGAACACCCTCGCGAGACTTCACCATCGACGTCTTGTTCTCCTCGCGGATGATGTCCATGCACAATTCGACGCATTCATCGCAGATGAATACCGTCGGTCCGGCAATGAGTTTCCGGACTTCGTGCTGGCTCTTGCCGCAGAATGAACAATAGAGTGTATTCTTAGAGTCGCCGCCGTTGCTGCCGCTGACTTTGCTCATATCACTTTCCTTCCAGCACGCCGCAGGTCCGCCAAACGGATCGCGGTCAACTTACCGCCCGCCGATACGGCAGCCCTTGGGGTGCATCGCCGTATCCGCCTCGTTTCCCGGGGTACTAACCGGTATCAGATACATGAGCTGACAACCGGCTGCAACGAATTCCCCATCAAACCAAAGGCCACGTCATAAAAATTCAACATAGCCTTTATATATACTAATATCGCTTTCTGTTGCGGTTGAAAGCCCCGAAATTACTTTTGCGGGTTCAAACAAACGTCAAAAAGCGGCGCGCCTCAATTCGCGGCGGCGCCTTCGATTTCCTGGCGCGAGGTCAGGATCTTGTCGATCACGCCCCAGTCCTTCGCCTCGTCTGCATCCATGAAGTGGTCGCGATCGAGGGTTTTTTCAACCTCTTCGAGCGTACGGCCCGTGTGCTTCACGTAGACTTCATTGAGGCGGCGCTTCATCTTGATGATGTCGCGGGCGTGGCGCTCGATGTCCGATGCCTGCCCCTGGAAACCGCCGGAAGGCTGGTGCACCATGATGCGGGCGTTCGGGGTTGCGAAACGCATTCCCTTTTCACCGGCAGCCAGAAGCAGCGAGCCCATGGAGGCAGCCTGGCCGACGCAGAGCGTGGAGACCGCAGGGCGGATGAACTGCATCGTATCGTAGATCGCCATGCCGGCGGTCACAACGCCACCCGGCGAATTGATGTAGAGCGCGATTTCCTTCTTCGGGTTTTCAGCCTCGAGGAACAGCAGCTGCGCGCAGACGAGCGAAGCCATCTGGTCTTCCACCGGGCCGGTGAGGAAAATGATGCGTTCCTTGAGAAGACGGGAAAATATGTCGTAGGAGCGTTCGCCGCGATTGGTCTGCTCAACGACCATCGGCACCAGAGCCATGGCGGTATCAACTGGATTTTTCATGTCCGTCCTTTGTCAAACTCTGCCCTTCGCGAAAAACCGCTCCGGAATCACTTCTAACCTTCATACTCCCTACATAGAGTGTCCCTGCCCCGTACTTCAAGACACGAAGCCGCATATCCTTAACGGCTCAACAGCGTTTGCAGGCCTTTCGGGCCGAGGTTGACAGGGCTTTCGGTCCGGGCGGCGCCAGCGGGACCTCCTTCCCCCGCTGCCACCATTTTTTTACTATGGCAGGCGACGACGGCAAAAATCGCCCGCCATGCACAGATATAACTTCTCACCGGCAAGAACTCGTTAGTATTTGCTGCCGATACTGGCCAGCGAATTTCCGGTTCCCTTTGGGGAATGGGCCCACCGGGCGAAATGGCAGCTCAACAATTCCAGCGGGCATAACGCACCTCGTGCGAAAGAGCCCGCTTTTATCGCATTATGGCGCAGATAGGATTTTGCAATGCTGGATGCAAAGACGAGCACGCTACTGTGGGCGGCGGAAACGTTCACCCTTGCCGTGCTTTTGGGAACGCTGTGGCTGCACCGCCCTTCCCGCCGGCATAATCTCTTTTTCGCCGCCGGTTTCCTCGCCACGGGCTTCGGCGCTGTCATGGTGGCGTTTCGCGGGGATATTTCCAGTTTTCTGTCCATCCAGGTCGGCAATACGCTCGCACTTTCCGCCTTCGGTTTCTGGCTTGCGGGCCTGCTGTGCTTCGAACAGCGGAAAATCGGCGGCTGGGTCGCCATTCCGGCTCTCCTGTGGATCGCCGGAATGTTCCTGCCGCCCGTGCGTGAAAACATGGTGGCCCGCATCCTGCTTTATCACGCCAGTGCGGCTACCGGTTATTTCATGCTCGCCGGCGTCCTTCTGGCCAGCAAGGCGCGCGCCTCACGCAGCCGCCGGGTTCTGGCCGCGATCCTGATCCTGCAGGCTTTTGCCGGGGCGTTCGTCGCATCCATCGTCATCCCCGTCAATGCCGCCATCCCCAACGCCATTCCCATGACATCGGCGCTTGCCCTCTCCGGCATGCTCGGCTTCACGGCCATCATCATGATCAGCGCCAAGATCATCATGGAGGATACGGAAAGCCGCCTCCATCGCCTCGCCATGACCGATCATCTGACTGGCGTTCTCAACCGGCGCGGCCTGCTGGAGGAGTTCGAGCGTATCAAGAAAAGGTCGCCGGCCTCCAGCCGTTACGTGGCGCTGGTGCTGTTCGATATCGACCATTTCAAGAAGATCAACGACAGATACGGCCACCAGTCCGGCGATGCGGTCCTCGTGCATTTCTGCAATATCGCCCAGCGCGCAATCGGCGATCGCGGCCTTTTCGTCAGGATGGGAGGCGAGGAATTCGCGCTGGTTGCCGAAGTCGAAAGCCCTTCCAGCACGGCGACGCTTGCGGAAGCCATCCGCAGCAATCTGCGCCTTTCGAAGATCAGTTCGCGCGGTGAAGCCATCGAGGTGACCACCAGCGTCGGCATATCGGAAGCCATGATCAAGGATGCCGACCTCAACACGATGATGACGGAAGCCGACCGCGCGCTCTATGCCGCCAAGAAGGCCGGGCGCAACCGGACCGTCATCCATGTCAATTCGGCAAATGTCGTCGTGCCCGCCTCGGACCGTGACGAAAATCCGATGGACAACAATGCCGACCGTCAGGTCGCGGCGCTGAACCGGATAGCCGCCATCGCCAGCCGATGACGATGTAACCACCCAGTGACAGGCATAGAGGTATCCGGAAGGGATTTCCCTCCCTTCCCAAAGCGCCGCGCGCGGAATAGACCATGGGCATGACAGCGACATTTCCGTTTCTAAAAATCGATCCCGCCACCCGCCGCATTTCCCTTGATGCCCGCGACCCGGCTTTCTACAGCGATCCGAACCCGGTCTATGCGGCCCTGCACGCTGAATGTCCCACCTTCTACTGGGAAGAACAGCGGCAATGGTTTTTCACCGGATACGACCACGTGAGCGCGCTGTTGCGCGACCGCCGCTTCGGGCGGCAGATCCTGCATGTGGCAAACCGCGAAGAGATCGGCCTGGCGGAGCCGCTGGAACATGTGAAGCATTTCGACGCCGCCGAGCAGCATTCGCTTCTGGAACTGGAACCGCCGGAGCACACGCGGCTGCGCACGCTCATCAACCGGGCCTTCGTGTCGCGGCATGTCGACAAGATGAAGCCGGAAATCGAGGAACTCGCCAACCGGCTGATCGACGCCTTCGAAAGCAAGGGCGAGACGGAACTGCTCTCTTCCTATGCCGATATCATTCCGGTGACGATGATCGCCCGCATGATCGGCATTCCCGAGGAGATGGGGCCACAGCTTCTGAAATGGTCGCACGCCTATGTCGGCATGTATATGTTCAAACGCACGCCGGAAGACGAGCTGCTGGCCGACAGGGCCGCGCATGAGTTTTCAGATTATGTGCGCAGCGTGATCGCCGAGCGGCGGGCGGAGCCGAAGGACGATCTGCTGAGCCACATGATCCATACGGAGCACAAGGGCCAGTATCTGACCGACGACGAGCTCATCTCCACCACCATCGTGCTGCTGAATGCCGGGCACGAGGCGACCGTGCACCAGATCGGCAATTCCGTGCGCATCATTCTGGAAAGCGGCATCTCCCCCGAGACGCTGTTTAACGACGATGCCGCCACGGAACGCACGGTGGAAGAAACCCTGCGCATCTGCGCGCCGGTGCATATTTTCCAGCGCTGGGTTCTGGAACCCGTCGAAATCGACGGCGTCGCGTTCAAGCGCGGCGACAAGGTCAGCCTCATCCTCGCCGCCGCCAATCTCGATCCGGCAAAATTTTCCGATCCCCTGACCTTCCGGCCGGACCGCAACGAGGGCGCCAACGTCTCCTTCGGCGCCGGCATCCATTTCTGCATCGGCGCGCCGCTGGCAAGGCTGGAGCTCAATCTTGCCCTGCCCCTGCTTTTCAAACGCCTGCCGGGCCTGAAGATCGCCGAGCCGCCCAGGGTCAAGGATGTCTATCATTTCCATGGTCTGGAGCGGCTCGATCTGGCGTGGTGAAGTAGTTTTTTTATCATCCCCGATGCGCTATGGTATTTTCGTCCAATAGTGATGAGGCAAATGCCTTGGCAACCAAGTCGAAGAAAAAAACGGATATGACGCTGCCCACTCCGGTCGTTTTTACCGAACTGGAGGCGCATCTTGAGAGACTATCACGTCAATTGGATGCGGTGGGTCTTTCGGAGAGTAAGTCGGGCTCTGTTCCACACGAAAAACGCCGACGCGTTCCGGGGCGTTTCAAGGGCGTGCTCGTCGTCGGACCTGAGTTCTTCGAACCGCTGACGGAAGACGAACTTAAAGAGTTCGAGACCGAATGAAATATCTACTGGATACCCATGCACTGCTTTGGTGGCTGAATGACCATGACCGGCTTTCGCCGGATGCGCGCGAAATCATCAGCGACCCCAATAATGACCTCTATGTGAGCGCGGCTTCGGCATGGGAAATTGCCACGAAATTCGCACGAGGCCGTTTGCCCGGTGCGTCGCTCATACTTCCTGATTTTGCAGGTGTAATCGAACAGGAAGGCTTTCTCGAACTTCCCATCAACAGCGCTCATATGGTTCGAAGCGCCATGCTGCCGGGCGAACACCGCGATCCGTTCGATCGAATTCTTGCGGCTCAATCTATTTTAGAAAACATGGCATTGATATCTATCGACGAGAAAATTCCATCGCTCGGCGTCATGACACGCTGGTAGCGCGCCATCAGAGCCGGATGACATAATCCTTCCGCGTCGTCTCGACGACCTCCCACGTGCCCGTAAAGCCAGGACGCAGGATAACGCGGTCGCCCGGTCTCAGATCGCGCGGCGCACCGCCGTCTTCGGTCAGGATGGAATGGCCTTCGAGAATGTTGAAATATTCCCATTCGTCATAGACCACCCGCCATTTGCCGGGCGTGGACTGCCAGATGCCGGCATAGATGCCGCCCGGAGCTTCCTCGATATTCCATGTGGTGAATTTGGGATCGCCGGAAATCAGTCTTTCCGGGGCGGGTGCACCGTATTCCAGCTCGGCGATATCATCGAAGGACAGAAAATTCGTCATGACGTCCCCTGTCCGTCAAATATGGTTGGCCATACAGCTTTGCTCAATTCTGAGCGCTTCGTCAAACAGTCTTGGGTATTCCGGTTGGGCGTTACCGCCGAGGAAATGAGACGCCTACTCCATCTTCGTCCAGCCGAAAACCAGCCAGGTGTATTTCGACTTCTTGTCGGGTTCAGCGGTGTACGTCATCTGTATATCGCCGTCCTTCGCGTAGATATCGAGCCGGGGCGCGGTATCCAGCTTCAGCCACAGCGAACTCTTGTCAAAGGACCATGTGCCGCACCAGACGCATGAACCTGAGGGATCGCCGGGTTGATGAAAATTGTAGCGACCGTCCGCCGTGATCTCCAGATAATCAAACGCGGAGTAAAATGTCGTCACCGTTTCCTGGAACAGTGTCGCATCCGCTTCCTGCTGGGCGGCGGGCGCAGTCCTCATATCGCGCGGCGGGCGGCTGGTTGCACCGGTGAGCTTCCATTTTCCGACAAAATCCTGCTGCGTCGGGAAATACTCCGCCTCGGCCTTTGCCGGCGAAACCGAAGCTACGACCTGTATGTCAGCCACACCCGCAACCCCGATCGCAAGGAGAAGGGCGACAATACGGAGCATCCCGGTTCGGTTTTTCATATGGCGCATCTTTCGCGATGGGACGGCGGGGGCCTACACTCAAATCCGCTGCCGCCGAAAGCACCCTGTTTTCAGGGTTTTCCGGCGGCCTCTCAATCACACTTAAATATCACTGGGGGTCACGCGGTCACCAGACTCGCGTGAGCAACCACATCAGACCTTGGCGAGCGATTGCTCGAGATCGGCGATGATGTCCTTGACGTCCTCGATACCGACCGACAAGCGAACCACATCCGGCCCGGCGCCGGCGGCCGTCTGCTGTTCCGGTGTCAGCTGCGCATGGGTGGTGGAGGCCGGGTGGATGACGAGAGAGCGAGTGTCGCCGATATTGGCGAGATGGGAGAAGAGTTGCAGTCCTTCCACCAGCGCCTTGCCGGCCGCATAACCACCCTTGACGCCGAAGGTGAAGACGGAGCCCGCCCCCTTTGGCGAATAATGCTGCTGGATAGCGTGGTTATCGCTGTCTTCCAGCCCCGCATAATGCACCCAGCCAACCTTGGGATGCGCCTTCAGCCATTTCGCGACGGCAAGCGCATTGTCGGAATGGCGCTGAACGCGCAGCGGCAGCGTCTCGATGCCGGTCAGGATGAGGAAGGCGTTGAAGGGCGAGATCGCCGGGCCGAGGTCACGCAAGCCAAGCACACGGCAGGCGATGGCGAAGGCGAAATTGCCGAAGGTCTGGTGCAGCACGACGCCGGAATATTCCGGCCGGGGCTGTGACAGGGCCGGATATCGGTCCGTCGCCGACCAGTCGAAGGTTCCGCCGTCCACGATGATGCCGCCCATGGAGTTGCCATGGCCGCCGAGGAATTTCGTCAGCGAATGCAGCACGATATCCGCGCCGTGTTCCAGCGGCCGCAGCAGATAGGGGCTCGCCATGGTGTTGTCGACAATCAGCGGCAGGCCATGCCGATGGGCAACATCGGCGATTGCGGCGATATCCACGAAATTTCCGCCCGGATTGGCAAGGCTTTCGATGAAGACGGCGCGCGTGCGCTCGTCGATCTGCGCCTCGAAGCTGGCCGGATCGGTGGCGTCGGCCCAGCGGACCTGCCAGTCGAAGCCCTTGAAGGCATGGCCGAACTGGTTGATCGAGCCGCCATAGAGCTGGCGGGCGGCGACGAAATTGTCGCCGGATTGCAGCAGCGTATGGAAGACCAGCAATTGCGCGGCATGGCCGGACGCGACGGCAAGCGCGGCCGTGCCGCCCTCAAGTGCTGCCACGCGCTCTTCCAGAACCGCCTGAGTGGGGTTCATGATGCGGGTGTAGATATTGCCGAACTCTTTCAGTCCGAACAGGGCGGCGGCGTGATCGGCGTCGCGAAAAGCATAGGCCGTGGTCTGATAAATGGGCGTGGCACGCGCGCCGGTGGTCGGATCGGGTTGCGCGCCCGCATGAACGGCCAGCGTCGAAAACCCGGGATTGCTGCTCGGCATGATGTTTCCTCCAATTGGAATTTCGGAGGGATCATAATGCCTTGCCGCCAAATGATAAGTCCGATCCGTACCAACTATCGCACAATATTGAGACGGGGATACTCAATTGCAGGGCAACGATCCATCACGACTTCCATACCGTAGGCTTCCGCCTTGGCGGCGGCATTGTCATCGCGAACGGAAAGCTGGCCCCAGATTACCGTTGGCCGCTCCGGCAGTAAGATCGCCTCCTCGACGATTGCCGACAAATATTCCGGCGCCCGGAAAACGTCGATCATGTCCACCGGCTCGGGAATATCGGCGAGTTTGGCATAGACCTTCTGCCCCAATATCTCCTTGCCTGCCTGGCCGGGATTGACCGGAAACACACGATACCCCCGGGACAGCAGGAAGCGCATCACGCCGTGGCTCGGCCTGTCCGGGTTGGGCGAAGCACCGAGCAGGGCGATGGTTTTGACATCGGTCAGAATTCTTCTGAGGTAGTCGGGCTCGTAACTATCATGCTGCATGTCAACTTATCCCTTCTGGAGCGTCGCATGGTTTGAAGAATACCAATGCAGCTGCGCCATTTAAAAGCGCCGCGAGCATAGCGTCTCCCGCATAATTCCACCGACACATACCTGACGCTACCGGTTGCGTCCCCCCCTCCATCTAGGAAGGTTCTTCGCTCTCTTTAACCCCTGCACGGCTGAAAAATTGCCGCTGCGGCAGACACCTCGCCGCGCAGCGGCACGTTTTCGCCCACGCAAAATGATTTCACCAAACGCCGGAATGGCGGTTGTACTGACTATTTTTGTCCAGTTTTCAAAATGGTGCGAATTGGCGCAAATAAGGGCCAAAACAACATTAGCGTGCAATTCATGCGCTCTTCGTCTCCTGTTTGTTTTCATTCCGTTCACAGGAAAATTAGAGATATCTAATTTTCAGAAAGTTATTCTGCAAATCAAACTACATAGAAGTCTACAACGTTACAGATTACAGTTCATGGAAGATATGAAATTGTTTTTCACGCGCACCGTGGTCCGATTGATACATCTTGCGCCCAAAGCGTCACAGCGCACTGCGCACCAATATTTGACAAATTTGGTAGTATTTTCAGTGAAAATTCGCTTCGAGGCGAAACCAGAAGCTGTGCGTCGGACGCTCATGCCTCCATCTGGCGGATGAAATCATGAGCAGAACATCACATGATCTCGACGCAAAATCATTCCCCGGCGCCATGACATGCACAAAGCATAAATTTTACGCGCGTTGCAGTTTCCGCGGTGACCACATGCCGCTTGCGGGCGGCTTCCCGGGCGAAAAAAGCGTGCTCGAACAATCGGGAAAGGCTTGCCGCCCTCGCCGAAAATCGATTCCGGTTTTCAAGCCGATGCTGTAGGTTGCTCAAAGTAGCCCGCGAGCGAGTCTCTATTGTGACATTTGACATTCTTCTTCTGGTGCTCCTGGGCGCGATGCTGCATGCCGGATGGAATGCGCTGGTCAAAGCCGGATCCGACAAATCGCTGGACGCCTCGCTGATCGCGGCGGGCGCTGCGGCCTGTTCGCTACCGTTTCTGCCTTTCCTGCCATTTCCCGCGCCGGTCGCCATTCCTTTCCTGATCGCTTCGGCCGTTCTGCAATTCGCCTATTTCCGGCTTGTCGCCGCCGCCTATACGATCGGTGACATCGGCCTTGTCTATCCCGTCATGCGCGGCGTGGCGCCCCTGATCGTCGCGGCGACGAGCAGCCTGTTCCTGAGCGAGATTTTAAGCCCGCTGGCCCTTGCCGGCATCGCCGTCATCTCCGGCGGCATTCTGACGCTCGCTTTCGAGGCGCGACGCGGTGGCGGAAAGGCGATCATGGTCGCCCTGCTAAACGCCTTCGTGATCGCATCCTACACCTTCGTCGACGGTGTCGGCGCAAGGCTTTCCGGCAACGCCATCTCCTATACGCTGTGGATGTCGCTTCTGCCGCCCGTGCTGCTTTTCGGTTTCGCCTTTTACCAGCGCGGCGTGGGCCCGGTCGCGGACCATGTCCGGCGCAACTGGTGGCGCGGCCTGATCGGTGGCGGCGGCTCCATTCTCTCCTATGGGCTGGCGCTCTACGCCATGACCAAGGCGCCCGTCGCCGTGGTTGCGGCGCTCCGGGAAACCTCCATTCTCTTTGCGCTGGTGATCTCCGTGGTGATCCTGAAAGAACGTGCCAGCATCTGGCGTTATCTTGCCGGAGGCATCATTGCAGCGGGCGTTCTGGTGATGCGACTGGGATAAAACGGGGGCGCTGGATGAGGTAAAATAATACCCCATTATCAAGTCATTGTTTTTGCTATCTTATTTTTACACCCTCCAGAATCCGTCATATTGACGCTTTCGCCCGCGCACCGTATAAGCGCGCCAGATCGGATTCCAGCCGGAATAGGGTCATTTGCGGTTGCCTTTGACGGCAACCAAACCAAGCAACAAGAAACGCCCGTATGCTCTTTCATAAAGAGGATGACGGGTCCACATTAGAAAGTGAAATTCATGTCTACTTTCGTTCAGAAGCCTGCTGAGGTGGAGAAGAAGTGGGTCATCATCGACGCCGAAGGCCTCGTTGTTGGTCGCCTCGCCACCATCGTTGCAACCCGCCTGCGCGGCAAGCACAAGGCTACCTACACCCCCCACGTTGATGATGGCGACAACGTCATCGTTATCAACGCGGAAAAGGTTGCCTTCACCGGCAACAAGTACTCCGACAAGAAGTACTACTGGCACACCGGTCACCCGGGTGGCATCAAGGAGCGTACGGCTCGCCAGATCATCGAAGGCCGCTTCCCGGAGCGCGTCGTTGAAAAGGCCATCGAGCGCATGATCCCGCGCGGCCCGCTCGGACGTCGCCAGATGAAGAACCTGCGCGTTTACGCCGGCTCGAACCATCCGCACGAAGCACAGCAGCCCACCGTTCTCGACGTGGCCGCGCTTAACAAGAAGAACGTAAGGAGCGCCTGATAATGGCCGATCTTTCCTCTCTGAAAGACCTCGCCCCGGCATCGGAAGCTTCGGCTCCCGTGCATGTCCGCAAGGTTGATACCCTCGGCCGCTCCTACGCGACCGGCAAGCGCAAGAACGCCGTAGCCCGCGTATGGGTCAAGGCCGGTTCTGGCAAGATCATCATCAACGGCCGCGATTTCACCACGTATTTCGCACGTCCGGTTCTGCAGATGATCCTTCAGCAGCCGATCGTCGCCGCTGCCCGCACGGGTCAGTTCGACATCATCGCCACCGTTGCCGGTGGTGGTCTGTCCGGTCAGGCCGGCGCCGTTCGTCACGGTCTGTCCAAGGCCCTCACCTACTTCGAACCGGGCCTGCGCTCCGTTCTGAAGAAGGGTGGCTTCCTGACCCGCGACAGCCGCGTTGTCGAGCGTAAGAAGTACGGTAAGGCCAAGGCCCGCCGTTCGTTCCAGTTCTCGAAGCGCTAATCGCTTCTCAGAACGGCTCGTTCAGAACTTCGAAAGGCGGGGCCTCGGCTCCGCCTTTTTTTTATTTTGTCCCCGACGGCATCTTGAATTATTCCCTCAAGGGAATAATATCGCCTCATGAATTATGTCGTCGAGTATACGGACGAATTCGGAACATGGTGGGAAACGCTTGAAGAAAGCGAACACATCAGCATCGACGCTCATGTTCAGAAACTGGAAGAACGCGGCCCTCGACTGCCGTTCCCCTATTCGAGCGGCATTTATGGATCGCGTCACGCGCATATGCGCGAATTGCGAATCCAGAGTAGCGGAAAACCGTTGCGGATTTTTTATGCCTTCGATCCCCGTCGAATGGCGATCCTCTTGATTGGCGGCGACAAGACGGGAGACAAACGATTTTATGACCGCATGATCCCGATTGCCGACGACCTTTATGACGAGCATCTGGCCGAGCTTGAAAAGGAGAAACACAATGAGCGGTAGGCACAGTTTTGCGCGGTTGCGCAACCGGATGTCGGACGACGCGCGTGTTAAGTCGAAAGCCGAAGCAGATCGTCTGGAAGAAGAAATGGACCTTGCGGATGTTCGCAGGGCGCTGAAACTCTCGCAGGACGAAATAGCGCAGGCGCTGGATATCGGCCAAAGCTCCGTCGCAAAACTGGAAAAGCGCGCTGATATGTATGTTGGGACCTTACGCCGGTTCATCGAGGCGATGGGCGGCGAACTTGAAATCGTCGCGCGCTTCGACGGCCGCGCGATCAAAATTCGCAACTTCGCCGATCTTGCAGAAAAGGCGGATAAATAATGCCCAACAAAACCATCGACCATGCCTTCACCGCAACGACCCTGACATCGGCCGCCACCGACCCGACCCATGCGGGCGTCCTCTCCTTCATGCGGCGCAAATATACCAAGAACCTCAAGGGCGTATCCACGGCCATCTGGGGCATTCCCTTCGATGCGGCCACCTCCAACCGGCCCGGCGCCCGTTTCGGGCCGCAGGCGATCCGCCGCGCGTCGGCGATCTTCGACAACGATCCGCAATATCCTTTCGCGCGCGATCTTTTCGCCCATATGCCGACCATCGACTATGGTGACTGTCTGTTGGACTATGGCAATCACTGGAAAACGCCCGATACGATTGAAAAGGAAGCGCGCCGGATCATTTCCAAGACAGATTACCTGCTGACGCTTGGCGGCGATCACTTCATTACCTGGCCGCTTTTAAAGGCGCATGTGGCCAAGCATGGGCCATTGGCGCTGGTACAGTTCGATGCGCATCAGGACACCTGGTTCGATGACGGCAAGCGCATCGACCACGGCTCCTTCGTGGCGCGCGCCGTGCGCGATGGTCTGATCGACCCCGACCGCTCCATCCAGATCGGCATCCGCACCCACGCGCCTGACGATTTCGGCATTCGCATTCTCCACGGTTATGAGGTGGAGGAAATGCGGGCGAGCGATATCGCCTCGCTGATCGTCAAACATACTGCCGGCATGCCCGCCTATCTGACCTTCGATATCGATTGCCTCGATCCCGCCTTTGCGCCGGGAACGGGCACGCCGGTGGCCGGCGGGCCGACCAGTGCCAAAATTCTCTCCGTTCTGCGCGGGCTTGGCCAGCTCGATATTCGCGGCTCGGACGTCGTGGAAGTCGCGCCCGCATACGACCATGCCGATATTACCGCCATTGCCGGAGCCACCGTTGCAATGTATATGCTTGGCCTGCGCGCCGAACGGCTGGCCAAGGCTGGCTGATAAAGACAACGGCGCCTGCCAAACTGATTCCGATTACCCTCGCAACCCTCTGAAAAGTCAGGACAAGGACATGACAGCGAAGATCTTCATCGATGGCGAACACGGCACCACGGGTCTGCAGATCCGCACGCGCCTTGCCGGTCGCCGCGATATTGAGCTGCTGTCCATACCCGAGGCCGAGCGCCGCAATGCGGCGATGCGCGAGGATATGCTCAACAATGCCGACATTTCGATCCTCTGCCTGCCGGACGATGCTTCCCGGGAAGCGGTCTCGATGGTGGCCGGCAACAACAATGTCCGCATTATCGATACCTCGACCGCCTATCGCGTTCACCAGGACTGGGCCTATGGCTTTGCCGAAATGGACAAGGAACAGGGCGAGAAGGTTCGTTCCGCCCGTCTCGTCGCCAATCCGGGCTGCTACCCGACCGGCGCGATCGCGCTTCTACGCCCGCTGCGCGCCGCAGGCCTGCTGCCGGACGGTTATCCGGTCAGCGTCAATGCGGTTTCCGGTTACACCGGCGGCGGCAAGCAGATGATCGCCCAGATGGAAGACCAGAGTCGCGATGACGCGATCAGCGCCAATAATTTCCTTTATGGCCTGACGCTCAAGCACAAGCATGTGCCGGAAATGACCATTCATGGCCAGCTCGACCGCGCACCGCTGTTTTCGCCTTCCGTCGGGCGTTTCCCGCAGGGCATGATCGTGCAGGTGCCGCTGTTTGCCGCCGACCTGAAGGAAGGCGCGACCGTGGAAACGATCCATGCGGCGCTGACTGCCCACTATGCGGGACAGGACATCGTCAACGTGGTGCCGCTTGCCGAAAGCAAGGGGCTCGCTCGCATCGACGCCGAGGAACTGGCAGGCAAGGACACGATGAAACTCTTCGTCTTCGGTACGCCGGGCGGCGAACACATCAACCTCGTCGCGCTGCTCGACAATCTCGGCAAGGGCGCATCCGGTGCTGCCGTGCAGAACATGGAACTGATGCTCTCCGCATGAGACTTTTCTCATGAAGATTGCCCCGCCCCCTTTTCCGGCCTCGTGGAATATCGAGGCCGCGAAACCTATTGCCGATACGCCGGCTGGGGTGGTTTACGAGCTTACGCGCGGCGACGGTTCCCTCGCCGTCGCCAAGGTTCTGAAAAAGAAAGCACTGAAGGACAGCCTTCGCGGCGCGGATTTCATTAAATGGCGCGCCGGCATCGGCTGCGTGGAGCTGCTCGACCGCTCCGACGATATTCTGCTGATGGAACATGCTGGCACGGAGACCCTGCGCGACGTGCTGTTTCGCGACGGCAACGACGATGCCACCACGGAAATCGCCGCCGATGTCCTGCTCAGATATCACCAGCCATCGCAGCAGCAGCCGCCTTCAAGCCTGCTGACGCTACCGCTCTATTTCGAGAGCCTGTTCCGCAAGGCCGAACAGGACCGTACCGACGGCGTGGACAGCCCCTATATCGAGGCGGCCACGCTGGCGCAGGCACTGATCAGCCAGCAACGGGATGTGAAGCCGCTGCACGGCGATCTGCATCACGAGAACATCATGCGCAGTGAACGCGGCTGGATCATCATCGATCCGGCCGGCCTGATCGGCGATGCGGCGCTCGATGTCGCCAATATGTTCTCCAATCCGCTCGACCGTTTCGACCTCACCCGCAGCGAGGCGCGCATCGCCTCAATGGCAGCGATTTTTGCGAAGGCTCTGCAACGGGACGAACGGCTATTGCTGCAATACGCCTTTGCCTATGGCTGCCTTTCTGCCGCGTGGCACGAAGAGGATGGCAATGCGGAGGAACGCGACAACGAACTCGCCGTCGCGGCCACCATCAAAACGGTGCTCGGGCAGTTCTAAGCCGCCTCAGTCCCTGACTTCGACCGCAACGGGCGCCGGATATTCGCCGATAAAACCGCGCCAGTGGGCGACGGCGAAACCGAGCACGATCAGCGCCATGCCCTGATGAGCGAGCGCGACGTGAATATCCACATGCATCAAAAGCGTGGTGATGCCGAGCGCCGCCTGAATGGAGACGAGCACGAAGAACAGCACCGCGCGGCGAGCGTGTGGTGTGCCGGGCAAGGCGCGCGCCATCGACACCATATGCCACAGCGTGGCGGCAAACAGCGTATAGGCGCCGAGGCGGTGGACGAATTGCACCGTCTTGGGGTTCTCGAAGAGGTTGATCCACCAGGGCTGTTGCAGGAAGAGATCGCCCGGCACCAGCGAGCCGTCCATCAGCGGCCAGGTATTATAGGAAAGGCCGGCATTCAGCCCCGCCACCAATGCGCCGAGATAGATCTGGAAGAGACAGAGCACCGTCAGCAGCGCGGCAAAACCCCTGCCCGTCTTTTCGTCGGCGGCATCAGGCGAATGATGCGATAGTCCGCGCAAAATCCACATGCAGCCCGCAAAGATGAGGCAGGCGATGGTCAGATGTGTGGCAAGGCGATATTGCGAGACGTCGGTGCGGTTGACGAGGCCGGAAGAGACCATCCACCAGCCGATGAAGCCCTGAAAGCCGCCAAGCGCCAGAAGGCCGACCAGCGGCAGGCGCAGGCGCTTTTCGACGCGGCCGGTGAGCCAGAAGAAGGCGAGCGGCAAAGCGAAGATGACGCCGATGGTGCGGGCAAGCAGGCGATGCGCCCATTCCCACCAGAAAATCGTCTTGAACTCGTCGAGCGACATGCCCTTGTTGATTTCCTGATATTGGGGAATGCGCTTGTAGAGCTGGAATTCCTCTTCCCATTCGGCGACTGAAAGCGGCGGAATGGCGCCGTGGATCGGCTTCCACTCGGTAATCGACAGGCCGGATTCGGTAAGCCGCGTGGCGCCGCCGACGAGGACCAGACAGAAGAGCGTGAAAAGCACGACGCGCAGCCAGATGCGCAGCAGGCGGCGGTCCTTCTCCTGTTTCTGCAGGGCAGCCTCCACCACCATTTCCGCAGAACCATTTGCCATCGTCATGCCGCTCGAACGCATCTTTCAGGTCTCCCTCATACAGTCATGTTGATTAGCCCCAACCGGCACCACAAAACAAGGCCTCAGGGTTTGCGGCATGCGGTCGCGGCGCTATAGTCCCGCGCAGATACTCAATGACGGAAGACTTCATGCACCCTCGCCTCAGATCGCTTATCGGCACCATCGTCATCATCTGCCTCGTCGTCGTTTACGCCGTGGTGGCGACGGCCATTGCATCGGCGGCGCTGGCGCAATCGCCCTGGTGGGTGCATCTCGCTTATTTCGTGCTGACCGGAATCTTGTGGGTTCTGCCGGCGATGCTGATCATCAAATGGATGGCCGGACCCAAAAAGCAGGGTTAAGCGCCAGCCATCGCATGACACCCTGAGGTCGCAATTTTATAAACCGATTGTTTGCCGCTCAGCGATATAGTCCGACCGAAACAACCGGAGAGAGTGGATGGCGGCGGAGGGGCCGGTCTTTATCAGCGACGAGCAAGCACCGACCGCCGTGCAAAACGAGCGGCGGAGTTCTGATCGTCTGTTGATCGATCTGGTCGATGACGCTTCCACCATCCGCTCCGACTGGGAGCGATTGGAAAACGACCCGCTCAATTCGCTGCATCAGGGTTTCGGCTGGTGCTCCATCTGGGCGCAGACGCAGGACAGCGCGCTCCTGACGCTTCGCGGCCGTCAGGGCGGCAAGACGATCTTTCTGCTGCCGCTCGAAATCGTACTGGAAGGCGGCATCCGCAAGGCGCGTTTTCCCGGCGGCCGTTTCAACAACATCAATACGGGGCTTTTCGACCCCTCATTTGCCGAACAGGCCGGACAGGAAATCGCAGCGGCGATTGCCCGCGAAGCGCGGAATCTGCTGCATGGCCGGGCCGATATCCTGGCCTTGCAGAACATACCGCTGACGTGGCGCAACAGGACCAATCCCCTCTCGCATCTTGCTTCCGTCGAAAACCAGAATCCGGCCTTCCAGCTTCCGCTGTTCGAAAGTTTCGAGGCCACGCTTCGGCAGGTCAATGCCAAGAGGCGACGGAAGAAATTCCGCATCCAGAGCCGAAGGGCCGAGGAAATGGGCGGTTACAGCCATGTGATCGCACGGTCGCCACAGGAAAAGTGCGAATTGCTGCAGGCATTTTTCCGCCAGAAGGCTGCCCGTTTCGCCTCGCAGGGCATTCCGGATGTGTTTCGGGATCAATCGGTGCGGGATTTCTTCTACGATCTGGCCAATTTTCCCGAGACGGGCACGGACAGTCTGCTGGAATTGCATGCCATTCGCCTGCATGGCGAAAGCGAGGGCGTCATCGCCGCGATCGCCGGCCTTTCGCGCAAGCAGGATCACATCATCTGCCAGTTCGGTTCGATCGATGAATCCGTTTCGGAACTCAGCCCCGGTGAATTGCTGTTCTGGCTGATGATCGAAAGGGCATGCCGCGAAAAGGCGGCGATCTTCGATTTCGGCGTGGGCGACCAGCTCTATAAGCGCAGCTGGTGCCCGCTTTTCACCGTGCAGCACGATATATTCCTGCCGGTGACGTTGAAGGGTCGTGTTGCGGCCTCAGCCTATGTCGCCATCGCCCGGACAAAGAGCCTGATCAAATCCAACCCGGCGCTTTATGCGCTCATACAGCGTTTTCGCGCCGGACGCTCGAAGATGGACACCGCCACCGACTGAGCAGGGTTTTGCCGCATCTCAGGCCGCGCTCAGATGGTCCGGCTTGCGCATGCCGGTCATCGGCAATGCCTGTTCATAGCCCTCAGCAACCAGTTCACCGAGCGTCTTTTCCAACAATTCGCTATCCTTGCCGGGAACCGAGACGATGATTTCCGCCGGCAGGTTGCGCAGCATTTTCCCGAGGCTCGAAATCTGCACCGCGCCACATTCGACGAGGACGGTATCATAAGCGTCGGAGAGCGCGCCGAGGATCATCGTCAGACGGTCTATCGCGCGCATGGCCTCGCGCGGCTGCGCATTGCCGCGCGGCACGATATGGGCGTCGGACAGGCGGTCGCCGTGAATGGTTTCACCGAAAGCGGCGGCGCCCGCCAGAAGGTCCATGACACCTGGAAGCCCGGCTTCCGGCGCCATCAACCGCGTCGGACAGGCTGACGCCGTCATGTCGACGAGAACGACCGAACGGCCCATTTCGGACAAAGCGCGCGCCAGCATGACGGACGTGGTCGAGCCGCTATCACCGGCCGGCGACACAATTGCGGCGACCGGTTTGGCGAGGCGGGTGGCCAGGAAACCTGCAACGGCGTCGATGGAGAAATCGTCATCGGTATCGATTGCCTCCTCTTTCGCAGCCGTGACATCTTCCACCGGCAAGGCCGGCATGGCAGCAGCAGCGACGGCCGGTGCATGCCGTTCTTCCTCTTCGGCAACGGGCTGGTATGCCGCGACCGGCCTGGTCCGCGCAGCAGGCTGCACGGTTTCAGGGCGCGCCGCTACAGGCTGTTCCGGCACATCCGTTGTCTTGTCCGGATCGGCTGGAGCACGCGGAGGAGAAGGCGGATCGGAGAGCGGCGGAACCTGATTCCTGCCCATCGGTTTCAAGGCCCGGCCGGTGAAAAGCTCCACCAGCATGACGACGATGCAGGACAGCAGAAACGCCGCCAGCGTCACAACGATGGTGATGGCGCCCGTCTTCGGGAAATAGGGTTCGCGCGGCTCCACGGCCGTCGAGATGACGCGTGCATCGGCCGGCGTGGAATCCACCGAGCCGGCGCGCGACGTCGCTTCGCGATAGCGGGCAAGATAGGTTTCCAGAAGCTGCCTTTGCGCCGAGGCTTCCCGTTCCAGATCGTTGAGGCCGACCTGCTGTTCGCCCGCACGCACGCTTTCCGATTTCAGCATGTTCAGCTGCTGGACCAGCTGTCGCTCCCGCAGGCGCGAAACATTGGCCTCGTTTTCGAGACTTGCCAGCACCTTGCGGGTCTCTTCCTGAATCTGCCGCTGTATGCCGTCGAGCTGGTTGCGCAGCGCGCGGATGCGTGGATGGCCTTCCAGCAGCGAGGACGAGAGATCGGAAATCTGGCTGCGGATGGTCGTTTCGTTTTCCTTCAGCCTCTGGATCGTTGGGGAACCGACGACATCGGGAAAAGTATCGAGCGGGCGGCCGCTTGCAAGCGCGCTGCGCACGCCTTCCGCCCGCGCCTCCGCATTGGCGCGCTCTCCGCGGATACGGCCAAGTTCGGTGGAGATATCGCTGAGCTGGCGGGTGGCGAGCGTTTCGCCCTGCCCCGCCGAGAGAAGATCGGAGGAGGCGCGGTAATCCGCAACCTTCCTGTCGGCCTCGCGCACCTTTTCGCGCAGATTGGCGATTTCCGGCTCCAGCCAGCGCGCCGCTTCCGTGCTTGTATCCAGCTTCGCGCCGCTTTGCAGGGCGATATAGGCCTTCATCATCTCATTGGGGATGGCGGCGGCCAGCTTGGGGTCCTGCGAGGAAAATTCGACCGTGATGACGCGCGAGCTTTCGACCTGATAGACCTGCAGCTTTTCCCGGAAGGCGCTCAGCACCCGCTCTTCTGGCAGCACCTGAAGCGGGTCCTTCTTGACGCCGACGGCGACCAGGAGCTGCGAGATGAGCGAAGGGTGGGCCTCCGGATCGAACTCATCCAGCTCGTAAAGCTTCATGTCTTTGGCGACCTGCTTGATGAGGTCGACCGATTGCAGGATCTGCACCTGGCTGGAAACGGTTAATTCATCGAGCACGGGTTCGGCGGGCGCATTGGACTGCTGCGAGGCGCCGAAGGAGGCCGCGCGGGATTCGATCAGCACGCGCGCCTCGCCCTTGTAGGCGGGCGACATCATGCTTGAGATCACGAAGGCGGCGCCCCCGGCAAGAAGCGTGATTGCCGCGATCCGGCCCTTGCGCTGCCAAATGGCCGCGACAAGCTGCGCAAGATCGATATCCACATCCCTGTCGTCAATGCGATCGCCGTTCATGCGGGCTCCGTAACCGAGACAAACCTCGGGCGCTCAAATATAGATGGTCAATTTTCGCGAAGTTTAAGTCTTGCCGGTAACACAACAGTTAATCCCTGCGAATCCGACGAAATAAAGCCGATATTACCAACGCTCGCGCCGGTCGTTTACCGCACATTAACCCTAACAGAACGATAAGAATGATCAAAGTTCGACTCGGAGCCAGATGAGATGCCGCTCGCCGGATCACGACATGTCACCGCACTGACGCTCGCCGTTCTGACGGCCCTTTCCGGCTGCGCGGCATATCAACCCGCTCCGAGGTCGTTCAACGAAGCCGCCCTGCAGCCCTATCATGTCGATAGCGGCGACAGGCTGCGCATCAACGTGTTCGAGCAGGCCGGGCTGACCAATACCTATACGGTCGATCAGGCCGGCTATGTCGCCTTCCCGCTCGTCGGCCAGGTTCCGGCACGTGGCAAGACCCTGCCGCAGCTCGAAGCCGCCATCGCCGCCAAACTGCGCCAGGGTTATCTTCGCGATCCGGACGTGACGATCGAGATCGACCGTTATCGCCCGGTCTTCATCATGGGCGAAGTCGGCCGTCCCGGCCAATATTCCTACGTGCCGGGCATGACCGTGCAAAACGCCATCGCCATTGCCGGCGGCTTCACCCCGCGCGCCAATCAGGCCGATGTCGACATTACCCGCAAGATCAATGCCGAGGTGATGACCGGCCGGATCGGTATCACCGCCCCCATTCTGGCCGGCGATACCGTCTATGTGCGTGAACGCTTCTTCTGAAAACGGAGTGGCGAACGTGTCGGATGACGGCCCTCCCCTGCGCATCATTCACTGCTTCCGCTCCCCGGTGGGCGGTGTCTTCCGCCATGTGCGCGACCTCATCGAAGAACATGTGAAACAGGGCCACAAGGTCGGCATCGTCTGCGACAGCTCCACCGGCGGCGCGCATGAGGAACGGCTTTTCGCACAGATCACCCCGATGCTGGAGCTTGGCCTCACCCGTCTGCCCATCCGTCGGTCCATCAGCCCCGGCGACTTCATGGCGCTGTGGAAATCTTACAAGCACATCAAAAGTTTGCGGCCGGACATTCTGCACGGGCACAGCGCCAAGGGTGGCGCTCTTGCCCGGCTGATCGGCTCACTCCTGCGGGCGAACAGGTATCGCGTAGCCCGCCTCTATTCCCCGCATGGCGGCAGCCTGCATTACGCCAGAAACAGCCTCAAAGGGCAGCTTTTCCTGCGGCTGGAGCGGTTTCAGGAGCATTTCACCGATGCGCTCTGTTTCGTCTGCAATTTCGAGCAGGCGACTTACGAGGCCAAGGTCGGCAGGCCACGCACCCGCACTGCGATGATCTATAACGGCGTGCAGGAAAGCGAGTTCGAAACCGTGCCCGCCCGCGAAGATGCGGCCCGTTTTCTCTATATCGGCATGTTGCGCGACCTCAAGGGACCGGATGTCTTCATCAGGGCATTCGCAAAAATGGAACGCAGCATCGGCCAGCCGATGACCGGCGTGATCGTCGGCGACGGACCGGACAGGGACAAATATGCCGCGATGATCGACAAGGCCGGGCTTTCCCGACGGATTTCCATGCATGCGGCCATGCCCGCCAGGCAGGCCTTCGAACTGGCAACGACAGTGGTAGTGCCGTCGCGCGCCGAAGCCATGCCCTATATCGTGCTCGAAGCGCTTGCGGCGGGAAAAACGGTCATCGCCTCGCATGTCGGCGGCATTCCCGAAGTCCTTGGAAAAGACAGCGAGGCGCTCGTGCCGGCTGGCGACGCCGATGCGCTGGCACTGATCATGGTCAAGGATGCCGAGGATGCCGGCTGGGCGCAGCGGATCATGCCTCGCCCGGACAGCTTCAAGGCGAAATTTTCAACCCCGGTCATGGCGGATGAGATGATGAAACTCTATCGCGACCTGTTATCGACCTGATAGTCATTTCAAAAACACGATTTTTAATTGTATATTCCGGCCGTCCTGTAGAAACTCATCATAAACGTTTCTTAGCATGTTTCGGCTAGTTTTCTGCTCGTAGAGCGCCACGTGTCCATTCGGATGCACGAAGGGCGCTCTACCACTTTGAGGTTGCGCATCGTTCCGGTCGAAAATCCAATGCGATTTTAAGGCCGATGCGCTGGAGGGTGCGGACCAAGGCAATGACCAAGACTGACAAGGACAGGCTGCAATTCGATCTGGCGTCATTGCGCAAGAAACTCTCCGACCATGAAGCCGGCGGGGCTTCGGCCTCCGAAACTGTCGTTCTCAATCCGCTTGCACGGCAGATCGCCAACCAGCTTCGCGCCGGCAACCATTCGCCCAACATGGTGATCGGGCAATTGCGGCTTCTGGAATTCACGATGCTCGTCGTCATCGCCGCCATCGTCAACGGCATCGCAGCCGATCGCGGTCTCGAAACCTTTCTGTCGGTTTTCGGCGGCGGCGTGCTGGGGGCGGCGCTCTGCGTGTTTCTGTTGCAGGCCGGTGACTGCTATCAGCTTCCGACGCTGCGCACGCCGCTGAAGATGTTCGCCCGCATTCAGGGCGCAGTGTGCCTTTCTTTCGTGGGAATTGCCTGTTTCCTTCTCCTCTTCTTTCCCGATGCGCTGCATTCCTGGCAGGCCTTCGGCATCTGGTATGCAACGGGTGCGTTGGCGATCTTCGCCGGGCGGCTGATCCTCGGCTTCGCCATTCGCCACTGGGGCCGCAACGGCGTCATGGAACGCCGTGCCGTCATCGTCGGCGGCGGCGATACCGCCAAGGACCTTATCCGCTCGCTGGAACAGCAGTCCGATAACGATATCCGCATCTGCGGTATTTTCGATGACCGGAAAAGCGCCCGTTCTCCCGAGGTTGTCGCCGGCTATCCCAAGCTCGGCACCTTTGCGGAACTGGTGGAATTTGCCCGCCTGACGAAGCTGGACATGCTGATCATCGCCCTGCCGCTCAGCGCAGAGGCGCGCATTCTCCAGCTTCTGCGCAAGCTGTGGGTGCTGCCGGTCGATATCCGCATTGCGGCGCATGCCAATAAATTGCGTTTCCGCCCCCGCGCCTATTCCCATGTCGGCAAGGTGCCTATGCTCGATGTGTTCGACAAGCCGATCCGGGACTGGGATTCGGTGGCGAAACGGGTGTTCGACATCACCTTCAGCCTCATCGGCATCGCCCTTTTATGGCCGGTGATGGTGGGCGCGGGAATTGCCGTGAAAACAACCTCGAAAGGCCCGGTCCTTTTCAAGCAGAAGCGCCACGGCTTCAACAATGAGACGATCAACGTCTGGAAGTTCCGTTCCATGTATACGGAACTCAGCGATCCGACCGCGAAAAAGGCCGTGACGAAGAACGACCCGCGCGTCACGCCCGTCGGCCGCTTCCTGCGCAAATCCTCGATGGACGAGTTGCCGCAGCTTTTCAACGTTCTTTATGGCGATCTTTCTCTCGTCGGGCCGCGCCCGCATGCCGTTCATGCCCAGACGGGCGACCTGAAATATACCGAGGTGGTGGAGCACTATTTCGCGCGCCACAAGGTCAAGCCAGGTGTTACCGGCTGGGCGCAGATCAACGGCTGGCGCGGCGAAATCGACCATGGCGACAAGATCAAGTTCCGCACCGAATACGATCTCTACTACATCGAGAACTGGTCTTTGTTCCTCGATCTGAAGATCCTGTTCCTCACGCCGATACGGCTGCTGAAATCGGAAAACGCCTATTGACCCACACCGGCTACCAGCACGCACCGGATTTCGACGCGCCGCTGGCCGCCATGCGGCTCGTCGGTTCGTTCTTCATCGCATTCGGCGTGTTCCTTTCCGGTTTCGTCATTTCCGAGCCGGCGCCCTATGAGCTGATGATGGTGGGACAGGTGGCCCTGTGGTTCCTGCTCGGCCTTCGCCTTTCGCGCACCGTCGTCCTGCTTCTGTGCCTGCTGCTTGCCTTCAATGTCGGCGGTTATCTTTCGCTCACCACCATGGCCGATCTGGACGAGGGGCCGCTTTATCTCGCCGTCTCGACCTTTCTGGCGCTGACCTCGGTTTTTTATGCGGCGATCATAGAGGACAAATACCAGCGGCTGCTTTTGATTTTCCGGGCCTGGCTTGCGGCGGCGCTGATCACCGCCCTGCTTGGCATCATCGGATATTTCCACGCCATTCCGGGTTTCGAGGTCTTCACCCTTTACGACCGCGCCAAGGGCGCCTTTCAGGACCCGAACGTTTTCGGTCCCTTTCTGGTGACGCCCTCGCTCTACCTCATTTACGGCCTTCTTACCGGCAAGGCGATGCATGCGCCGTGGCGGATCGCCGGGCTGCTCATCCTGTCGCTTGCTGTGTTCCTGTCGTTCTCGCGCGCAGCCTGGGGCCTGTTTCTGTTCGCCACCATCCTCCTCGTCTTCGTGATGCTGCTGAAGGAGCGCACGGCCGCGTTTCGCCTGAAGATACTCGTGCTGTTTCTTGTCGCCGCCGGGCTGATGGTCGCGGCGGTCATCATCGCGCTGCAGTTCAAGCAGGTGGCGGATCTGTTCTCCAGCCGCGCTTCGGCGGTGCAATCTTATGACGGCGGCCATCTCGGGCGTTTTGCCCGCCACTATCTCGGCTTCCTGCTCGCCATGGAACACCCGCTCGGCATCGGCCCCATGGTGTTCGACAATATCTTTCCCGCCGCCGAACATAATATCTGGCTGAAGAGCCTGACGACGCATGGCTGGTTCGGTTTCGTGATCTATCTCGTGTTGATCTGCTGGACCATCGCCGCCGGTTTCAGGCACCTGCTGCGGCCACGCCCCTGGCAGCCGTTCCTCATCATTTCCTGGGTGACGTTCGTCGGGCATGTAATGATCGGCGCCGTCATCGATACCGACCACTGGCGACACTTCTTCCTGCTGCTCGGCATATTGTGGGGATGCATGGCGCTTGAAAAACGCGAAAGCCTGCGCCGCCGCACGCGTGTCGCCTAAACCGCTTACCCTTACGGAACCTTACGCCATTTCATGCGTTTAGCCCCGGATTCTGATTGTCAAACGGGGAGACATCTTAATGACGCAGACCAATAATCTCTATCTTATCATCGGCGCACTCATCGTGGTCATCGCAGGCCTTGGCGTCTATGTCTGGCACGAGGAAAGCAAGCCGAAGGGGATCGAGATGAATATCGGCCCGAACGGCGTCTCCGTTCAGGAGAACTAATCCGCAAGCGTCGCGCAAAGTCCGGCCATTAAGACCGGGTGCATCCCAAGCCGAACGCGGCCGGGATTCGCCCGGTCTTCTTATGAGAGGAGACGAAAGGCGGGAGCGATGCCCGCCGAGCCGGTTCGGTACGAATGATGCGTATCGCCCGATCAAGGAAACAGCTAGCGCAATGGTCTCCTCCATCGACCTGTCCACACGCCTCACCGCCACCAGACTGGCCCTCAAGGCCATCAAGGAGCAGGAAGACAATTCCGCCGTCACATCCTCCTCCACAACGCGGACGTCTCTCCTCGATTCTTACGGGCTGGACACCACCTCCTCCTCGTCTTCCACCAACACGCGGCTCACGCAGCTTCTGGCGCAATATGCCCAGACCTCGAACGAGGATACGCAGACCGACGACACGGATACCCAGCTTTCTTCCGGCGATATTACCAAGGCCGATTTCATGAAGGAGCTGAAGGAGACGCTGGATGAACTGACCGCAGACCCGGACAAGGCTTCGCAGGCCAAGGCCATGCTGGAGGCTTTGACGGCCGGCACGCTGACCGTCTCCGACCCCGCCGAGGGTGCGCAAATAAAGGCCTGGGATGTGGCCTCCGATACAGAAACCACCTCCAGGCCGGCCACGGATATCGCCATGACGGGATGGAGCGACTTTCTGAAAGACCATCTCAAGCGCGACGGCTCGGCCTATGCGAGAAGCGAGGCCGGCGCCTATGTCGATACCGTTTCCGGCGACAACGCGTTTTTCGGCAGCGTCGGCAGCCGCTATTATTATCTCACCTGGCCTCAGGCGAAAAACGGCACTTTGACCGTATAAGCCGAATTCCCCGATGCCCGAGCAGATGGCCTCGACATGGAATATGCCGCAGCCTCGCTTTCATCGTTTGCTCAGACGGCAGGCGCGGCAGCCGGTTCGGCTCCGCCGGAAAGCGCCTTTTGCAACTGCGCTTCCTGCGCCGGCGACAGCGACGTCTTGATGACCCGGCCGCGCAGGCCTTCGAATTCCGCCAGCACCTTTTCCGGCTGCACCTTGCGGATCAGCACGAACAGCGCTGAAGAACCGTTGGGAATGGTCTCGCCGAGCGATTTGATGAAATCGTCGTCGATGCCGAAATCCGTTAGCGAACCCGCAAGAGCCCCCGTGCCGGCACCGATCGCGCCGCCGATGGCAAATCCCGCCAGTGGATTGAGGAAAAGCAGGCCGACGAGGCCGCCCCAGAGACCGCCGGACAGGAAACCGGAGCTTGCGCCGATCGCCGTCAGATTGACGCTTTGTTTCAGATGCACCTTGCCATCTTCATCGCGAACGACAACCACGGCATCTTCCAGATCGACCAGATATTCCTTTTTCAGGCCTGCAAGCTTCAGAAGCACCCTGTCGGCCACTTCCGTTCCGTCAAAACCAACAACGACGAGTTCGGACATAGTTCGTCTCCCTGAGTTTCACTTCCGCTGCGATTGAACGCCGAAGCGGGCGGCTTGTTCCGGCAATGATGGAAAGGGGATGTGTCATGCGTTTGACGGCCGCCCATCCGGGCTGCTTAGCCCTCTCTACGCCATCCACACCGTTTGCTCCTTTTTTTATGAAAAGACCATTTTCCGCTTGCGCCCTAACAGGCTTATATATAAACGGCTTTCAGGTCCGGAGCGTAGCGCAGCCCGGTAGCGCACTTGACTGGGGGTCAAGGGGTCGTGGGTTCGAATCCCGCCGCTCCGACCATTAAAATCAGATAGATAGCCAGTTCCCCCAGAGCTGGCTATATTTGTTTCAGCTATCTGGTAACCTGCGCCATGCGCGAATTTAAAAGCCCGGATTGGGCTATACGTTTGTCCAGGCCTGAGAATGAGGTGTGCCGAGATGGCCAAAAAAACGAAAATAGAACACTCAGAATTCTCGGGCGAGTTTGAAGACGACGGCATCACGGTTCTGGTTGATATCTACCGGCCCGCTGGCACCCAGCAGGATTGGACGCTCGAGGTCATCAGCGAGCATGACGATGTCACCACCTGGGACGAACCCTTCGCGACCGACAAAGATGCCTGGGAAGAATTCCTGGCCACGTGTGAGAAGGACGGGATTCGCAGCTTTCTGGATGGCGAAGAACCGTCTGTTCACTAACGTTCAATTCCGCAGTGCCGGACTGTAAAGGGCCACGCCCATTGCGTTGTTGACTCTCTGCTAAAATTAGAACATTTAGTGAACAAAAGAGAGGTCATCCACTATGTCCGACGCTGAAAAAATCACCCCCACACGGCCTGACGACATAGCCGGATATGTCATCCAATGTCACGACGGCGATGCGAAGGCGGCTGTCGAAGCTCTTCTCGGCGAAATCGAGCATCTGCAGGAACAGCTTTCCCTGGCGGTCGCCATTATGGGAAGGGGATATACGCGCGGATGGACGCCGCTGGACGGGATTGGGCGCTGATAAGCCCTGTCATTGCACCAGACCGGAGAAGCCGATAACTTCCCGCAGATAGCGAACCTTCACTGCCAATCGTCGCGAGGTGTTGAATGGATATCGATGAAGAGAAAATCGATGACACGGTGCTTGCACTGTTATGGCTGACCCTTCACAACGATTACTACGCTTGGAAGGGGCATGACTGGGATGTGCTGGAGCGTTTGCACCAGAAGGGCATGATCGATAACCCTGTTAATAAATCGAATTCGCTGGGGCTGACGCATGAAGGGCGTCAGCGTTCGGAGGCGTTGTTTCGGCAACTCTTTACGCGACAGTGATCGAGTTAAGTCGCCGTCACGCAGTATCGCCTGACAGATTGGAATGGCCGCAGCTTTTCTGAGGCGATGCCGAGTTCACCCGGCATCGTGGTACGTGATTTACCCGATCATGAATCGTATACTATTGAGAGTTGGGACTGGCGCAGCAATCAGCCCTTGTCCGCCAGCTGACCGATTTCGCGGTCGATCAGGTAAAGCGCGTTGGGGCCGTCGCCGATCAGCTCGATCTTGCCGAGTATGGTGCGGCAAAGGCTGTCTTCCTCATGCTGCTCATCCACGAACCATTGCAGGAATGAGGTTGTGGCGTGGTCTTTTTCCACGTGGGCAAGATCGACTGCCGCGTTGATGGCGGCGGTGACGCGGGATTCGTGCTCCGTCACGATGGTGAACAGCCCCTTGATGTCGTTTGCCGTGACCTGCGGCGCCGGCAGCTCGGAAAAGGTGACGCGCGCGCCGAGATCGTTCAGAAAGCCGAAGATGCGGTGCATGTGCTCCAGCTCTTCCGCCGCATGGCCGAGCAGGAATTTATAGCAACCGTCGAGATTGCGTTCCGCCGCCCATGCGGCCGCCTGAAGATAGGCGTGGTGGGCGCGCAGCTCGCCATTGAGGAGATCGTTCAGCGTCGTTTCGATAACTTTGTTTGCCATGGTTTCATCCTTGGTTTCGGGGTTGAAGAAGCGGATTTGCGGTGCGGATTGGCGCGGCCTGAAAGGCGGGGCGTTATTGTGCGGGCGTCACCTGCCCGAGCGCCGTCTCCAGCCTTTCGCTCTTCATGACGAGCTTGGGCCGCAGCTTCTCGGCCTTTTGTCTGACGGCTTCGAGATTGACGGGCTTGCCGACTTGAATGATGCCGATCATCGCCATCATCAGATGCGGCGGGCAATAATAGAGATAGACGCCCTCCTTCTCGACAGTGACGGTGAAGGCCTCATCGAGCTTGCTTTTCCAAGGGCTAACGCCTTCCGGAACCGCATAGGACTGCACATAGTGGCTGGAATTTTGCGGCACGAAGGTAATGGTGTCGCCCGGCTCCGCCTTCACGTATGAAGGCTCGAACACCATGCCGCCATCCTTGCCGTAATTGAGCATCAGTATCTTGTGTTCGGCGGCAAGGGATGGCGTGACGGGCAGGATTACGGCCAAAGCCGTGGCAAGCGTCATCAAAAATCGTTTCATGCAATTATTCCTTCAAGGGTTTTGAAATGTTCGAGCGGCGGATCGCCCGCCGGCTGGATGACGGGATTGCCGCGCCGGTCGCGCAACACCTCCACGGCAACGCCATAGGTCTCGGAAATAAGCTTCGGCGTGACGATATCGCCCGGTGCGCCGGTCGCCTTCAGCGCGCCATCCGAAATCACCAGCAGGTTGTCGGCATATTGGCAGGCGAGATTGAGATCATGCAGCACAACAAGCGTCACCCGGCCATTGGCGCGGGTTTCTCGCCGCACCAGATCGAGAAGCGCCACCTGATGCTTGAGGTCCAGCGCGCTGACAGGCTCATCGAGCAGCATCGCCTGCGGCTCACGCATCAGAACCTGCGCAAAAAGCGCCATCTGCCGTTGCCCGCCGCTGAGCGAGGCGATCTCCCTGCCCGCCAGATGGGCTATTCCGGCCTGATGCAGGCGTGTCATCGCCAGATCGAGCGTTTCGTCGTCGATATGAAGCGAAAGCCGGCCGAAGCGGCCGAGCGCCACCACCTCCAGCACACTGAGCGCTATATCGGCGGCCGCGTCCTGCGGCATATAGGCGAAACGATCCCGCCATTCCCTTCTGTGCCGCCCTGCCCTTTCCCCGGCCTGAAGGCGACGATCACCGAGGCTGATCGCGCCTGCAGCGAGCGGCAGGTCGCCGAAGATCGCTCTGAGAAGCGTCGTCTTACCTGTGCCGTTCGGGCCGATGACGGCGTGGATTTGCCCGGGCTCCAGGCGTGCCGAGAGGTCTCTCACAATAACCTGCCCGCCCCGTTCGACGGAAATATTATCCAGAACCATCATCGGCCGCGCCTCTTCGGAGCGAAAATCAGCCACAGGAGAAACGGCACGCCGACAATGGCGGTTACGATGCCGACCGGGAACAGAGCGCCGGGAATTATCGATTTGGAGAGAATCGAGGCTGCCGAAAGCATCAGCGCGCCGCTCAGTACCGACATGGGCAAAAAAAAGCGCTGATCCTCGCCCACCGTCATACGGGCGATATGCGGCGCGACCAGCCCGATGAAACCGATGACCCCGACAAAACTCGTTGCCGTCGCTGTCATGATGGCGACGATGATGAGAACCTTCATGCGCAGCAGGCGCACATTGATGCCGAGGCTGGCTGCCCGCATTTCCCCCATCCTCAGCGCCGTCAGTTTCCAGCAATCCGCCATCAGCAGGGCGCAGCAGAAAGCGGTGACGGCGGCTGTCAAACCAAGCGTTGGCCAGGTCGCCTTGGTCAGGCTGCCGAACAGCCAGAAAAGAATCTGCTGCGACAGTTCCGGCGAGGACAGGAACTGGATGAGCGACAGTAGCGACTGAAACAGGAAAAGAAGCGCGATGCCGCCGAGAATGATGGTTTCGGCCGTCATCTGCCGCATGGAGGCCAGCATGAAGAGAAAGAGCGCGGCGAGCATGGAAAAGACGAAAGCGCCGAGCGGAACGGCAATCATGGCATCCAGCCCGAGACCGCCGAGCGAAAGCACCAGCGCGGCGCCAAAGCCCGCCGCAGCCGCCATGCCGAGCGTGTAGGGGCTTGCCATGGGATTATTCAGCAAGGTCTGCATCTGCGCGCCGCCGGCGCCGAGCGCCGCTCCGACGGCAAGCGCCATCAGCGCCATGGGCAGGCGAAGGCCGCGCACGATGGAATCGGTCATCGCCGCCCGTTCGCCAAGGCCGGTCAGCGACTTCACCACTTCGGCGGGCGACAGCAGCGATGGACCGGTGGCGATATCGAGAACGAGGCTCACCGCCATCAGCACGAAAACGACCAAGACGACGCGCCAGCGACGACGTTCACGCAGCCGGTGCGCACCGATGGCTTCGGCATTGCGGGCGGCAATTGTCATGGAAAACCTGTTTGAGAAAGACGGTGAAAAACGGACGCCGTGCCGTGGCGTCCGCGGAATTTAACCTTCAGCGGCAAGCAAATATGCTTTTCCGCCGCCGGCCACAGAACCATCAATCCTTGACGGCGATGGCAAAGGTGCCTTCAGGCGTGACCGGCAGGTACTTCCTGTAATAGCCGAGATAGTTGGCGATCGGATCGACATCCTTGAACTGCTCGGGATAAAGCTGCTTGGCGATATATTGCACCATGGCGAAATCGGAGAGTGTGCGCGACGCCCCCTGATAGACACCGAACAGTTGACCGTTCTTGATGGCCGGCACTTCACTCCAGCCCTGACGGGTTTCGAAGGCCTTAAGCTTTTCGCGGGCATCCGCTGCCTTCACCGCCTGCCCCATCGGCAGCGCCGCGGGGTTCTTGTTGTTTTCACGGCCGGAAATAAAGATGGCGTCGGGCTTCGAAGCCAGAACCTGCTCGGGATTGATCGGTCCCCACCACTCAACGAAAGGTGCTGCGATATTGTCGCCGCCAGCGGCGGTGGACATGGCGCCCCACATGTTCTTGCCATAGGTGAAGGAATATTCGGCCGGTCCCTTATTGCCGAATTCGACATAGACCTTCGGTTTCGGCTGACCGGATTTCGCCACCCGTTCGGCGACATCCTTCAGAGAACCGGCGTAGAATTCCGCAATTTCCTTGCCGCGCTGCTGCTGGCCGGTGAGTTCGCCGAAAAGCCGGGTGGAGGCGACGTGGCGCTCGACCGTCTGGGCGTTGTAGTCGACGACAACGACGGGAATGCCCTCTTCTTCCAGACGGTCGGCATCGAGACCGAGCGCCTTGTATTGCCAATCCGCCAGGATCACCAGATCGGGATTGAGGCTCAGAACTTTTTCGACCGAGAAGGTCTGGGCTTCGACTTCGCCGACATCGGCAATATCCGCAAGCGAGGCGCGGTGAGCGAGATGCATTTTCCAGTTGGCGGGAACCCAGCCTTCCCACGCTTCGCGGGAAATGCCGACGACGGAATCATAGGCCTTTTCGCCACCCACCGCCATGTAGTCCTCGAAATAGAAACCGAGAACGACGCGTTTTGCAGGAAGATCAACCTTCACCTCGCGTCCGATGACGTCGGTGATGGTCTTCTCTGCAGCGGTGGCGGAAGGTGCGATAAAGAAAACGGATAAGAACGATGCGGCAAGGCCGCCGATAAATTTTTTGCGGGTCATGATGCGATCCAGAAGTTGAAACAATGCCGCTGTATAAAAGGTGACACCGCGAGTCAACTTAAATTGCAAGATCGCATAAGTTGCTAATATAAAAATGAAAATTGTCATTTCCGGTAGATATGCATGTCGGAGAAATATTGCGCTGGGCGACGGCAATAGATGCTGCGCAGCCCGCGCCCTCAGCCGGCCAAGATCTCTGGGTTGCGCCCGTCCCGATAACCTACGTCATCGAGACAGGACGCAAGATCCCGTTCAGATCATTGAAGTGTGCCCTGTGGGGAATGCGCCCGAGCCGACTTCAGAACTCGTTGGAGGCGATGGCGAAATCGTCGACGACGGGCATCTTTTCCGCGTTCTCCCAGGTCCGGTCCATGGCGTAGGTTTCCGAGAGATAGGGAATGCCGATATGGCCGAAGCGGAAGGAAAGCTGGCTTTCCGCCTGTTCCTCATCAAGCTTTGCCACGCGGCTGAGATAGAGCGCGGTGGCGAGGCCTGTCCTGTCCGCGCCGGCCTTGCAATGAATGAGAATGGGCTTCGGCGCATCGCGCATGATGGCGACCAGCTCGTTGACCCTGTTCATGTCAAGCTCCTGGCTTGCCGACATGCCGAAATCGATATGATTAAGTCCCAGTTCGCGGGCGGTTTCGACCTCATCGCGATACCAGGCCTTGGATTCGTTCGCGCCGCGCAGATTGATGACCGTCCTGATGCCATGGTCTTTGGTATAGCGGACGAGTTGCTCATTGCTCGGCTGGTTGGAGCGATAAAGCTGCCCCGCGACAACCTCGTGAAAATTGCCCAGGAGCTGAATGGCGTAGAGGTAACCGCCTGCGGCAAGCACAGCAATACCCATGCCCCAAAAGGAGCACTTCCAAAATCTTCGCATAATAAAACGGTTCCCTCATTCGACGAGAGAACCGATACAGACGGATTCTGACAGTAAGCTGAAAGTTATGCGACAGTATTGTAAGAGTAGAAAATTTGCGCTTGATCAACGCACGAAAACGTAAACCGCATAGACCGCGATGAGCGCGGCGGCGGCTGCCGCGGTGATGGCGCCGAGGCGTTTTTCGATGAAATGACGGACCGATTCCCCGTATTTCTGCAGCAATCCGGCAAGGATGAAAAAGCGCGCGCCGCGCGTGACGACGGCCGAAAGAATGAACAGGCCAAGGCTGATATTGGCCGCGCCGGAGAGGATAGTCACGACCTTGATCGGCGGCAGATGCGCGAGCCCCGATGTCACCAGCAGGAGAACGATGGTTTCGTAGTCAACGGAGTTCTTCAGATGCTCGAAGCTGTCGAGCTTGCCGTAAAATTCGAGAATGGGCCGCGCGATGCTTTCAAAGGCATAGTGGCCGAGGAACCAGCCGGCGATTCCGCCAAAAACCGAGGCGACAGTTGCCACGAGCGCATAAAACATCGCCTTTTTCGGTCTGGCCAGCACCATCGGCAGGAAAAGCACATCGGCAGGCACAACGAAGATGGAGCTTTCCACGAAAGCCACGATTGCCAGCCACCACACGGCGGTTTTGCGCGCGGCGAGCGCCATCGTCCAGGCATAGATGTTTTTCAGCATGTCGTGTCCCCGGGGAAGAGTGTTGCGGAGTGAAGGCGGGCGGGAGCCAAGGCATATCGGCGGTGATTCATGCGGTTGCCGACGGGCCGGAGAGACCGGCCCCGAATGAGGATTAGAGACAACGCAAGAGAATGGCAAATGTTGGAAAATTTATTTTTGCATCGCAAAAAATCATAAAGACGAGCATTTCCAGCCCTCACCGCAAGCCGGTTGTTGCAATGCGAAATTTCAGCCTGTGGTAGATGAACTCGCCTTTTTGCTGTAGAATAAGAAGTGGAGGAAAGAGGAGGAAGTTATCATGGACTATGTAAACTTCGTTACATCGATCAATCCGGTCATACTTGTCATTCTGCTGGTGGTTCTTCTTGCAGGCGCCTACAGTAGCTGGGTTTCGCACTAATCCAGGCGAACCACGCGACCAAATGAGATGAGGCTCTTTTTCTATCGGCGATAGGCATTGGGCCGGATGGATGTTATCAATCCCGGAGTTAAACAACTTCCGGGAAGCCGCATGACGAACGAATTCGCATTTACTGATACGTCTGAAAAGCTGAGCACGACGCTTGAGAAGCTGATAGGAAAGCTGCAGGGCCAGACGATCACGTTGCGCGAGTTGATGGAAGCGATCGGCGAACAGGGCCTTTTGCTTATCTGCGCAATCGCCTCCCTGCCCTTTCTCATCCCGGTTTCCATTCCCGGCGTCAGCACGGTCTTTGGTGCGGCGATCATTCTTGTCAGCCTGGCAATCACCCTCAACCGCCTGCCATGGCTGCCGGCAAAAATCCTCGACCGGCAGATGGAGACGGCAAAGCTCGTTCCCGCCCTTCAAAAAGGCGTCGCCATTGTCTCCAAGCTCGACGGTTTCATCCGCCCGCGCATTCCCGCGCTGACGACCGGCATCATCGCCAACCGCATAAACGGACTTGCGCTGATGACGGCGGGCGTATTGCTGATGATGCCGCTCGGCTTCATTCCCTTCTCCAACACCCTTCCAGGCGTTGCGATCCTGCTTTTTTCAGCCGGGATGATTCAGAGGGATGGCGTTACCGTGCTCGGCGGTTACCTGTTTCTCGGGCTGACGGCGATTTATTTTGCAGCGCTTGCCTATGCGGCCTTCTGGGCCGGCCAGGGCATCAGCAGTTCCATCGGCGCATAAGACCTATTGCCGGTCGCCATTGCGGGTGTCGCGGCGGTTCTGCCGCGATGCCCACCAGACCGCCAGCCGTCGCCGCTGGCGGCGAACCGCCGGCAGATCGTGGGAAAGCACGACGAGACCGAGCGGAATCATCCAGAAACCGAGCACGGGCAGGAAACCAAGCGTTCCGCCCACCACCAGCGCCGAGCCGGTCGCAATCCTGCCGACGCGCGAACGCGGCATGGCAAAGCTCCATTTTCCGACATGGAGGCGGTGCGTTCTGTGGTCGATACCGAATTTCATTCCATCCTGCCCTTTTGCATCTGGCCTGTGGATAATTTTTTCACCGGCGATAAGCCCGGAAAATCGGGACTCTGGATGGATAAAACAAGAGGAATGCGTTTTTTTTGAAAAAACCGCTTGGCAAATCGGAAAAGCATTTGTATTACCCCGCTCACACCGCGCCAAGCGGTGGACGTTCCCTGGTAGCTCAGCGGTAGAGCATTCGACTGTTAATCGACAGGTCGCCGGTTCGAATCCGGCCCGGGGAGCCATTTCAGATCGAAACTGCGAACGCCGTGCGCCGCAGTTTCCACTCCAGGCTTTCCTCCAGACGCTACGAGCGTTTGGAGGAGCCGGGCTCTCGATCCCACTATCCGGATTTCGTCGGTTCCCACCTCGGCTCGCTGCACAAGCTGCTGGATGTAGTTCCGCCGGAAAGAACCATCCTCGCCCCGCATCCGGTCCTTTGCTGCGGCCGCGAACGTCCGGAGCGCCTGTGGGGTGATTTCGATTCTCCGTTCGCGCCGACCTTCTGCCCGCTCCACGTCGGCTTGGGCCGAATCCCGAATCCTCTTCAGCTCCGCGATGCGCCCCTTGAGGTTCGAATCGGTCAGATCGGCCAATCCCGCCTCGATTGCCTCGTAGAGACGCGTCAGCTTGTTTTCTGCGTCCAGAGCGTTGCGTTTGAGCGCGACGATCCTTCCCGTCTCGCGTTCCGCCGCCTCATCCCGGCGCTTCAGAAGCGCGCTGAGCGCCTCTTCGAGGAAGTGCGGGCTGAGAAGCCGCTCAACCACGCTGCTCACGACCAGGTCGTTCAGCTCGTCCATCGGGATGGATCGGCCCTTGCAACCCTTCGGCCCTTGCCGCGCAGCCGTGCAGCAGGTGTAGTAGCGGTATTCAGAACCCTTTCCGGACGTTCGAAGCGTCATAGCGCCACCGCAATCGGCGCAGAACGCCACGCCGCCGAGCAAGGTCGGGCCGCTCACGAAACGGGGCGCGCGGAGTTGCGGGCTGCGCGAGCGCATGATCGCTTGGACCTCCTCGAACTCTTCTACGGTAATGATCGGCTCGACCTCGACCTCGACGACTTCGTCCGCCGGCTTCTTGACGCCCTTCCGCCAGCTAGACACGTTGAAGCGATGCTTCCCGATGTAGGTCTCGCGGGTCAGTACCTGATGGACGCCGCCGACGCCCCACCGGCCGCCAGTCTGTGTTCGGATGCCGCGATCATTGAGGTATCCGGCAATCTGCCTTGACCCCATCGGCCCGTCCCCGTCGCCGACACGCGCCAAGCGGAAGATGAGCTTGACGTTGTCGATCAGCAACGGATCGGGCTCGATCTTCTTTTTCGTGCGTTGTCCACGCGTCTCCGCTGCAATGATCCGATAACCGTAGGGCGGCCGAGAGCCATTCCAGTACCCTTGCCGAGCGTTCTCGCGCATGGCGCGGAGCGTATGCTTGGCGTTCTCCTTCGACTGGTATTCATCGAACAACGCCATGATCTGGCGCATCATCCCGCTGATCGGATCATCGCCTAGGTCCTGGGTGATCGAAGTCAGCTTCACGCCGTTCTTCGCGAGGCGGCGAAAGTAGAACTCGAGTTGGAACTGGTCCCGGAAAAACCGCGAGAACGAGTGAACGATAATGCAATCGAACGGCGCCGGCTTCTCAGAGGCGGCGTCCATCATCCTCTGGAATTCGGGGCGCTTGTCGTCTGTCGCGGATGCGCCAGGCTCGACGTATTCAGCGACGACCTCGATTCCCTTCGCCTCGCAATATGCTCGAAGCTGCCGGCGTTGGTCCGGGATCGACAGATCATGCTCGGCCTGCCGTCCCGTCGAGACCCGAAGATAGAGTGCAGCACGCCCCGGCATCGCCAAGGCGAGGTTCGCTTTGGCTTTCACGCGACGCCTCCTTTAGTAAGGTCAGTTCTTTGGATCGAATATCTCGTCCAGGATGTCAGCGAGGTGGATTTCCAGGATGTCCAGCTCTGCCTCGGTGACGCCGACGGGCCACTCGGCCACGACGCGCGGCCGGGATTTGACTTTTCGTGGACGACGCTCGCGCGCGGGCGAATAAAAGCCCTTCTCCGCATAGTCGAAGAAATCGTCGATCTCAGGTTCGATTTCAGTGATGGCTTGCTTTGCTGACATGCTGACATGATCGTGCTAAGCAACGAATTATCCAAGCTATTCAGGGTGTTAATGCGAACATCGGTTTGCGGGATTTGGCGCCGACCGGCGGCAGTGGAGAGCTCTCGGCGGCAGTCTGAAACCGCCGCGTAGTGCAATAAAGTGCGGCCGGCGGCGCGGACGCCCGTCAGCGTAGTATGTTCGGCGGGTTTGGTGCGCATTAGGGTGTCCTCGGCAAAGTCCGAATCCGCCGTCGCGACCTGTCGGCCTTGCAGATTCCCGGCGCTCTGGTTATATTACCGGTTATAGTCCGGAGAGCCAGAATGAGCAAGAGTCCTCAGCGCCGAGCAATCGACAACTATCGCAGTCGCCTAACCGAACGAGGTATGGCGCGGTTCGAGGTGATTGGCCGCGATGACGATCGCGACCTGATTCGCTCGGTCGCAAGGAGGTTGGCCGAGGGCGGTGCTGACGCCGATCGACTGCGGGCGGCCGTCAATCAGTCCATCTCTGGCGAGCCGTCGCGAAAAGGCGGTATCCTCAAGGCCCTTCTGGCCTCGCCCCTGATCGGCTCCGAACTCGACCTAAGCCGTCCGCGTGAGGAAGGACGGAAGGTCGATATTTGATGCGCTACCTGCTCGACACCAACATCCTCAGCAATTTCACCAAGCCGGCGCCGTCGGAATCACTGGTCGCCTGGATGGCCGATCAGTCTGACGATGACCTTTTTATCGCCTCGTTGACCTTGGCGGAGCTTCGCAGGGGCGTGATCGAGAAGCCGGCAGGCAAGCGTCGGGACCAACTCGACGCTTGGTTCAGCGGTCCGCAAGGCCCACAGGCGCTATTTGCCGGCCGTATCCTGCCCTTCGACGAACGAGCCGGTCTCGTATGGGCGGAGTTGATGGCCGAAGGCAGGGCGGCGGGTCGTCCGCGCAGCGGGCTCGACACGATCATCGCCGCCATCGCCACCACGAACGACTGTGTTGTCGTGACGGATAATGAGCGCGATTTCGCGGGTGTCGAGATCATCAATCCATTGCGGGGCGGCGCATGATGGGGGCAATCGTCAAGATTTGCCCTCTAAGGTTTATCATGAGGGGGCGCTCAGTCCGTGACTGCCGGCATATAGGCCGTTCCGTTCGCCTTCCGCTGGGGGGCGACGACAGTGCATACATGTGAACCACCCATCGATGCGATCGACGAGTGGCTTTCGTCGAACGGGACAGTCAGAGGGGCATACGGCCATCTCCTGCTTGAACAGAAGGTAGCCACCGACGAAGACTTGATCGACGCGATGCGCCCGTACTTCGAGTCCGCGCATCTCGATGCTCGCGAGTATTTCCACCGTCAGATCGGCATCGACCTCCACCCCGACGCGGACGCGCCCGGGGCCCACGCGTGTTACCCGAGCTGCCTCCCGTCAACCGCGCGTCGCGGGCTCTTCGGCGAAGTGATGGCCGGAATGGTCACGGAAGCATTCCAGGCCAAATTCGTCGGCGGCCACCAATGGTGCATCCCTATCTTCCTTTTCCGACAACATGCCGACGTCGAGGCCTACCTATGGGACCTCGCGCGCAATCCGGACCGCGTTCGCCAGATTTTCGGCCGCTTTGGCTCCGACTTCTTGGGACTCTCGCTCAACGAGGACGGTGAAGTCGTCCGCTTCATCGTGGGAGAAGCGAAGTGGCGCCAGCGATTAACCGAATCCGCTGTCGATTCCTTGATGCTCGGCCCCTGGGAGGAAGATGAAGAAACCGGCGAGCGCACGCGATCCGGCCGTGGTGTCTGGTTCGAAGTCAATCGAGACACGCCGCTCCCGCACGGCCTCCGGCAACTCCAGCGACTCCTCGAATTGCGGGACCCCGAAGGCCATCAGGCTGCAATTCTGTCGATCGACCAAGCCGTCCTTTTGGAAGATGCGCCGCCGCTGCCTCGAACCAATCTCATCCTCATCGCCGGTAATGGAGCTCGAGATCGCAAGGCACTCGACGTGCTCATCGGGTGGGAAGAAACGCCGGAGGAATATACCGCTCCGCACGATCTTCAGGTCGTCGAGCTCATCCTGACCGACGGCGAGCGCCTCATCGATGGGCTCTATTCGAGCTTGTGGCAGGAGGCGGAATAGTGCCCGAACTCGACGCTGACCGCCTAGACGTTGCCGACACCCTCCGCCGTGCGCTGGCCATCGAAAACGAACTTTCGCGCCCACAGGCGCGCGCCTATGTGCGCTGCCTCCAAACGACCTGGCAGGTTCCTGCGATTCAGTGGAGCGATCGCGAGTCTGCCCGGCAGTTGGCGGACGCCCGGCGCCTGCTTCATGCAGCCCATATTTTTCGGGAGATCGAAGGAACATCCTCGCCTCGGGCAATCGACTGCTATCGCAGGACGGGCGAAATTCTGGAGTGGCTCTCGCGGGCTGCCGATGGTCTTCGCTCGATCGTCCCGATCGAGCTGCTCGCGGCCGCTGCATACCAACTCGGGGGCCTGCCAGCGATGGCGTCAGGCCTTCTCAGGCAGATCGCGACCGATCACGAAGGTGTCGCGCTCTATTCGGCGTTTCTAAGAGCGGATTTCGATGGCGTCATTCGTCGATCCTCCACCTTCTGGAACACGCACCCCGATCTGACGGCACCCGACGCATCACGCCGGCTCGCCGCGGCTGGAGTCGAAGAGTTCGACCTGGACGAGGACGATGATCGCGTTGCTTGGTTTTTCACCGTCGAACTCGTGCGCACCCTCGGATTGATCGCTGACAGCCTCCGCCGCGGCGACGACGCGCGTCGGGAGGTCGCTATGTCGAAGCTTTATGCGCTCGATGAAATGGCCGCGAGGACGTTCAGCGACGACGCCTCGCTTGTCATTGCGCTCATGCGGCAGGTCGCAGACGGCTACAAGGCAGCCAGCATCTATCGGCCGCTGCGGGCGCTTGCCGCGCTGAATCCGGCCAGGACGGGAAAGCTGGTGGCATATGCCCGCGACCAGTTCAGCCGTGGTCGTGGAATTCTATGGACATCCCAGCTCCAAGGCCTTGATCGCCTACTGCGCGACTCGTCGTTCGCGCTCTGCACTCCGACGGGTTCGGGAAAGACACTGGTAGCAAACATGGCGCTCCTGAAGGAGCTGCTGCTGCGCGAACACGATGGCCTAGCTCCGCTCGCCATCTATCTCGTACCCTCGCGGGCGCTCGCCGGGGAGGTCGAAGCCAAGCTCCGCGCCGAACTCGGCAGCGAAATGACCATTACTGCGCTCTATGGCGGCGCCGATTGGGGTATCACCGACTACTGGCTTACCGGAGAAGAGCCGACGGTCCTGATTGCGACCGTGGAAAAAGCGGACGCGCTGATGCGTTATCTCGGCCCGATTATCACGGCTCGTCTGCGGCTCTTGATCCTAGATGAAGCGCATCAGGTCGTGCCCGACGCGAACGACAATACTCGCATCAGCTTCTCGGACCACAGCAACAGATCAATCCGGCTGGAGAACTTCGTCTCTCGTGTGATCGCGCAGCGGCCGGACGTGGTCCGCATCGCGCTGACGGCCGTCGCAGGCGGCGCGGCTCTTCCCGTTGCTCGATGGGTCGAGGGTCGCGCCGATGCAGATGCAGTCGGCGTCCGCTATCGCAGCACACGGCAGGTCATTGGCATTCTCGAAACCGCGCCGAACGCGACCGGCCGAATCCTCCTCGACATCATGAACGGCCGGACGCTCTACGTGCGTGGCCAGGAGCAACCGGTCTATCTCCCGCTACGCATGCAACCGATGCCCCAACTTCCGGCGGCAATGCGCAACAGCCTCAATCGCTTCAACTGCCTCAGCGTTCTCTGGACTGCGCTTCACCTTGTCGAAGAGGATCAGCGGATTCTGATCTCGGTCGCGCAAGAGCCCGAACAGACGATGCGCTGGTTCAAGGAGGCGCTGGAACTCGACGCGTGGGCAGCTATTCCCCCATTCGCGGCTCCCGAGGGCATGGACCGTGAAAGGTTCGATGAAGCCCGAGCAGCCTGTATCGACTATTGCGGCGAAGGCTCATTCGAGCTGTTCCTCCTCGATCGGGGAATCGCGACCAGCCACGGGCAGATGCCGCAGCGCCTACGACGACTGATGGTGGAGATGATCGAGCGTCAGATTTGTCCCATCACTGTCGCCACCGCGACGCTCACCGAAGGGGTGAACCTCCCGTTCGATCTCATCTTTCTAACATCGCTCAAGCGGCGCTCGTGGGATCAGGTCACCCAAAGTCAGGTCATCGCTCCTCTATCGACGTCTGAATTCCGCAACCTTGCGGGGCGCGCCGGAAGGCCTGGCGCGGCGAAAGGAATCGAAGGCATGACCCTCGTCGCGCTGCCGACGCAGGTATCGTCTACCGCGCCGGCAACAATCCCAGTTCAACGTGGCCAGCTCCGCGAGCTGCAGAGCGACTATGACCGCCTACGCGCCTTGCTTCTCATCGAAGAAATGGATGCGGACGAAGTTGAAAGCCCTTTGGCGTTGCTTCTCAATGCCATCCGCGATCGTGCAGAGCGCTTGCTCGGTATCGACCCCGACGACTTCCTTGAGTGGCTCGAAGAAGCACTGCCCCCCGACATCAGCGGCGAAGCGGGCGAAGGTGCGACCGACGCCCGTGCCCGCCTCGCTGACACGCTCGACGAGCTCGACGGCGTGCTTCTGACCGCGATCGAAGAGGTCGCACGAGCCGACGGAGCCGATATGACCGGCCCTCGAGCCGAGGCTCATCTTGTGGAGCTGTGGCGGACGACATTCACGTCCGCTGCCGCGGCCCAAGAACTTTGGCTCGAGCAGGCTTTCGTGCAACGAGGTCGCGCAATCGTCGAGACCATCTATCCAGACGCGGACGAGCGACGCCGACTCTATCAGTATGGCTTCTCTCCCGTCGTCGGTCGCCGCTTTGAAGCGATCGCTCCTCGCCTTCGCGAGCTCATTGCGGAGGCGACCACCTACGGTGAGGTCGACGCTGCAGCGCGGATTGATGTTTTCGAGGAGATAGGCGACCTGCTCGCCGCCGACCGTGGCTTCGGCTTCCGTGTCCGTCAGACCGATACGGATCAGGCGCTCCTGCGGCGCTGGGCGGACGTGTTGGGATGGTGGATGCATGAACCCGATGCGCTAGCGCCGGACGCGGACGATCTGCGCGCCTGGCAGCGCTTCGTCGCCGATAATCTGGAGTTTCGGCTTGGGGTGGCGATCGGGGCGGTCGTTGCGCAGGCGTGGTCAGAAGGCGCAGCGGACGCGTTCGCCGTCCCAACGCTCGCCGAATGGAAGGCCACCACGGGGTTGCCCTGGTTCGGGTTTTGGGCGCGCGAGCTTTTGAGATGGGGAACGCATGATCCTTTCGTCGCCTTCGCGCTGTCGCAAAATCTCGCGCAGACGCGCGAAGCGGCAGCCGCGCGACGCGGGGAATTTGAGGCCTGGCTCAACGATGGATTTGACGACATCGAGTCCGAAGATCTCATCGACCCACAGCTCTTTCTCCAATGGCAAGGAACCCTAGCGCGCCGAGCGCACGAGGCCGCGGTCGAGCAACCGGAACCGGTTGCCCTCACCGGCACCGATGGCCGTCGACAGCGATACAACGTCATCCCGATCACTGATGGCGCCGTCGTGCGCTGGCTCGATCCGGCTGGGTTCGAGCTTGCACGATCGGAGGACATCCTGGGCGAGTTTGACGACCGATTGATCACCAATGACTACGAGCTTCGCGCCGGTCGACGGGGATCGGCTGTGCACCGGACGTTTGCCGCTGGATCTCGGGCATAGGAGCGACACGGGAAAGGAGAAAGGCCGTGGTGGGGGTAACCAAGTCGCATCGTAAGCGAGATTTCGGCCGGACCTTCCCAAATAGCCGATACGACGACCCTCGCGGCGGCCGGCCATCCGCGCTTGAGCGGAACGTCTTACGGTATCGCGCAGCAGAGGCCACGCTTTACCTGTTTTATGCGGAGGAAGTCCGCGGCTTCATGCTCGCAAATGTCTACCCACGCGCCGGCAAAGACCCAAACGCTCCCTTTTGGGAGACGACAGAGGAACGCCGTCTGCGAGGGGTGTTCGGTAGAATCTTGTCTGATGCCGAATTAGCCGGCCGGCTCTCTCCCGAAGATGCGCAAAAGCTGCGTCACTCTCAGGAGCATGATCCAAAGGAAGGCAAGAAACTGCGGAAGGCTTTTCGCTTTGCTGTCGATGCGGGGATGTTCACGGCCGAGGAAGCTGACGAGCTGGTAGAACTCTTGAGCTACAGAAACGACATCGCCCACCGCATTCACCACGTGATGTCGGACGTGACGCGATCGTACTGGACGTCCGAGCACGTCGCTTTCACTGCACCCACCTACAAAGGTGACGCGCTCGATCGCCTTCGCGCATACAAAGACTCGCTATGGACGCGAGCCCGAGCGCTATTGTTGACCCTCTCGATGGATGGCCTGCTCTTCGAAACGGCGGAGCGAATTTATGAGGACGAGCTGAAGCGCCTGGATCGCCTCATCCAAATACAAATCCGAAGCGAGCAGAAGCGCCTTAAGGCCATCGATGCCGAACTCGATTTGAGCGGGTCTGAATTGATCGGGGATTTGCACCCGCGTTTCCCAGCGAACCATTACAACAACGGTTCGGACGGTGGTCCTGCAACCGGCCATCTTACAAAGCGCGGAGTCGAGATCTGCTACCGGCTCTTCGACATGGGGAAAAGTCCTCTCGCTGTTTCCTACATCATGGGGATGAGTCTGCGGGCTGCCAGGCTGCGGCAAAACGGATGGCGAGATGCTGGAGGGCCTAACAGGGTCAAGGCCGAGGTAGAGCGCTACGACCTCTCGCCGCGCCCATCCAAAGTCGGACAATGAAAACGGTCGGACACGGAATCCACCTTGACTCCGGCACTCCAAAGATAGAACAAATAGAGAACATGATGCTGAACCCGTGCCCGGAGGTCAACGAGGAATTTGCGGCCCGAGCCCGCCATAGAGTCATTGCGCGCGCAGATCGAGAAGATCGAAGGCAGAGGCCGGCGCGCGAAATCGGTGCTTCCGTTCGGAATCGCCGAGGTCGACTCGCGGCTTCCAGGCGGCGGCCTCACACTCGGCGCACTTCATGAAATTGCCGGCGGCGGCAACGGTGCCGTTGATGGTGCGGCCGCGGCTCTCTTCGCCGCTGGGATCGCTGCAAGAACCAGGGGCAAGGTTCTTTGGGTCATCACCCGGCCTGATCTCTTCGCCCCAGCGTTGGCGCAAGCGGGCCTCTCGCCCGATCGCGTGATCTACGTCGAGGCGGGCAACGACAAGACGGTGCTGGCCTGTGTCGAGGAAGGCCTACGCCATGGCGGCCTTGGCGCTGTCGTCGGCGAAGTCGCGCGGCTCGACATGACCGCATCACGGCGGCTCCAGCTCTGCGCCGAAGGCAGCGGCACGATCGGCATCGCCTTGCGGCGCTGGCGCCGACAAACGGACGCTTCTGATTTCGGCCAGCCGACGGCCGCCGCCACGAGATGGCGCGTGTCCGTCATTCCCTCGGCGACCCTGCCGGTGCCCGGCGTCGGCCGCCACCGCTGGCTCTTGGAACTCATCCGCGCCCGTGCGGGCGAAAGTGCAGATTTTGAAGTGGAGGCGTGTGATGACACGGGTCGTCTCGCTCTTCCTTCCGAGTTGGTCCACCGACCGGCTCCGGCGGAAGGCTGGCGACGCGGCGCCTCCGGCTGAGGTGCCGCTCGCCCTGATAGGCCGCGACGGGAGAAAGCAGGTGGTGCTGGCGGTTGACGCCGCAGCCCAGTCCGCCGGCGTGCGCGTCGGGATGCCCGCGACCAAGGCCCGGGTTCTCGTGCAGAACCTCGTGGTCCGTGACCATGACGCGGCGGCCGACGCTCGAGCTCTCGACCACCTCGCCCTGTGGATGCTCCAGCGCTACGCGCCAATCGTCGCGGCCGATGCGCCGGACGGGCTGGTTATCGATTCGACCGGCGCCGATCATCTCCACGGCGGCGAAGCCGCAATGCTCGCCGCACTAGTCGACCGGCTTTCAGCCTCCGGCCTGCGCGCCCGTGCCGCTATCGCTGACACCTGGGGCGCTGCGCACGCCTTGGCCCGTTATGCCGCCAAGCCGACCGTGGTGGCGCCACCCGGTCATGGCAGCGCGATCCTGGCCGATCTGCCACTGCCGGCGCTGCGCCTCCCGGCGGACATGATCGCAGCGCTCCATGTTCTCGGGTTAGAGCGCATCGGGGATCTTCTTGCGCAACCGCGCGCTCCGCTCGCCCTGCGCTTCGGGCCGCAGCTCGGTCGCCGCCTCGACCAGGCCTTGGGATTGCTCAGCGAACCGATCGATCCGATCCGCCCCGACGAGCTGATCGAGGTAAAGCGGAATTTCGCGGAGCCTATCGGCGCGGCCGAGACGATCGCCCGCTATGTCGGCAAGCTGGTTGTCCAGCTCTGCGCCGAACTGGAGGCCAAGGGCCTCGGCGCCAAGCGCCTCGACCTGATCTGTCACCGGGTCGATAATCGCCTGCAGGCCGTCCGTGTCGGCACCGCCATGCCGGTGCGCGACGTGAAGCGCCTCACGCGCCTGCTGACCGACAAAATCGAGACGATCGAGCCGGGCTTCGGCATCGAGATTCTGAGTCTCACCGCAACGCTCGCCGAGCCGCTCTCGCAGAAGCAGACGCTCACAGCCATGGTCGACGATGGCGTGCCGGATGTCTCCGACCTGGTCGACACGCTGATCAACCGGGTTGGCGAGCGCTGTCTCTACCGGGCGGCTCCGGTGGCCACCGAGGTGCCCGAGCGCTCAGTACGGCGCATTCCTCCGATGGCGCCCGAGACCGGCGCGAGCTGGCCGGGTCATTGGCCACGACCATCGCGGCTGTTGGCTTCGCCAGAACCGATCGAGACGATGGCGCTTCTGCCCGACCATCCCCCGGTCGCCTTCACGTGGCGGGGCATCCGCCGGCGTGTTCGGCAGGCTGACGGACCGGAGCGCATCCGCGGCGAATGGTGGCGACGCGATTCCGAGCTGACCGCCGTGCGCGACTACTTCCGGGTCGAGGATGACGCCGGCGAGCGCTACTGGATCTTCCGCTCCGGCGACGGAGAAGATCCCAATACGGGATCGCAGCGCTGGTTTCTGCATGGTGTGTTCGGATGACCCGCTACGCCGAGCTGCAGGTCACCTCCCACTTCTCGTTCCTGCGAGGTGCCTCATCCTGCGAGGAGCTGTTCGCCCAGGCCGCAATCCAGGGCATCGAGGCTGTGGCCGTCGTAGACCGCAATTCGCTCGCCGGCATCGTTCGCGCCTTCGAGGCAGCGAAGACGACGGGGGTGCGCCTGATTGTCGGTTGTCGTCTCGATCTAGCCGACGGCATGTCGGTGCTGGTCTATCCGACCGACCGAGCGGCCTATGGCCGGCTATGCAGGCTGCTGTCGCTTGGAAAGAAGCGCGGCGGCAAGGCGAAGTGCATCCTCGATTGGGCCGATCTCGTGGCCTACAGCGAGGGTCTGATCGCCATCCTCGTTCCGGACGAGCCCGACGAGACCTGCGGGCTCCAGCTCCGCCGGCTGCGCGACGCGTTCGGGGACCGTGCCTATCTTGCCCTGACCCTCCGGCGCCGCCCGAACGACCAGCTCCGTATCCACGAGCTGTCGAACATGGCGACGCAGATGCGCGTGCCGGCCGTTGTCACCAACGACGTGCTCTACCACGCGCCGGACCGGCGTATCCTGCAGGACGTCGTGACCTGCATCCGTCACGGCATCACCATCGACGAGCTCGGCGACCGGCGCGAATACGGCGACCGTTACCTGAAGCCGCCGGAGGAAATGTACCGGCTGTTTCCGCGCAATCCCGAGGCAGTCGCCCGCACGATAGAGATCGCGGCGCGCTGCCGGTTCGACCTGAAGGAGCTGGCTTACCAATATCCTGAGGAGCGAGATGATCCGACGCTCACGCCGCAGGAGACGCTCGAAAAACTCGTCTGGGAAGGCGCGGATGCCCGCTATCCCGAAGGTGTGCCGGACACCGTCAGAGCGTCTCTGCAGCACGAGCTGCGCCTGATCGAGAAGCTGCAATACGCGCCTTATTTCCTGACCGTGAACAGCATCGTACGGTTTGCCAGGTCCAAGGATATCCTCTGTCAGGGACGTGGTTCAGCAGCCAATTCCGCCGTCTGCTACGTCCTCGGGATCACGTCGATCGATCCCGGCCGTAACGACCTCCTGTTCGAAAGGTTCGTCAGCGAGGAGCGGCGCGAACCGCCGGATATCGACGTTGATTTCGAACACGAGCGGCGCGAAATCGTAATGCAGTGGGTGTTCGACACTTACGGCCGAGACCGCGCTGCGCTGTGCTCCACCGTGATCCGCTATCGCACCAAGGGCGCGATCCGCGATGTCGGCAAGGCGCTCGGCCTCACCGAAGACCTCATCAAGACGCTCTCAGGCCAGGTCTGGGGCTGGTCGGAAGGCGTCGAGGAGAAGCATGTCGAGGCGCTAAACCTAAATCAAGGCGACCGACGGCTGCGCCTGGCGCTCGATCTCGCGCGCCAGCTCATGGGCGCGCCCCGGCACCTGTCCCAGCATCCGGGTGGATTCGTCCTGACCCATGACCGGCTCGACGAGCTGGTCCCGATCGAGCCCGCGGCGATGGTGGACCGCCAGGTGATCGAATGGGACAAGGACGATATCGACGCCTTGCGTTTCATGAAGGTCGACGTCCTGGCCCTGGGGATGCTGAGCTGCATGAAGCGCGGGCTCGACATGCTTGCCGACCACAAGGGCATCAATCTCGACCTCGCCACCATCCCCGCCGAGGATCCGCGCACCTACGCGATGATCCGGCGAGCCGACACACTCGGCAGTTTCCAGATCGAATCCCGTGCGCAGATGTCGATGCTGCCGAGGCTTAAGCCCCGGACCTTCTACGACCTGGTCGTGCAGGTCGCGATCGTAAGACCGGGGCCGATCCAGGGTGACATGGTCCATCCATACCTGCGCCGCCGCGAAGGTCTCGAACCCGTAGTCTTTCCGAAGCCGGAGCTGGAAAAGGTGCTCGGCAAAACCCTGGGCGTGCCGCTCTTTCAGGAGCAGGCCATGCGCGTCGCGATCGAGTGCGCCGGCTTCACGCCGGGCGAAGCCGACATGCTCCGCAAGTCGATGGCCACCTTCAAGTTCACCGGCGGGGTCTCCAGCTTCAAGGAGAAGCTCATCCAGGGGATGGTCGACAACGGGTATCAGCGCGATTTCGCAGAGGCCACGTTCAAGCAGCTCGAGGGGTTCGGTTCTTACGGATTTCCGGAATCGCACGCAGCCTCTTTTGCGCTGATCGCCTATGCCAGCGCTTGGCTGAAATGCTGGCATCCCGACATATTCTGCGCGGCTTTGCTCAACGCCCAACCCATGGGCTTCTACGCGCCCGCCCAGATCGTCAGGGACGCGATCGAACATCGCGTCGATGTTCGACCCGTCTGCGCCAACGCCTCCCGCTGGGACTGCACGCTCGAACCAACGGAGGACGACAGCCGCTTCGCCGTCCGGCTCGGCCTGCGCATGGTCAAAGGCCTCGCCAATGCCCATGGCGCCGCGATCGTAGCCGCGCGTGCTGACCAGCCCTTCGCCTCAATCGACGATCTCTGGCGGCGTGCCGGCGTGCCATCAGCGGCTCTGGTCCAGCTCGCCGAAGCTGACGCCTTCCGTCCGGCGCTCGGGCTTGCGCGTCGCGAGGCCCTATGGGCAATCAAGGCTCTGAGGGACGAGCCGCTCCCGCTTTTCGCTGCCGCGTCCGCGCGCGAGGCCGAAATCGTGCCAGAGATCAGTGAGCCAGCCGTGGCGCTGCGTCCCATGACGGCCGGCAGTGAGGTGGTCGAAGACTATGGCCATGTCGGCCTAACGCTCCGGGCCCACCCCCTCAGCTTCCTTCGTGAGGACCTCCGCAGCAGGCGGATCGTCACCTGCGCCGAGGCAATGGCGACGCGCGACGGCCATTGGCTCGAGGCGGCCGGGATCGTCCTCGTCCGCCAGCGTCCGGGCAGCGCGAAGGGCGTGATGTTCATCACTCTGGAGGACGAGACCGGAATCGCTAACCTCGTCGTCTGGGCCAAGGTGTTCGAGGCGAACCGCCGCGCCGTCCTGTCGGCAAGCATGATGGCGGTGCGCGGCCGCATCCAGCGCGAGGGAGACGTCGTTCACCTGGTCGCTCAACGGATTACCGACCTCTCGGCCGACCTTGCCAGCGTGGGAAGCCGCGATGCGGCGTTCCCGTTGCCGCATGGCCGCGGTGACCAGGTCCGCAACGGCGGCGCTGGCCCCGATCCGCGCGAGCTACCGCCCAAGGCGCTGCGCACCCGCGACATCTACATCCCCGACCTGCATATCGACACGATCAAGGTGAAGAGCCGGAACTTTCATTGAGCAGCCAGAGATACGGCAGTGTGGGGTCGCTTGGCCGCCTATCAGGTCTCCCAGAACTTCTTCAGCGCGGCTGTGAAAGTTCGGAAATTGGCCGAGGACCAGCAAACCGAGGAGTTGTCGCGAACGAGCCAGTGAAGTCCACTTCCGGTCGTCAACTTGGACTCGTCGGCGGCGACGATCCAATTAAAGCACTCGACGAACATGTCCTGATAGCTGCCGACATACTTATCGTTGGGAACATTGGATAACATTCCCTCGATGAAGTACGACGGGGCCACCTTGTCGGCGAGCATTCCTTTCGCGATCATTGTGTTTCGCATGTTCTTGAAAATTCTCACCACACGCTTGAAGTTCTGATTCGTGGCTTGATGCTTTGCTGTACACTTCTCAGCATGCTGTTTTGGGAAGTTTTCGACACGAATGCCATTGACGTAAAACGCGACGCCATAGTGACATCCATGCACTCCCGGCTCGTACGAGTAATAGCGTCGAAATTGCTGGCAAACGAGGACGTCGGCATCACGACGACCGTTATTACCAGGGATATGCAAAGCCTTCTTCCCTGGAACAACGCCATTGTAGAGGCCGCCGATGAAACCCTCGGCGTCCTTTTTGAACTCGTTGTATCCGTAGGCCGCATTGGTGGAGAAGACGCCTTTGAACGCGTCCTGCTCGCCTTGGCTCATGCCGGTTATGTCGTAATAAAATGCACCGTTGTGACAAAGAACGATGTCGACGTCACTGTCGGCCCACACGTTCGTATCGTTGCCATAGGACCCCTGAAGGTGGATCTCCACGTCCTTCAAAGGATAAGGCGCTGAGGCATCCAGGAGGTTCCCTCGGATGGAATTGTATGTGTCTGTGAATTGCCCCGTCTTCCCTTGCTGAGACCATGTTTCGAGCTGCGCCTCTGCGATCGCCATATCCCCCCCTCAAACTAGGAATTTTTTCAATTCTTCTTCTGCGTCGCGTGCGCAGTCGCGCCCGCGTTGCCAGAGCAACCCGAGCTTCTCTAAGTCGACTTCCAGCATATCGGTCGCCATTTCGGGTTGCGTATATCGGGCATGGATTCGGATCGTCGGAACCTCTCTGAACATGACCTTGCGCAACTGATCCATCGACTGCGCACTGATCTCCATCGTCTTCTGCAGAAAGACCATCGTCGGGAGCTTGCTCGCCCAATTTCGTACGCTCCACGCTGGCAATTTCGGCGGCGGATACTCACCGACGCCGATGCTAACAACCCGAACCGCCTCTCTCGAAACTCCGAGAGCTTCGGTAGCGTCCACTATTGCGTAGAGTGTCGGGTTATTCGCCACAAACCCGCCGTCCCGAACTTCGATCTTCTCGCCGCGGCTAGTTTTTACGAATTTCCTCTCGAAGAAGGGATAAGCCGAGCAGGATCCAACAACCGCATCTCCGATGGTGCAGCCGAAGCCAGGGTCAAATGTCGCCTTTCCGCGAAATGCTTGTTTCCCATCCGTTTTGAAGATGATGGGGCGCTCTTCAGTCCATCGTGTGCCGACGATGCCCACGCCTGTCTTAAAGGCGTCGAATTTCAGGTCCTTGAAAACCTCTGCCGCGAGCGCGTCGAGCGCAGCCGTCCGCTGGCGAGGGAGCCATTGCGACATCACAGTCACAACGTGCTTGCGGTACAGCGCCTCAATCTCGTCGACGGAATATCCTAACGCAAGCAACGCGGCGATTATGGAGCCGGTCGAGGTCCCATAAATGAGGTCGAACTTCTCGTGGAGTCGGCAGCCGGTCAGTGCCTCGATTTCCTTCAACGCACCGAGTGTATAGAATCCTTTCGCGCCTCCGCCATCTAAGCTGAGCACGCGGAATATCTCACTTGTCGCTGGAAACTCGCCCACCCATTCTGCCTTCACGAATCCGCTTCACTCAATAATACACGATAATGACTCACCCGACCTGTACTACTTGCAGCGAGCCGGCCGACAGCGGCCGGATGAGCGATTGCGCCGGCACGGACGGGTCGAGCCAATCGGCCCAGGCATCGCGTTCGAGGATGACGATCTGCCGGTCATGGTATGGCGCGATGTCAGACCCGGGCTCCATGGTCAGCATCGTGAAGGCCTCGCCCACATCCTTCGTCTCGCGCCAGATGCCTGCGATGCAGAAGATCGGCTCGTCACGCTTGGTGAAAAGCCACTTGTCTTTCCGCTTCTTTCCCTTCTCGGCAGGATCGGTGAACTCGTAGAAGCCGTCCGCCACGATCAGGCAGCGGTTCGAGGTGAACTCGCGCCCCTCAGAACGAAAATTGTAGACCGGCCGCTTGTTCGGCGCCGGCCAGCTCCACCGGCGTTGCACCATGTCGCCTTCGCCGCGGGTCCCATCGACCGTGCGGATGATCGGAGCGACATCCGTGATCTTGATGTCGTCGCGCGCCTCGATGTTCGGGGTCCCTTCGCCGAAACGTATCTTGATCTTCAGGTCGGCGAAGTCCTCCACGATCGAAGCGACATCCACCTTCAGTCGATAGTCATTGCACATCGGTCCTCCGTCTCGATCGCCATTGCCTTACGATCGTGTTCTTGTTATGTTCACAGGTCATGAGCGCGAAGGTTTTCGATCCCGACGCATCGCTCGACGAACGCCGCATCATCATAAGGCGCGACGGCGGCGATGTTGAGATGGTGAAACTGCCGTGGGGCCTTCAACCCCGCGAGCGTGGCGGCCGGCCTTTCACCGTCGTGCGCGCCGAAGGTCGGAAGTTCCCGTCCTTCCGCTGCCTCGTCCCTGCCTCCGAATTCAGGCACCGCAGCCGGGGCAAGAACTACACCTTCTCGCTCGTCAGTGGTGACTGGTTCTATTTCGCAGGCATCTGGAGGCCGGCGACATTGGAGTGGCCGGAGGCCTACGCAATCCTGACGACGGCGGCCAACGACGATGTCGAACCCTATCACGACCGGCAGATGGCGGTGCTGCGCCGGGATCAGCGCATGGACTGGCTCGACCTGACCTGCCCGGAAGAAGAACTGTTGCGCCCCTTGCCGGCGGGGAGCTTTCGCGTGTCGCAGCCGCGCGAGGCGCAGGCGGCGCTCGCGTTCTGACTTACTGAAATCCGGTTTTACGCAGTTACGATTTTAAAGGGGAAAGCCTTCCCCTGCGGCCGAGCCCTTGGTCTCGGCCGACCCCTTCTGCGGGGAGACCCCGCAACGCCCCCTAAAGTGAGAGTGCGGACCGGGTCTGCCGTGACGGGTTGAGGGCTGGGAGAGAGGCTCCTGGCGCCCGTCGCGGAGATCCGCGATGTCCAGAAAGACCGCACCCGCTCGCGCCGGCCAAGAGCGGGCGAGCCTTTACGACGAAATCACCGGCAAGATCATTTCCGAGCTGGAAGCCGGCCGCGTGCCGTGGGTTCAGCCTTGGGGAACGGCGGGGGCGAAGGCGCCGCTCGCCATGCCGCGAAACGCCGCCACCAGCCGGCACTATTCCGGGATCAATGTGCTGATCCTATGGGGCGCCGTGATCGAGCACGGCTTTCCCGGCCAGAGCTGGCTCACCTTCCGCCAGGCGCTCGCGCTCGGCGGCAATGTACGCAAGGGCGAACGTGGCACGACCGTCGTCTATGCCGACCGCTTCGTCCCTGACGACGAGAAGCGCCGCGCCCGCGAAACCGGCGAGGAAGCCCAGGCAATACCGTTCTTGAAGCGCTTCACCGTCTTCAACGCCGCACAATGCGAGAATTTGCCGGAGGACGTCGCGATCGTTGCACCGCCTCCGTTGCCCGGCCTGATCGAGCCCAGGGTCGAGGCCCTCATCCGTGCGACGGAGATCGACTTCCGCATCGGTGGCAACCGTGCCTTCTATGTACCGGCGCTCGACTACGTGCAGGTCCCGCCGCCCCAGGCCTATTTCGAGCCGATCAATTGGCACCGCACGGCGTTGCACGAGCTCGGCCACGCGACTGGCCATCCCTCCCGGCTCGGCCGTGACATGAGCGGCGGCTTCGGCACCAAGAAATACGCATTTGAGGAACTGGTCGCCGAGATGAACGCCGCCTTCTGCTGCGCCTCGCTCGGCATCGTGCCGACCGTCAGGCACGCGGACTACATCGGCTCCTGGCTGGAGGTGCTGCGCGAGGACAATCGCGCCATCGTCCGCGCAGCCAGCCAGGCGAGCAAGGCAGCCGACTGGCTGCTCGGTTTCATGCCGGCCGATGGTGCCGAGCTGCAGGCCGACACCTCTATCGACAGGAGGGCGGCATGATCCTTCTCTCGGCCGAGCTGCGCCATCAGCTCCTCTCCAATGGTCGCGCACGCGACGTCGACCATGTCCCGGTCGTGAAGTTCTTCAACCCGATCGGTGAAGGCGTCTGGCTCGCCACCGAACTCGATGATGACGGCGACACCCTTTTCGGCCTGGCCGATCTCGGCGAGCCCGAGTTGGGCTCGTTCAGCCTCGCCGAAATGGTCGCTGTACGGTTGCCTTTCGGGCTCGGCATCGAGCGCGACATACTGTTCGAAGGCCTGTTCCCCATCTCGGTGTGGGCCGAGACGGCGCACCGGACGGGCAGCATCCACGAGGCCGAACGCCTGCTTCACGCCGTCCGTCAAGCCCAACGGGAAGCGCCATCAACTAGAGAGTGAGAGGGAGGACGGGATTTCCGTGACGGGTTGGAGGTCGAGAGAGAGGCTCTCGGCCGCCCGTCGCGGAGTAAATCCCGATGGCTACTGCAGCTCATAAGATCGTCCTTTCGTCCTCGCGTGATATTCCTTTCAACAAGCTGGTGCTCAGCGAGTCGAACGTCCGGCGCGTGAAGGCCGGCGTCTCCATCGAGGACTTGGCGGCCTCGATCGCGCGGCGCGGCCTGATCCAGAGCCTCAGCGTCTTCCCCGTGATCGACGCCGAAGGCAACGAGACCGGCATGTTCGAAGTGCCCGCCGGCGGCCGCCGGTTCCGAGCGCTCGAAATGCTGGTAAAGCAGAAGCGCCTCGCCAAGGCCGCGCCGGTCCCCTGCGTGGTGCGTGAGCGCGACAACCGCATCCTCGCCGAAGAGGTCTCGCTTGCCGAGAATATCGAGCGCGCGCCACTCCACCCCCTCGACCAGTACCGCGCCTTCCAGGACATGCGCGACAAGGGCATGAGCGAGGAGGAGATCGCCGCGGCGTTCTTCGTGCCGGCCCAGGTCGTGAAGCAGCGGCTGCGGCTCGCGTCCGCATCGCCGACGCTGCTCGACGTCTATGCCGACGACGGCATGACGCTGGAGCAGCTCATGGCGTTCACCGTGTCGAACGACCACGCCCGCCAGGAACAGGTATGGGACGCGATCAAGGATGCCTGGTCGAAAGAGCCGTACCAGATCCGGCGCATGCTCACCGAGACTACGGTGCGCGCTTCCGATAAGCGGGCTGTGTTCGTCGGCGTCGAGGCCTACGAGGCCGCTGGCGGCGTCACCATGCGTGATCTCTTCCAGTCCGACGATGGCGGCTGGATGCAGGACCCGGCACTGCTTGATCGCCTGGTCGCCGAAAAGCTGAAGGCCGCGGCCGAGACGGTCGCCACCGAGGGCTGGAAGTGGATCGAGGTCGCGGTCAGCTTTCCCTATGACGCCACGCGCGGGTTGCGCGAACTGCAGGGCGAACCGCTCGATCTCTCGGCCGAGGAAAACGCCACCATCGAGGCGCTTAACGCCGAATACCAGACGCTCGAGGCAGAATATGAAGGGGCCGACGAGCTGCCGGACGAGGTCGATCAACGCCTCGGCGAGATCGAGACGGCGCTCGCCGCCTTCGAGACCCGGCCGGTGCGCTTCGATGAGGACGACATCGCCCGTGCTGGAGTATTCATCAGCATCGCCCATGACGGCAGCCTCGATATCGACCGCGGCTACGTGCGGGCCGAGGACGAGGCGCTGATCGAGCCCGAGAGCGAGACCAGCGTGGAAGCCGGCGGCGATCCGGCCGAGCCCTCGGTGCAGCGGGCGGTCATCACCATCGGGGGCCAGGCTGCCGAGCCGGAGGACGACGATGAGGACGAGGTCATCAAGCCGCTGCCGGAGCGCCTGGTCATAGAGTTGACGGCTTATCGGACGCTCGCGCTGCGGAACGCAGTCGCGGAGAATCCGCACGTCGCAATGACCGCGCTGCTCCACAAGCTCGTCTCGGACACCTTCATGACCCGCATGTATACGGGTGCCATGGAGGCCGGGGTGAAGCACATCTTCTTCCCGGCCCAGGACGATGCACTGAAGGACAGCCCGTCCGCGCGCGCGGTGCAGGACCGCCACGCCGCCTGGGCTGGCGACATCCCGAAGGAGGACGACGCCCTGTGGGATTGGCTCGCGGCCCTCGACGACGCCAGCCGGATGGCGCTCCTGGCGCATTGCGTCAGCTACGGCGTGAACGCGCTCTATGAGCGACCGAACCCGCACAGCGCCGGCGGCATTTCCCAGCACACGCTCGATATGCGGCTCGCCCAAGCCGATCGCCTGACCCGGGCGACCGGGCTTGACCTAGTCGAGGCCGGCTGGCGGCCGACCTTCGGCAACTACCTCAACCGGGTCACCAAGCCCCGCATCCTGCAGGCGGTACGCGAGGGCGCCGGCGAACAGCACGCGCAGCTCATCGACCATCTGAAAAAGGTCGACATGGCCAAGGAAGCCGAGCGCCTGCTGGCAGATACTGGCTGGCTGCCGGAGCCGCTGCGTTTGGCCGCCGCGCCCGAGGCATCCGTGTCGGCGACCGAGACCGTTCTCGAGGATGACGGCGCGGCGCTGCCCGACTTCCTGGCGGGCGATGACGGGGAGTCCGCCGGCGAAGACGACGAACACCACCTCGTCGCGGCCGAGTGATCGCTCGGGCGGAGCGGCTTCGTTCGCTCCGCCCCTCCCTCCAACCGAGCCCTGGCCGTCTTGGCAGTTTGGCTACTAGCCCAACCCACCTCCGATCCTTCCCGAGCCCGGCCCAGCGCCGGGCTCTTTTCGTTTCAGGAGCGCTTCATGACCGATTTTCTCACCCGCTTCTCATGTCTGCTCGACGTTGGCACGGCCGCCAACGCGGCGCGCGCCTTTGACATCTACACCGCGCTGATCGCGGAAAACGCCCGCGAACACCCGCCGGCCGAACCATTTCTGCTCTCGCTGACGCCCGAGCACGGCCCGGACCGCCTTTGGCTGCGCGACCCCGGCACCGCCGACCAGCAGCTCGCGATCACCTTCGTGACGCGCTGCGCGGAGGCTTTCGGCCTGACAGGCCGCTGGGGATTCCAATGGGCGAACATCGCCTCCGACCCCGTCATCAACGGCTTCTCCGGCGGAGCCCATGTGCTCGATCTTTCGACCGGCGAGACGCTCGAATGGATCAGCACCGGGCGCTGGCTCGCCGACCGCCTTGGAAAGGGAGGCGCGCGATGAGCATTCCCGACCATGCCCGCGCGAACTTCCAGACGTTGCTGCGCGCTGCGGCCAGCGGCGACCTGGCGCTGCTGGAATGCACCGAGGTCGCGACGGGCGAGATCCGCTACGTGATCTGCGCCGTTGGGCGCGATGGCGACAACTATATGTTCACGCCGTTCGGCCATCTCGCCGACGGCAACCCCTTCGAGCTTTACGGTCCGCCCGACGCCTCGACGTAAGGGCGGACGCGGTCGATGAGGTCGGCGACGATCGCTCGGGCCTTGACCGGAAACGCCGCGTCGCCGGCCGGCACGACGAAGCTGCCGAAGGCGTGCTTCGGATAGTAGGCGTTCAGCACTGAGACGGTGCCGTCCAGCTCGGCCGTTGCCTTCAGACCTGCGGCCTTAGCGAACGCCAGCGCCTTCTCCAGATCGTGCCGCACGTTGTTGCGGCAGCGATCGTCGCTCCAGCCCTGGGCCACGAGGAACGCCTTCAGTGCCAGCTCGATGGCAATGGCGATCGCGTAGCAGATCTCGCGCGCATCTTCGCGATCGGCCGTGTCTGCGCCCGGTAGGAAACCTTCGCCATTGGCGAGGAACGTGGCTGCCAGCTCGCTGTCGATCTCGACTGCGCTACCAGACGGCCACTTCCCACTGACCGTTAACCCGGGCGAAGCCGATCGGGCGGTTCTGCGGAGCCGCGCCAGGCTTCCTCGGGTCCATGACGAGTTGCGTCATGCAGGTCACGCCGGGACCGACACCTCCCCGCGAGCAGTCGCCAAGCTTCAGCGTCGCCCGTTCGAGCGACGTGCCTGTGAACCGACGATGGCGCCGGACGGCGGCCGTCGCCTCTTCCTCGCTGGGCTGCGCCACGCTGGAAGCCAAGGCCGGTGACGCCGCAACGGCCGAAGCGGCGACGGGCGAGATCACCGGTCGGAGAACGAAGCCCGCGCCGAATCCGACTGCTAGGCATCCCGCCACGAGGATGCCGATCGCGCTTCCCTTCATGCCGTCTGCCTTTCGCGCAGCGCGGCGAGCCCGTCGAAGAAGACGCCGCGCGGCTAATATTCCCAACCGAGATTAGCGTCCCATCGCTGCCGCTGGAAGCCGGAGCGATAGAACGGGCGCCGACCGCGTCAGAGTGAGAGGTCGGCCGGGACGGGTTCGAGCCCGTCCGGTCGAGAGAGAGCGCTGGGCCGGCTCGTCCGTCTTCCGCTCTTTCGAGGTATCCTCAATGCTTAACGCACCCGTGTCCAGAGCCGCTCCAGCGGCCTCTCTTCCGCTCGCGCCCGGCGCGCCTCCGGCTGCCGCTATTCTCGCCGCCGCCAACCGCCTACTTCCTCACCTCGAACAAGGGCACGCGATCGATGCCCCGATCCTGCGCAGCGCCATGGAACAGGCCTTCGGCGCGTCCGACGCCAGCGGTGCCTGGGGCTGGAAAGCGGCCTACGACGCCTGTGAGGCAGCAACCGTCCTGTTCCTGCGCAAATACGGAAAGACGCTTTTCCGCAAAGCCGCGTCTCCGGCTGCACGGCTCGCCGCGCTGACCAAGCTCGCCCGCCTGCTGCCGACCCACACGCGCCGGTCTGAGGAGGCCCAGGCCTTTCAGCAATTCTCAACGCCGACGCCGCTCGGCCTCGCGGCCTTGACCGCCGCCTCGCTGACGCCCGACGACCGGGTCTTGGAGCCGTCGGCCGGCACGGGCCTGCTCGCAGTCCTTGTAGAGGTCGCCGGTTCCGATCTTATCCTCAATGAGCTGGCCGAGACCCGCGCCGATCTCCTCGCCTCCCTCTTTCCGGCCATTGCCGTCACGCGCTTCGACGCCGCTCAGATCGACGATCATCTCAATCGGGCCGCCATCCCCAGCGTCGTCATCATGAACCCGCCGTTCTCAGTCATGGCGAATGTCTCCGGTCGCGTGGCGAACGCCGCTTATCGCCACATCGCCTCAGCGTTGGCGCGGCTCGCACCGGGCGGCCGACTGGTCGCGATCACCGGGGCGAATTTCTCGCCCGAGCTGCCGGCCTGGCAGGACAGCTTCGTCCGGCTGCAAGAGCGCGGCCGCGTCGTGTTCACCGCAGCCATCGCGGGTTCGGTCTATGCCAAGCAGGGCACAACCATCGAGACGCGCCTGACCGTGATCGACAAGGCGCCAGCCGAAGATGCGGCTCGCTTCCCCGAATCTCCCGGTGTCGCGCCGGACGTGGGGACGCTGCTCGCCTGGATCCAGCGCGATGTTCCGACGCGCATGGCCGTCGCCGTGCCAAAGGTCGAACCGGACGCCGCGCCGCGCACGGTGTGCGGCTATCTCGCCCGGGCGGCGGCCGCCGCGCCCGCTCGGCACCTGGCGCAGATCGGAGGCGTGCCGCTCGACTATGAGATCGTGGATTGGGCGCCACCCGAGGATGGCAGCATGTCGGACTCGATCTACGAGGCCTATGCGCTCCAGTCGATCCGCATCCCGGGCGCGCAACCTCATCCCACCAAATTGGTGCAATCGGCCGCCATGGCGTCGGTCGCGCCGCCGAAGCCGAGCTACCGTCCGACGCTTCCGGCCGCGATCGTCAGCCAGGGCGTTCTGTCCGACGCCCAGCTCGAGACGGTGATCTATGCCGGCGAGGCCCATGGCGAATATCTCGCCGGCGCCTGGACCGTCGATGCGACCGGCGATCTTGTCAACGCCGCCACCGACGATGCGCCGAACGCCGTCCGCTTTCGGCGGGGCTTCATGCTCGGCGACGGCACTGGCGCCGGCAAGGGCCGCCAATCGGCCGGCATCATTCTCGACAACTGGCTCCAGGGCCGCCGCAAGGCCGTCTGGATTTCGAAGTCGGACAAACTGCTGGAGGATGCGCAACGCGACTGGTCGGCGCTCGGCATGGAGCGCCTGCTGGTCACACCGCTCTCGCGCTTCCCGCAGGGCACGCCAATCCGGCTCAACGAAGGCGTCCTATTTCTAACCTACGCTACGCTACGGTCCGACGACCGCGGGGAGAAGCTTTCGCGGGTCAAGCAGATCGTCGAATGGTTGGGCTCCGATTTCGACGGAGTGATCATTTTCGACGAGTCCCATGCGATGCAGAACGCCGGCGGCGGCAAGGGAGAACGGGGTGATGTGGCCCCATCGCAGCAAGGCCGTGCGGGGCTCCGGCTCCAGCACGCGCTCCCGAACGCCCGCGTCGTGTACGTCTCGGCAACGGGTGCGACCACCGTCCACAATCTCGCCTATGCCCAGCGGCTCGGCCTATGGGGCGGGGACGATTTTCCCTTCGCCAATCGCGCCGAGTTCGTCGAGGCGGTGGAGAATGGCGGCGTCGCGGCGATGGAGGTGCTCGCGCGCGACCTGCGTGCGCTTGGCCTCTACACCGCCCGGTCGCTTTCCTATGACGGCGTCGAATACGAGCTGGTCGAGCACCAGCTTACGCCCGAACAGACCCGCATCTACGACGCCTATGCCGGCGCCTTCGCCATCATTCACAATCATCTCGATGCCGCGATGCAGGCCGCCAACATCACCGGCGACAGCGGCACGCTGAACCGGCAGGCGAAGTCGGCCGCACGGTCGGCCTTCGAAAGCGCGAAGCAGCGCTTCTTCGGCCACCTCCTGACCAGCATGAAGACGCCGACGCTGATCCGCTCGATCGAGCAGGACCTGGCCGACGGGCACGCGGCCGTCATCCAGATCGTCTCTACCGGCGAAGCGCTAATGGAACGCCGCCTTGCCGAGATCCCAACCGACGAATGGAACGACGTCCGCGTCGACATCACGCCGCGCGAATATGTTCTCGACTATCTCGCCCATTCCTTCCCGGTGCAGCTCTACGAGCCGTTCTCAGACAGCGAGGGCAATTTGTCGTCGCGGCCAGTCTACCGGGACGGCCAGCCGGTTGAGAGCCGGGAAGCCGTCGCCCGCCGCGACGAGCTGATTGAACGGCTCGCATCGCTTGAGCCCGTGCCCGGCGCGCTCGACCAGATCGTCCAACACTTCGGCACGGATGTGGTCGCGGAGGTCACCGGCCGGTCGCGCCGAGTCGTGCGCAAGGGCGAACGCCTTGCTGTCGAGAACCGGGCGGCGTCAGCCAATCTCGCCGAGGCGGCCGCCTTCATGGACGACCAGAAACGCATCCTCGTCTTCTCGGACGCAGGCGGCACGGGGCGCAGCTATCATGCTGATCTCGCCGCTCGCAACCAGCGCCTGCGCATCCACTATCTCCTGGAGCCGGGTTGGAAGGCCGACGCGGCGATCCAGGGGCTCGGCCGCACCAACCGCACCAACCAGGCCCAGCCGCCGCTCTTCCGGCCGATCGCCACGGACGTGAAAGCCGAAAAGCGCTTCCTCTCGACGATCGCGCGCCGGCTCGACACCCTCGGCGCCATCACACGCGGGCAGCGCCAGACCGGCGGCCAGGGCCTGTTCCGGCCCGAGGACAATCTGGAAAGCGCCTATGCCCGCGACGCGCTGCGCCAGCTCTATCTCCTGCTTGTCCGCGGCAAGGTCGAGGGCTGCTCGCTCGACCGCTTCGAGTCCGCCACGGGCCTCAAGCTGATGGACGATAACGGCATCAAGGACGAACTGCCGCCAATCACCACCTTCCTCAACCGCCTGCTGGCGCTCACCATCGATCTGCAGGGCGTGCTGTTCACGGCTTTCGAGCAGCTCCTGACCGCCAAGGTCGAGGGCGCGATCCGCAGCGGCGTCTACGACATCGGGCTCGAGACACTGCAGGCCGAGAGCTTCGTCGTCACCGACAGCCAGGTGATCCACACCCATCCGGGCACGGGCGCGCAAACTCGGCTGCTCACCATCACCCGCCGCGAGCGCAATCGGCCGACGAGTCTCGCCGACGCGCTCGACCATCTCTCCGACCCGCGCGCACGGCTCCTGGTCAACGGTCGCTCCAACCGCGCCGCCGTGCAGATTCCCGCGCCATCGATGATGCTCGACGATGGCGAGATCGAACGCCGCGTCTGCCTGATCCGACCGCTGGAGCAGCATTACGCGCCGCTACGCGTGATGGATGAGAGCCATTGGGAGGAAGCCGATCGCGCAGCCTTCGCAGCAGCGTGGTGGGCGGAGCTCAACGACGTGCCCGAGTTCTCCGACAGCACGATCCATATCGTCGCCGGCCTGCTGCTGCCGATCTGGAAGCGGCTGCCGAACGAATCGACACGCGTCTATCGGCTCCAGACCGATGCCGGCGAGCGCATCATCGGCCGCCGCGTCTCGCCCGCCTGGGCGGCGAACGCCGTCACCACGGGAGCTGCGTCGCTGACTCCAGATCAGGCCTTCACGGCGCTGATGGAAGGCGCGACGATCCTCGATCTCGCCGGCGGCCTTCAGCTCCGCCGCGCGCGCGTCATGGGGACCCAGCGATTGGAGCTGACCGGTTTCACCGAGGCGATGCGAGACCGGCTGCGGGCCTATGGTCTTTTCAGTGAGATCATCTCGTGGAAGCTCCGCTTCTTCGTGCCGGTCGACGCCAGCGGCCCGACCGTGCTCGCCAAGCTGCTCGACATCTTTCCGGTGCAGCGCATCTCCGAGCGGGAGGCCGCGTGATGGCACGTCAGGACGCTTCCGATCTCGCGCGCAGTCTCGGCCGGCAGGCCGAGGCGGTGTGCCGGCACTATCTCTCCAGCGGCCGTCGCGAGGGTGGCTACTGGCTGGTCGGCGACGCGCGCAATACCCCTGGTCGCTCGATGTATGTTCGGCTCAAGGACACGCCCAAAGGTCCAGCCGGCAAGTGGACCGACGCGGCGACTGGCGAGCATGGCGATCTCCTCGACGTCATCCGGGAAAGCTGCGGCATGTTAGATTTCAAGGACGTCGCCGACGAAGCCCGGACCTTCCTCAGCATGCCGCCGCCGGAGCCGGCACCCCGTGAGCACCAGCGGCAGAACCCAGCGCCGCATGGCTCGCCCGACGCAGCGCGTCGGCTGGTTCGCATGTCGCAGCCGATCCTCGGCACACTCGTACAGGCGTATTTGCGGGAACGCGGGATTACGGATTTACGCGGAACCGGAGGCCTGCATTACCACCCGCGCTGCTATTATCGACCTGACGAGTATTCGCCGACCGAGACCTGGCCGGCGATGATCGCAGCCGTCACCGACCTCGACGGCAAGATTGCGGGCGCGCATCGCACCTGGCTCGATCCCTGCCGCCGCGACAAGGCACCGATCGACACGCCGAGGCGGGCGATCGGCGATCTTCTCGGCAACGCTGTGCGTTTCGGAACGGCAAGCGATGTGATGGCGGCCGGCGAAGGCATCGAGACCGTCCTGTCGCTCCGGCAGGTCCTTCCCGACATGCCGATGCTGGCGGCGCTCTCGGCGGCGCACCTCGCCGCCATCCTGTTCCCCGACACGCTACGGCGGCTCTACATCGTTCGCGACAACGATCCGGCCGGTGACGGGGCCCGCGACACACTCATCGAGCGGGCGAACGCAGCCGGGATCGAGGCGATCGTCATCTCGCCGGAGCTGGGCGACTTCAACGAAGATCTGCGCACCCTCGGACTGGACGCACTGCGGACGGAAGCCCGGTTGCAGGTCGCGCCGCAGGACGTCGCGCGCTTCATGGCGTTGGCGGCATAGTCGGCAGGAGAACGCGCCAGCGGCTCGACGCCGTGCTCGGCGGATGCATCAATCCATCGGAGGGGGACCGCGCCTCGGCCTTCGAGAGGGCGATCGGCCCACAAGCCGGCCAGCCGGGCAATGGCGGCGGCCGACTATTTTCCGGCGCGGCCTGAAGGCCGCTTTCCATCGCGAGGCAAAATAGTCGGCCTTAGCCATCGAGCCCTGCGCTGCGCTCCGGGTGCCCGGCCGTCCGGCCCGTGGGCTTCGTCGCCATGAAGGCCGCGACGGTCGCGGTCCAACCGACGGAGCATCCCATGCGCGATCACGACGACTACGAACCGCACCACGAATCCTCACCCACAGACCATGTCCTCAACGAACTCCAACTCCACGGCTACCGCCCCTTCGCCGACGAACCCGACCAGCGGCTTCTTCCCGACGGCAACCAGGTCGCGGGCGCCGTAGCAGACATCTTCGACGCCCTGATCAGCACCCTGGAGGAAACGCGCCTCGAGCCCGACCTCGACGATCTCCTTTGGTCGACCGTCAACGTCTTCCACCGCGCCACCGAACGGATCGGCCGGGAACTGGACGACAATGAGCAGGCCCAGAAGCGGGCGCAGCGCGAACAGGACGGCAGCGAGGTGAAGTCCGTCGAACTGGAGCGCCTGATCGCCGAGGGCATCACGCTGATTGAGCGCCAGAACGCCTTCGAGCTGATGCGCGATCAGGCCGCCGAGCACTACGAACGCCACGTCGGCAAGCCTTGGCTCCCACGCACCGGATCGAAGGTCAACCATCGCAACCTGACCTCGGCGATGATCGACAGCCGCGATTTCCTGATGGCCAAGAAGCGTGCAGACCAGGAGGTGCTCCTGCCGCCGGGCCCGAAGATCGTCGTCACCGGTGGGCTAGACTATGCCGACCACCGTCTGATCTGGGCCAAGCTCGACCAGGTTCACGAGAAGCATCCCGACATGGTGCTGATCCACGGCAAGTCGCCGAAGGGCGCCGAGAAAATCGCGTCCCTCTGGGCAAAGAACCGCAATGTCCCGCAGATTGGCTTTGCGCCCGACTGGACGAAGCATGGCCGGGCAGCGCCGTTCAAGCGCAATGATGAAATCCTGGAAATCGTGCCCAAGGGCGTGATGCACTTCCCGGGCACCGGCATCCACGACAACCTCGCCGACAAGGCCAAGAAGCTCGGCATTCCGGTCTGGAAGTTCGGCGGCGCGTGAGCGCCGCCCTGAACTCAACACCGGCGCTAGAACCGACCGTTGAGATGTTCCGAGGAGCAGCAGAGCGGCGGAAGAAACAAGAATTACCGCCCCTCTGCCCCTTCGTTATTCAGCATTAGCGTGACGCAGCCTGCGCGTCCTGAGAGGCGCGAACGATCACGTCAGCGACTGCCTTCGGTTGCGTCATGAAAAGCGCGTGGCTGGCCTTTACCTCGGTGATTTCAGCACCGATGCGAGTTGCCATGCTGTGTAGCATCCGGACGTCGAATGCCTTGTCCTCTGTCGCGATCACCGCCCAACTGGGCTTGCTTCGCCAAGCCGCATTCTCAAGCTTGGTGCCGAACACGGACATATTGATAGGAACCTGTGAGTCCCGCAGGAAGGCCGCGTCGGCATCGCTAGCATCGGCAGCAAAACCGGCCTTGAACTTCTCCGGCTTTATGAAGCCGAACCCGTCAGGCTGCGTCTCGATCACGAAGTCCGGCGTGGCGGCAAAGCCCTCGTATTGCTGGGATGTCGTCTCGCCGGCGTCAGGCGAGAGTGCAGAAACATAGACAAGCCCCACCACGTTCGGGTGGACGCCCGCTTCGGTGATGACCGTCCCGCCCCATGAATGGCCCACGAGGATAGCAGGGCCGTCTAACCTATCGAGCGCGCGCCGAGTCGCAGCAACGTCGTCAGCGAGCGATGTCAGAGGGTTTTGGACGATCGTAACCCGATAACCCCGTGTGGTGAGCTCGTTATAAACGCCCCTCCAGCCCGAACCGTCGGCAAAGGCTCCGTGAACGAGCACAACATTCCTGGCGGGCCCATTCTGAGGAGCAGCCGGTTCAGCCGAATGCGCGAGCGTTGCAGAGGCTAGGCCCGCTGCAGCGGCCGTCGCTACTAGGAGGTTTTTCATCCTCGTCGTCATGTGAATTTCTCCTTTGCACCTCACGATAACCATTATCGCGATAACAATCTGATAACCCGGCCCCGGTCGCTTGTCCAGCATAAATGTTATCGCGATATTTATTTTTGCGGCGTAGCCCTATATGTAGGATGAGAAGGAGCTGCCATGACCAAGGAAAAACCGAACAATCCCGTCCCGCTGGATGACCAGCTCTGCTATGCCATCTACTCAGCGGGTATGGCCATTCAACGCGTGTACAAGCCCTTGCTCGATGGACTCGGGCTGACATACCCGCAGTATCTCGTGCTGAACGTGCTGTGGCGCGACAACGAGCAAACGGTGGGCGGCATTGCTGAGAAACTGGCGCTTGAGTCGAGCACACTGACTCCCTTGCTCAAGCGGCTGGAAGCCTCCGGCCTGGTGCGCCGCACGCGGAACCCGGAAAACGAACGTCAGGTAGTGGTCGCGCTGACCGACCAGGGCCGCGCCTTGAGATCACGGGCGGGCTGCCTTGGCGAGGCTTTGTTGACCGCATCTGGGCAGAGTGCGCAACACCTGAGCGACCTGAACCGCGACGTCAGGGAGCTTCGCGACGCAATCTACACGCAGATGATTGGCTGGACCTCGCCTACGTGACCAGCGACCTGTGGCGAACCTGCGTGCGAGGAAGGCAGTAGGCTCCGACAAGCGCCCCTGAGGGACCGGCCATTCCGACCTCGAGACCACCCCCCGGACTTATGCGCTGATCCTTGGTCCGACTGATCGCTTGACGCCATCAAACCGCGAAGGGTCGGCTATGCGAGCATGCCGCCGCTGCGGCTACGCCTGCGCGGTGATTGCAGCGCTCAGTCCGACACGTCGGGCGCCTGTCAGCGGGGGATGGTCCTCCGCTCGGAACAGGAGCCGGATCGATGTCTCTCAACGACGCTCATGCCTTCGCCTTCAGCCTCGCAACAACGCTGATGGCCGCCATCGTCATCTTCCAGGCCGGAGACGGGACGCTGTCGGTAACACCCGCCAGCGAATATGACGGCGACACCGCCGCGATCGTCCATGAAATCGACCCCTTCGCCCCATGACTGGGGCGACCCGGTCGCAAGTGCGGAAATCGCCGCCGATTTCCGCTCCCGGCACGCGCGCTCTTGCGGTATACTTCAGCCGCGCCGTGGTGGTGGTGGAAGGCGCGCCCGTCAGACCTTGTCCATACGGAGGCTACCACCATGATGATCGTCGCAATACTTGCATCCCTCGCTGCAATAGGCCTGCTTTGCTGGCTGCTGTTCACGCTGGCCGTCTTTGCACTGCCGGCGTTCGTCGGCGTAACTGCGGGCGCCTGGGCGCACGGCACGGGTGCCGGCATCCCGGGCGCCATCCTCGTCGGCGCCGTCGCGGCCGCGATCACGCTCGCCGCTGGCCATTTGCTCATCACCTTCGTCCGCCCCATGTGGTTGAAGTTGATTGTGGCCGCAGCTTTCGTCGCGCCGGCGGCGATCGCTGGTTTCCATGCCACCCATGGCATCGTGAAGCACCTCATGCCGTCCGACGCGTGGCAGATCACCTTCTCCATCATCGGCGCCGTCGCGGTCGGCATCACCGCCTTCGTGCGGGTAGCTGGGCTGGCGGCGGCTCCGGTCCCGTCCACCCGGGATCTTGCGCAAGCCTGATCTTCGTTATCGCCGTCAGGAGGATAAGGGCAGCAGAGGGCGTGGTCGCACCCGTCGTCTCATGTCGGAGCGATGGGCGTGTGTGGCGGAGATCGACGCTGATCCGGAAAAGCGGCTCTCGCTGGAGCGCTGCACGAGCAGAGCCGTGTCGGCGGGACACGGGACATCCGGCGCGGCGATCTCGCGTGGTGGCGGTGGCGGGCCAGTATGCAGCGGCGTCGGCCTGCCAGGAGGAGACGAAGCCGGTGATCATATCATGACGCCGGTTTGCCGATGCTGGACGGCTGCCAACTTCTCCGTTGTCTGACCGTACCTCGACCGCTCCAAACGGCCTCTCAAATGGCCTGATCTGGCCGAAGGCCGGCTGCGCCTCGATCGCCTATGACGCAACAGCGGCGTCAAACTTTCTTCCCCTGCCGGCTACACCGTCATTCCTCGCGAGACAAGAAAGCCCTCCTTAGCTGTCAGGCCCCTTCGGGGTGCGCCGTCGATCGCCTCCGGCCAACCGATCGCCATCGAGGCCGCAATGGTGCGGGCTCGGGAACGGAAAACGGAGACTTAAAATGGCGACCATCGGCACATTCAAGAAGACCGGCTCGAACGAGTTCACCGGCGAAATCGTCACCCTCAGCGTCCAGGCCAAGAACGTGCGCATCGTCCCCGACCAGCGCGCCACCGGCGAGAACGCACCCAGCCATCGGGTTCTGGTCGGCCGCGCCGAGATCGGCGCCGCCTGGTCCAAGCGCTCCAGCGAGGGCCGCGACTATCTAGGCCTCAAGCTCGACGATCCGAGCTTCAACGCCCCGATCTACGCCAACCTCTTCGACGACGAGGAAGGCGACACCTTCTCGCTGATCTGGTCCCGTCCCAACGGCCGGCGCGGCGACTGAGGCAAAGCGCAAGGCCCCGGCCGGGAAGGCCGGGGCCTTCGGCGTTCAGGGCGACCGAATCAGTTCGCATGGTGAGGCTGGCAATAACAGGCCGCAGAGCGACTTTCGGCTCGCCAAACCGACCAAGGACGACTATTATAGTCGTTTTCGTAGCGTGCGAAGTCCGGACTGTAGGAGGTGGTCATGCATGATCACCGCCCGACAGTCACGGGCCGCCCGCGCGTTACTTGGTTGGAATCAGGAGACGCTCGCTGACAAGGCCCTGGTATCGCTGACTGCTCTGAAGCGCGTGGAGTCCGCGAACGGGCTCCCCGTGCATGAGTCGACGCGCGATCAGGTCCGCCGAGCCCTTGAGGAGAACGGCATCGTTTTCCTCAACTCCGATCAGGGCGAAGGAGTGATGATTGTTCGGCAAAATCGCCAGCGGCCTTCTCGGCGCGCCTAAGCTCAACAATGCCGCATTGCGCCGTCATTTCTACGCTATGGGCGTCGTGCAAACTCCCTCCGTTTCGGATAAGACGCGATGGGGACGTTAACTATGAGCGGCAAATCCGACTTTCTCGACAAGCCACCGACGGATGCGCGGCTCACTGACTATGACCGCGCACATCTCGCGACCTATCTGCGCCTACTCGATGCGGAAAGTGAAGGCGCGCCCTGGGAAGAAGTAGCCAAGATCATCTTCGGCATCGATCCGAAGACCGATCACGTACGCGCCGAAGCTATGTATCAAAACCATCTGGCGCGAGCGCATTGGATGACCAACAACGGTTTCCGCGATCTTATACGATCCAGCTTTCATTAACCCTTGAGCGCCCAGTGATGCAGATCTTGCATCACCCACACGCGCCTTCGGGCTTCCCAAAATGCCACTCAACCGAGAATCGTTGGGGCTTGCAGTTCTCGCGCTCAGCGACGCAATGGGAGGCCAAGGATGCCGGAGCAAGGCACATGGCGGATCTCAACCGCCTATGATTATGTGAATGAGTTGGACGCTCCGGACCTGGCCTGGGAATTTCTGAGGCGTAATCCCGAGTATCAGCAAGACTATAACCGGCTGAAGCAAAGAGGTCTTCGAGAAGATCAGGCTGCTGCAGCTCTTTCGGCCAAATGGGGGTTATCCTTTCGCGGCCGATCCCGACCTTCCGGCCCCCAGCGCGAACGCCGCCTGGACGCCGACAGCCGATCCCTGGATGCTGATCTTGCAGGCGCTCCCGACTTGGGTTGCACCCGCACCTACTGCTGACCGGGCATCGCTGCGTACATCCCACGATGTCACCGACATGCGTATCCGCGTGGGCGATGAGGTGATGCGCACGCGCAGTCACGGACTGGACGGCGCGCAGCCGCCCGCCGTCGCGATCGTCCTGCTCGACGAGGCCACACCGGATCGTCTGGAGGCGCTCGCCCGCTATTGGCGCGGCCTGCGCGCGCCACCGGCGCCGCCTGACCCGCGCGTCACGCCGCAGCGCCGGCAGCGCCTACGACAGATGCTGCGCGCCGTCGATGCCCGGCTCGAACGGGAGAGCTACCGGGCTATTGCGACCGTGCTCTTCCCGAAGCACCACATCGAGGCCGCGTCATGGGCGGGCGACGCGCTCCGGGAGACGACCATCCGTCTCGCCCGCGACGGCATGAAGCTCGTCAATGGCGGCTATCGCGACCTCCTGAAGCGCCCGCGCAAGCCCTAGCCGGACCGGCACCCGAAGGGGTGTCGATTATTCCCTCAAATCTTCGACATCGTGGATCGCGCCTGAGCGAACGACCGTGCGCTGGAACCGCCGCCGACATCCGGCAGCCACCCAGCACCACACGGAGCTTCGATCATGGCCGAAAGTGCGACTGTCCACGTTCCACCACGCTTCCTGCGCACGCCGGAGGCGGCCCGCTTCCTCGGACTGTCGGGCCGCACGCTGGAAAAGCACCGCACCTACGGCACCGGACCGGCCTTCAAGAAGTTAGGCGGCCGCGTGGTCTATGCGATCGCCGACCTGCAAGCCTGGGCCAACCGCGGCACCAAGAACTCGACCGCCGAAAGCGACACCATCCTGCCGGCGAAACGTCACGAAACGAACGGCGCGGCAGGCAACCCCGCGCCGCAGCGCTGAGCGACCAGCAGATGCCGGCGCGCCATCACAGCAGTGAACGTGAGCAGCTCGATCTCTTCCGGGCGCTCCCCGGCGATCTAGCGCCGCGCGACGCGCAGGACTTGATGGCGTACCCGTTCTTTGCGCTCGGCAAGTCCAAGCGACTGGCGCCGATCAACTTCAAAGCCGGCTCCATCGTCATCCGCGTGGAGGCCGTTCCCGAGCACGGCATGGCCACCATCTGGGACGCCGACGTGCTGATCTGGGCAGCCTCCCAGATCGTCGAGGCGCGCGACGCCGGTCTGCGGCCATCGCGCCTGATGGCGACCACGCCCTACGAGATTCTGCAGTTCATCGGCCGCGGTGTTTCGTTGCGCGACTACGACCGATTGAAGGCCGCGCTCGACCGCTTGCAGTCGACCACGGTGGCGACGTCTATCCGTCAGCCGACAGAGCGGCGGCTGCACCGCTTCTCCTGGATTAACGAATGGAAGGAGCGCGCCGACGCCAGAGGTCGGCCGCTCGGCCTCGAGCTGATCGTGCCGGATTGGTTCTACGCTGCCGTTCTCGACGACGCGCTCGTGCTGACGATCGACCGCAATTATTTCGGTCTGACTGGTGGCCTGGAGCGCTGGCTTTATCGCCTCGTGCGCAAGCACGGCGGCAAGCAGGAATTCGGCTGGAGCTTCGATTTCCCGCATCTCCACGCCAAGTCCGGCTCGCTCTCGCCGCTCAAGCACTTCGCTTACGACCTGCGCGACATCGTCCGCCGACAGCCGCTGCCGGGCTATCGCCTGACCATCGAGCAGTGCCTCGGCGGTCCCGAAATCCTCTCCTTCAAACCCATCGATCCGAACGCGCTCGGCTTTCCCCGCCAGCGCCGCCGCTCGACCAAGCGCCCTGGGGATAAGCTGTGAATCGTCTCGTGCTATCAGGGACCGGACCCATCGTGCCATCGAGGACCCGATCCTCGTGCTATCGGGGACCGGAATCGCCGAATCCGCTCGCTGAATCAGTGACTTGCGAGCCCCGTAACTTCTCTAACCTAGATTCCTTCGGAATCTTTCTAACGGAAACGGCTTTTTCGAGCCGTGTGGACGAGTCCCCGATCGCCGGGAGACCGTCATGATCGTCGCGCTGCTCAACCAGAAAGGCGGCGTCGGCAAAACGACGATCGCGCTCCATCTTGCAGGCGAATGGGCCAAGCGTGGCCAGCGCGTCACCGTAATCGATGCGGACCCGCAGGGCTCCGCGCTCGACTGGTCGCAACAGCGCAACCGGGAGGGGCTGGAGCGGCTGTTCGGGGTCGTGGGGCTCGCCCGCGACACGCTCCATCGCGAGGCGCCGGAGCTCGCCCGCGACGCCGATCACGTCGTGATCGACGGTCCGCCGCGCGTCGCGGGGCTGATGCGCTCGGCGCTGCTCGCCGCCGACCTGGTGCTGATCCCGGTGCAGCCATCGCCGCTCGACGGCTGGGCCTCGGCCGAGATGCTGACCCTGATCGGCGAGGCACGCATCTACCGCCCTCAGCTCGCCGCTCGCTTCGTACTGAACCGCTGCGCCGCCCGCACGGTCATCGCTCGCGAGACGGCCGAAACGCTCGCCGACCATGACCCGCCGCTGCTCGCAGCCAGGATCGGCCAGCGCGTCGCCTTCGCCGACACGGCACAGACCGGGCGGTTGGTCAGCGAAATCGACAGCGACAGCGCCGCCGCGCGCGAGATCGCCGCGCTTGTTACCGAGATCGGAAGGATCGCGCCATGACAGCGACGTCTCCGAAGCGGGCCTTCGCCATCCGACCAGGCGATGCGGAGACTTGGATCAGGTCCGCCGATGCGCCTGCGCCCCGCGTGCCTGACGCCGCGATCTACTCGGCACGGCTGACGATCGACGTCACGCCGGCCCAGCGCGCCCGGATCAAAATCGCCGCATTTCAGCGCGGCGTCACCGTGGCCGACATGCTGCGCGAGCTGCTCGCGCGCGAATTCCCTGAGAGCACTGGAGACGCGACATGACGGGCACTGCCGCCATCCATGCGCGCGGCGAGCCGAGACCGGCCGCGCCGCCGTCCGACGACCTGACCGAAGTCGAGCTCACCTGGGTCGAGAAGCGTATCGAGAACTGGATCAGGTTCGGCCGCGAGGTAAGCGAACAGGTCCTCGACCGCCGTCGGCGCGTGCTTCGCTTCGCCCCGGACAGCGTGTTCGCATTCGTGCGCTGGGTCGCCAACGACTATGGGACCATCGCCTCGCATATCGACGTGCTGCGCACCACGCGCGCTGGCGAGCCGCAGCAGACCGTGCCCTTCGTTCGCCCCGGCGGCGACATCCTGCTCAAGGTCGAGGGCTGGCCCAAAGTCGAACGTGTGCTGCAGATGATCGACGCGATCGAGGCGACGGGCATCGATCCTAGCGACGTCTCGCCCGATCATTGGCGTCACGTCCACAACCGCATGGTCGCCGGCGAACAGCCGCGACCCTACACCGTCCAGCTCCACAAGGCATTCCTCCTGCGCCGGAGGGTCGGATCATGAGCCGCTTCGGCTACGTCATGGTCACCTACGTCCTGACCATGGGAACGGCGATCGCCGCCTTCGTCGAATTCCCCAAAAAGCTGATCTGGAACGCGTCGGCGAGCACGCCGATCGGGCTTTACAGCATCGCCCCGGCCGACCGCTTCGAGGTCACCGATCTCGTCGCCGTCCGCGCGCCGGAGCCGCTCGCCGCCTTCATGGTCGAACGCGGCTATATCGGCCGTGGCGTGCCCTTGATGAAGCGGATCGCAGGTGTTGCTGGCCAACAGGTCTGCCGCCGCGATTACGCCATCACCGTCGATGGCGTGCCGATGGGCGATGCGCTCGATCGCGATCATCTCGGCCGCTCTCTGCCCGTCTGGCAGGGCTGCCGACGCATCGCCGACGGCGAGCTTTTCCTGATGAACTGGTCGGTCAGCGGCAGCCTGGACGGTCGATATTTCGGCCCGCTGCCGACCAGCACAGTGATCGGCCGAGCGACGCCGCTCTGGACCGATGAGCACGGCGACGGCCGCTACGTGTGGCGCGCGCCTACCCGTTGAACCGCCGCTTCCACCCCCAACCCCAAGGAGACGACCATGCCCCAGATTGGCCAATTCATCCGCGACGATTCCGGCTTTATCGGCCACTTACAGACCCTCTCGCTCCACCAGGACATCATCATCCTCCCCGCCGAGCCGTCCGACGCCGAGAATACGCCGGACTACCGCGTCCATGTCTTCGACAGCTTGAACAATGAGACCGGCGCGGAGATCGGTGCAGGGTGGAAACGCACCGGGGAGAAGGCTGGCGACTATGTCTCGTTGCAGTTCGATGATCCAAGTTTCCTGCAGCCGATCCGCGCCCATCTGTTCCAGTCTACCGACAATCAATCGAACTGGAGCCTGCACTGGAACCGTGCGCCAAAGCGCGGCGAGCGGGACTGATCGATGCTGGCCCGCCTTGATAACACTGTCGTTGGGCGGTCTAGCGCCGCCCGGCTGACGGTCCTCCTTCTCCTTTCCGGCTTGTCAGTCGTCGTCTCGCCGACGTCGCCCGGGCACGCGCAGTCGATGCCGCCGGTTTCGGCCGAGGTCGGCGCGCCGTTCGCCCCGTTTGTAGCGGAGGCCTCGCAGCGGTTCGGCATTCCGGTCGCATGGATTCGTGCGCTCATGCGGGTCGAGAGCGCCAATGACGTGCGCGCCGTCTCGCCCAAGGGCGCGATGGGACTGATGCAGATCATGCCCGATACCTGGGCATATTTGCGCGCCCGGTATCGGCTTGGCAGCGATCCATTCGATCCCCGCGACAACATCATCGCGGGCGCCGCCTACATGCGTGAGCTCTACGATCGATACGGCGCTCCGGGCTTTCTCGCCGCCTACAATGCGGGGCCTGGCCGATACGACCAGCACCTCGCGAACGGCCGGCCATTGCCGGCCGAGACGCGCGCGTATGTCGCCCAACTCGCACCTCTTGTCGGCGGCGAACCATCGGCTCCTGTTGTCGCCGTCGCTATCGCCGACCCGCAAGCATGGACGCGCGCGCCGCTCTTCATCAGCGCCGCGGATCGCGGTCGCGGCGCAGATCCTGTGCAGACGGAAGCGCACTCTCGCGACGGCGACAATGCGGCTCCACCGCGCGATGCGACGGCGGATGCGAACCCGACCGGCGGGATCTTTGTGCCCCGTCGGGAGCCGGCAGGCCCGCGATGAGCGTCGCACCCGTCCATCGCAGCATGGCGAACCCCGGCGCAGATTGGAAGGCGTTGGGAGGAAAGACCGAAAGCACAACCGCACGATGGCAGGATAAAGGGGCGCGATGTGCGCCTTGGTTCGGTTGTGCTTTTTCAAGGACTTACGGCGCAATTTCGCGAGGTGCGCCTGATCGGCGCAGCCTCCGCGTCGGCGCATTTGCAAGAGAAATCATCGCGTTGGCGCGATGTGCGGAGCGTCGGGCATGACCGACGAGCACGAATTCCGCATCCGGCCTGGCCGCATCCGTTCGACCAGCGCGCAGCGGGCGCGGCCCTTCATCGCCCAGGCGCTGGCGGCCGCCCAGCGGGCCGGCGGCAGCGTCTCCCGGCAAGGCAAGATCGGGTCCGGCGCGCGGTCACGGTTCGGGCGCGGTCAGCGCGCCTCCATCCAGGCGAACCGCCTCATCACCGCACGCTCGCGCGGCGCGGTCATCAAGGCGCGCGTCGTCCGTCACAGCGGGCGGTCCGCGCCGCTCTCGACGCATCTCGATTATCTGCGCCGCGACGGCGTCACCCGTGGCGGGGAGAAGGCCCGCCTGTTCGGTCCGGGCGGCGATGACGTCGACGCCAAGGATTTTGCGGAGCGGTCCGAGGATGACCGCCACCATTTCCGCTTCATCGTCTCGCCGGACGACGCGCTGGAGATGTCCGACCTCAAGGGCTTCACCCGTGAGCTGGTCGACCAGATGGAGAAGGATCTCGGCACGCGGCTCGAATGGGTCGCAGTCGATCACTGGAACACCGAGCATCCGCACGTCCATCTGATCGTGCGCGGCGTGCGCGATGACGGCGAGAACCTGGTCATCTCGCGCGATTATATCAAAGAGGGCATGCGCGATCGGGCGCGCGACCTCATCACCCAGGAGCTGGGCCCGCGCACCGATCAGGAGATCCGGCAAACGCTGGAGCGCCAGATCGACGCCGACCGCTGGACCAATCTCGATCGGCAGCTCGCCCGCGACGCCTATCGCACCGGCGTCATCGATCTCGCGCCGCAGGCTGATCGGCAGCCCGACGAATTCCACGCACTGAAGGTCGGGCGGCTGCGCAAGCTCGAAGGGCTCGGGCTCGCCGACGAAATCGGTCCGGGACAGTGGACCATCTCGGAGAAGGCCGAGGCGACGCTGCGCGAGCTCGGCGAGCGCGGCGACATCATCAAGCGCATCCACCATGGCCTGACCGAGCGTGGCATCGAGCGCGGCGCGGCGAGCTATGTGCTGGCGTCCGAAAGCCTGAACGATCCGGTTATCGGCCGCCTGGTCGCCCGCGGCCTCGACGACGAGCTGAAGGGGACGGCTTTCGCGGTCGTCGATGGCGTCGACGGTCGCACCCACCACATCAAGCTGCCCGACCTCGACGCGGCCGGCGACAGCGCGCCGGGCTCGATCGTTGAGCTTCGAAAATTCGACGATGCGCGCGGCCAGCGCCGCGCGGCGATCGCGGTGCGCTCCGACCTCGACATCGAGAGGCAGGTCTCTGCGACGGGCGCCACATGGCTCGACAGGCAGAACATCGCGCGCGAGCCCGTCGCGCTCGGTGGCGGCTTCGGCGCCGAGGTGCGCGACGCCATGGACCGGCGGGCCGAGCACCTGATCGGCCAAGGTCTCGCCGAACGCCAGAAGCGCGGCGTCAGCTTCCAGCCCGGCCTGATCGACAAGTTGCGGCGTCGCGAGCTCGAAGCCGTCGGCGAACGCATCGCCGCCGAGACCGGTCGGCCGCAGGTCAAGCCCGAGTCTGGCGAGTATGTCACCGGCACCTACCAGCGACGGCTGACCCTCGCGAGCGGTCGCTTCGCGATGATCGACGACGGCCTCGGGTTCAGCCTCGTGCCCTGGACGCCATCAATCCAAAAGCAGCTCGGCCGTCACGTCTCCGGCATCGCCCGGAGCGACGGCGGCGTCGACTGGAGCTTCGGCCGCCAGCGGGGGCTCGGCCTGTGATCACCATCCCAAGCGAAAGGACCCCGCCATGTCCGCCACCAAGATCCACTGGGGGCAGATCCTCACTGTCTTCGCCATCGTCCTGTTGACGACGTGGTCCGCCACGCAATGGACGGCCTACAGGCTCGGCTTCCAGCCCCAGCTCGGACCGCCATGGTTCATGCTCGGCGACTGGCCGATCTACCTTCCGTGGTCCTTCTTCCCGTGGTGGTACTTCTATGACGCCTATGCCCCGCCAATCTTCGTGGAGGGCGCCTATATCGCGGCCTCCGGCGGCTTCATCTCGATCGCGGTCGCCATCGGCATGTCGGTGTGGCGCGCTCGGGAGGCGAAGAATGCCGAGACATTCGGCTCAGCGCGCTGGGCGCGTCGTGACGAGGTCCGCGGCGCCGGTCTCCTCGGCGACGACGGCGTGGTGCTCGGCAAGTATGACCGCGCCTATCTTCGTCACGACGGGCCCGAGCATGTGCTTTGTTTCGCTCCGACGCGATCCGGAAAGGGCGTCGGCCTTGTCGTGCCGTCGCTGCTCACATGGCCGGGCTCTGCCATCGTCCATGACATCAAGGGTGAGAACTGGACATTGACCGCCGGCTTCCGTGCGCGGCACGGTCGCGTGCTGCTCTTCGATCCGACTAATGCGAAATCGGCCGCATACAATCCGCTGCTGGAGGTGCGCCGCGGCGAGTGGGAAGTCAGGGACGTTCAGAATATCGCCGACATCCTCGTCGATCCGGAAGGCAGCCTCGAGAAGCGGAACCACTGGGAGAAAACTAGCCACGCGCTCCTGGTCGGCGCGATCCTCCATGTCCTCTACGCCGAGGAGGACAAGACCCTCGCCGGCGTCGCCGCCTTCCTCTCCGATCCGAAGCGGCCGATCGAGTCGACCTTGGCGGCGATGATGAAGACCGCCCATCTCGAGGAAAGCGGACCGCATCCGGTGATCGCGTCGGCGGCGCGCGAGCTGCTCAACAAATCCGACAATGAACGCTCCGGCGTTCTCTCGACCGCCATGTCGTTCCTCGGCCTCTATCGCGACCCCGTCGTCGCCGAAGTGACGCGGCGCTGCGACTGGCGCATCGCCGACATTGTTGGAGCTCCGCAGCCGACGACCCTCTACCTCGTCGTACCGCCGTCAGACATCGCCCGGACCAAACCGCTCATCCGGCTTATCCTCAACCAGATCGGCCGGCGCCTGACCGAGGACCTCAAGGCCAAGGGCAACCGGCACCGGCTGCTCCTGATGCTCGACGAGTTCCCGGCGCTTGGCCGGCTCGATTTCTTTGAATCGGCGCTGGCATTCATGGCCGGCTACGGCCTGAAGGCTTTCCTGATCGCGCAGTCGCTGAACCAGATCGAGAAGGCCTATGGCCCAAACAATTCGATCCTCGACAACTGCCACGTCCGGGTCAGTTTCGCGACCAACGACGAAAGGACGGCCAAGCGCGTCTCCGATGCGCTCGGCACCGCGACCGAGATGCGCGCCATGCGCAACTATGCCGGCCATCGGCTCTCGCCTTGGCTCGGCCACCTGATGGTGTCGCGCTCGGAAACCGCAAGGCCGCTGCTTACCCCGGGCGAGATTATGCAGCTCCCGCCGGCCGACGAGATCGTCATGGTGGCAGGCACACCGCCGATCCGCGCGAAGAAGGCGCGCTATTACGAGGATCGCCGATTCAAGGATCGGATCATGGAGCCGCCGAAGCTCACTAGGCCGGAACACCATGGAACGGACGATTGGAGCCGGCTGCCGCTTCCGGCACGCCCGCCGAGCATCGCGTCCGCCGACCCATCCGGCGCCGCAGACACCGGCGACGATGATCCGACCGGATCGGAACGGCGTCGCCAGCCGGAGCTGGACCGCGCCGTGCCGAGCGAGAAGAAGGCGCCGATCGAGAATGAGTTCGACGGCTTCGACGATGAGGCCGATGACGACACGGCTCGGGTCAGCCGCGCCAACCAGATCATGCAGGGCGTGGCGCGCCAGGTCGCGCTCGACCCGAACGACGGCATGGAGCTCTGAGACGCCTATGGCCAATCCGTCGAAGAAGCAGCGGCTATCGGTCTATCTCGAACCCGAGGTGATGAAGGCGCTCGCCGCCTATGCCGCGCGGCGCGATCAGTCGCGTTCGCTGATCGCCGAAGCAGCGATCGCATCCTTCCTCTCGCCTGACGCTGCCGAGCGTCAGGAAGCGGCGACGACCAAACGCCTCGATCAGCTCGACCGTCGCATGACGCGCATGGAGCGCGACCTTGGCATCTCGGTCGAGATGCTGGCGGTCTTCGTGCGCTTTTGGCTGACCACTAATCCGCCGCTGCCCGAGCCGGCGCAGGCGGCAGCGCGGGCGCAGGCTGGAGAGCGCTACGACGCCTTCGTCGCCGCGCTCGGCCGCAGACTCGCCAAGGGGCCGAAGCTGCGGCAGGAGATTTCCGAGGACATAGACCCCGCGCGCGACGCGCAATAAGCATCGATTGCGGCAACTCAAGTAATCGTCGATTCCGCCGACCACCTGTCTTTGCACGCTAGGCTACTACTACGCCCTGACACCTGTTGCCGCGGACTGATTTCCAGTTCTCTTAATCATCCCCGATCCAGGGGCGGCCTGACGCGGTCCCGCAAAGAACGGGGACAACGTGGCAGTCTCTTCCGAGAAATCTGAGGCGATACTTCGCGGCGCCCGTATGCTGCGGACCGCACTTGGCCCTGCCATCGCCGGTTTCCTCGGTGACGCCAGCGTAGTCGAGGTGATGCTCAACCCCGACGGCCGTCTCTGGGTCGACCGTCTTTCGGAAGGGTTGTCCGACACGGGCGAGCGGCTGTCGGCGGCCGATGGCGAGCGCATCGTGCGCCTCGTCGCCCACCATGTCGGCGCCGAGGTTCATGCTGGCAATCCGCGCGTCTCGGCTGAGCTGCCGGAAACGGGTGAGCGGTTCGAAGGGCTTCTGCCGCCCGTCGTCGCGGCGCCGGCCTTCGCGATCCGCAAGCCGGCTGTCGCGGTCTTCACCCTGCAGGACTATGTCGAAGGCGGCATCATGTCGGCCGAGCAGGCCGACATCCTGCGCCAGGCGGTCGCCGATCGCCACAACATCCTCGTCGCAGGCGGCACTTCGACCGGCAAGACGACGCTGACCAATGCGCTGCTTGCCGAGGTGTCGAAGACCTCTGACCGCATCGTGTTGATCGAAGACACCCGCGAGCTTCAGTGCGCCGCGCCGAACCTGGTCGCAATGCGCACCAAGGACGGCGTCGCGACGCTCTCCGATCTCGTCCGATCCTCGCTCCGCCTTCGGCCAGACCGTATTCCGATCGGCGAGGTGCGCGGCGCCGAGGCGCTCGACCTGCTCAAGGCCTGGGGCACGGGCCATCCTGGCGGGATCGGCACGATCCACGCCGGCACCGCGCTCGGCGCACTGCGGCGCCTCGAGCAGCTCATCCAGGAAGCCGTGATCACCGTCCCGCGCGCGCTGATCGCCGAGACGATCGATCTGGTCGCCGTCCTCTCAGGCCGGGGCGCCACTCGCCGCCTGGCCGAACTCGGCCGCGTCGAGGGCCTCAGCCCCAATGGCGACTACCACGTCCGCCCTGCAACCCAGCCCCCCGAAGGAGAACCTGCATGATCCGCTGTGCCCTGCATTTCCGTCGCCATGTGGCGACGGCCACGTCCGTGCTCTTGGCCAGCGTCCTGCTGGCGCCTGCCGCCCACGCTTCCGGCTCCTCGATGCCGTGGGAAGCGCCGCTGCAATCGATTCTGGAATCCATCGAAGGCCCGGTCGCGAAAATCGTCGCGGTGATCATCATCATCGTCACCGGCCTGACGCTGGCCTTCGGCGATACCTCGGGCGGTTTCCGTCGCCTGATCCAGATCGTCTTCGGCCTGTCGATCGCCTTCGCCGCGTCCAGCTTCTTCCTGTCGTTTTTCTCGTTCGGCGGCGGAGCGCTCGTCTGATGGCTGGCCTGATCGAGAGCGGCGGCGACGTGCCGGGCTACGCCGTCCCGGTCCACCGAGCCTTGACCGAGCACATCCTGCTCGGCGGCGCACCGCGGGCGATTGCCATTCTCAACGGAACGCTCGCCGCCGCTATCGGCCTCGGCCTTCGCCTTTGGCTGGTCGGCCTCGGTCTCTGGGCCATCGGCCATTTCGCTGCCGTCTGGGCGGCGAAGCGCGACCCGCAATTCGTCGACGTTGGCCGCCGGCACCTCCGCATCCCCGGTCACCTGAACGTCTGAGGCGCCCGATGATGAACCTCGCCGAATATCGTCGCTCTTCGTCCCGGCTCGCGGATTTCCTGCCCTGGGCGGCGCTGGTTGCTCCCGGCGTTGTGCTCAACAAGGACGGCTCCTTCCAGCGCAGCGCGCGCTTCCGCGGACCCGATCTCGATTCCGCCGTCCAGGCCGAGCTGGTCGCCGTCGCGGGCCGGCTCAATAGCGCGTTCCGTCGTCTCGGCAGCGGGTGGGCGATCTTCGTCGAGGCACAGCGCCATGCCGTCGGCGCCTATCCGGCGAGCCGGTTTCCCGACGCCGCCTCGGCGATGGTTGACGCCGAGCGCAAGGCCGACTTCGAGGAGGACGCGGCCCATTACGAGTCGAGCTATTTCCTGACCTTTACCTTCCTGCCCCCAGCGGAGGACGCCGCGCGCGCCGAGAGCTGGCTCTACGAGGGCAAGGCCGAACGCGGCGTCGATGCCTGGGAGGCACTCCGCGGCTTCGTCGATCGCACCGATCGTATCCTGCAGCTCGTAGAAGCCTTCATGCCGGAGTGCGGCTGGCTCGATGATGTCGAGACACTGACCTATCTGCACTCGACGGTCTCGACCAAACGCTATCGCGTGCGCGTTCCAGAGACACCGATGTATCTCGACGCGCTGGTCGCAGATCAGCCGCTCACCGGCGGGCTGGAGCCGCGTCTTGGCGAGGCGCATCTGCGCATCCTGACGATCGTCGGATTTCCGACGGCGACGACGCCCGGCATTCTCGACGATCTGAACCGGCTCGCTTTTTCGTATCGCTGGTCGACGCGCGCAATCCTGCTCGACAAGACCGACGCCACGAAGCTTCTGACCAAGATCCGCCGGCAGTGGTTCTCCAAGCGCAAGTCGATCGCAGCGATCCTCAAGGAGGTGATGACCAACGAGGCGAGCGCCCTGGTCGACACCGATGCCGCAAACAAAGCCGCCGACGCGGACCTAGCACTGCAGGAACTCGGCGCCGACTATGCCGGTCAGGCCTATGTCACCGCCACGATCGCCGTCTGGGACAACGATCCTCGGGTCGCGGCCGAGAAGCTCCGTCTCGTCGAGAAAGTGATCCAGGGCCGCGATTTCACCGCGATGCCCGAGACGATCAACGCGGCCGACGCCTGGCTCGGTTCGTTGCCGGGCCACGTCTACGCCAATGTGCGTCAGCCGCCGATCTCGACGCTCAACCTCGCCCACATGATCCCCCTAAGTGCCGTGTGGGCGGGGCCGGAACGGGATGAGCACTTTGGTGCGCCCCCCTTGCTGTACGGCAAGACCGAAGGGTCCACTCCGTTCCGGTTCTCCCTTCACGTCGGCGACGTCGGCCACACGCTGGTCGTCGGCCCGACCGGCGCGGGCAAGTCCGTGCTCCTGGCGCTGATGGCGCTGCAATTCCGCCGCTACCCCGGGGCACAGGTTTTCGCTTTCGACTTCGGCGGCTCGATCCGCGCTGCCGCCATCGCGATGGGTGGCGACTGGCACGATCTCGGCGGCGGCCTGACCGAGGGTTCCGCCGAAAGCGTCGCGCTTCAGCCACTCTCCCGGATCGACGAGACGGTCGAACGCGCCTGGGCAGCCGACTGGATCATCGCCATCCTGATGCGCGAGAGCATTCAGGTCACGCCCGAGGTCAAGGAGCTAATCTGGACGGCGCTGTCGTCACTGGCCAGCGCGCCACTGGCCGAGCGCACGATGACCGGCCTTTCGGTGCTGCTGCAGTCGAACGACCTGAAGCAGGCACTGCGCCCATATTGCGTCGGCGGGCCCTATGGCCGGCTGCTCGACGCCGAGAGCGAGCATCTCGGCGTCGCCACCGTCCAGGCCTTCGAGACCGAAGGGCTCATCGGGACGGCCGCGGCGCCGGCGGTGCTCGCCTATCTCTTCCACCGCATCGAGGACCGGCTGAACGGCGAGCCGACCCTGATCATCGTCGACGAAGGCTGGCTAGCCCTCGACGACGAGGGATTCGCCGGCCAGCTCCGCGAATGGCTGAAGACGCTGCGCAAGAAGAACGCCAGCGTCGTCTTCGCCACGCAGTCGCTCTCCGACATCGACGGCTCGGCGATCGCGCCCGCCATCATCGAAAGCTGTCAGACGCGGCTCTTGCTGCCGAACGAGCGAGCGATCGAGCCGCAGATCACTGCGATCTATCGCCGGTTCGGCCTCAACGACCGGCAGATCGAGATCCTGGCCAGGGCCATGCCCAAGCGGGACTATTACTGCCAGAGCCGCCGCGGCAACCGGCTGTTCGAGCTGGGGCTCGCCGACGTCGCGCTCGCGCTCTGCGCGGCATCTTCCAAGACCGACCAGTCCGCAATCGACCGCATCGTCACTGAGCACGGGCGCGAGGGCTTTCTAGCCGCGTGGCTGCGCCATCGCGGCGTCGATTGGGCGGCCGACCTCATTCCCAACCTCACCAACCTGGAGAGCCAGCCATGACACTGCGTATCCCTCGCGCGGCGCTTGCCGCCGTCATCCTCGCCGCACCGATGTCGGTGTCGCCGGTGCTGATCGCTCCGGCCTCGGCTCAATGGATCGTCTATGATCCCACCAACTATGCCCAGAACCTCCTGTCGGCGACGCGCGCCTTGCAGCAGATCAACAACCAGATCACGTCGCTTCAGAACGAAGCAACGATGCTGATCAACCAGGCCCGCAATCTCGCGAGCCTCCCGTATTCCTCGCTCCAACAGCTTCAACAGTCCGTTCAGCGGACGCAGCAGCTCCTCGGCGAAGCCCAGCGCATCGCCTATAACGTCCAGAACATCGACCAGGCCTTTCGCACGAACTACGGCGCTGGCAGCGCTTCGATGAGCGCGTCCGATCAGCAACTCGTCGCCCAGGCGAAGGAGCGCTGGAATAACACGGTCTCGGGACTCCAGGACGCGATGCGCGTCCAGGCCGGCGTCGTCGGCAACATCGACACCAACCGCACGCAGATGTCGGCGCTGGTCGGCCAAAGCCAGGGCGCGACCGGAGCGTTGCAGGCTACGCAGGCGGGAAACCAGCTTCTCGCATTGCAGGCCCAGCAGCTCGCCGATCTCACCGCAGTCGTTTCCGCAAACGGACGGGCCCAAGCGCTCGCCGAGGCCGAGCGGTCCGCGGCTGCCGAACAGGGCCGCGAGCAGCGCCGCCGCTTCCTGACGCCGGGCACCGGATACCAGCCCGGTAATGCGCAGATGTTCCCGGGCAGCAACTGAGGGCGCGGCGATGGACGGAAAGATTCTCGCGCGTATCGGCGCCGTCGGCTTCGTGACCTTCGCGATCACGGCGACGGCGATCGAACTCTCTCGCAAAGACGAACCGCCGCTCTACCGCAGCCTCGAGGCGGCGACCGAAGCGGGCGTCGACCCGCTGAAGACCGAGCTGCGACGCTGCCAGCAGATCGGAGAAGCTGGCACCCGTGACCCCTCTTGCCTCCAAGCCTGGGCGGATAACCGCGACCGCTTCCTGAAACCGTCGCAGGCCTTGCAGAAGCAGCCCGCGCCGCAGGCGCCGGGTCCGCAGGGTCAGCCGCACGACCTTCCGTCCGCCCGCCATCCTGGCGTGAACGAGACCGAGCCGGTGATCGACTCTCACACGAACGAGGCGCGTTGAGATCATGGGCGGCACCGGCGTCATCGACCATTTCCTGGAGGTCTTCACCCGCTACATCGATAGCGGTTTTGGCCTCCTCAGCGGCGAAGTCGCCTTCATCGCCACGACGCTGATCGTGATCGACGTGACGCTCGCCGCCCTGTTCTGGAGCTGGGGCGCCGACGACGACATCATGGCGCGCCTGGTCAAGAAGACCCTGTTCGTCGGCGTGTTCGCGTACCTGATCGGCAACTGGAACAACCTGGCACGGATCATCTTCGACAGCTTCGCCGGGCTCGGGCTGAAGGCGTCTGGCACCGGTTTCACGGTCGCCGACATGATGCGTCCCGGCCGCGTCGCACAGACAGGGCTCGACGCCGGTCGACCACTGCTCGATTCCATATCAGATCTGATGGGTTACTGGAGTTTCTTTGAGAACTTCATTCAGATCGCGGTGATGCTGCTCGCCTGGGCGCTTGTGCTGCTCGCCTTCTTCATCCTCGCGATCCAGCTCTTCGTGACGCTGATCGAGTTCAAGCTGACGACGCTCGCCGGGTTCGTGCTCATCCCCTTCGGCCTTTTCGGTAAGACGGCCTTCATGGCCGAGCGCGTGCTCGGAAACGTCATTTCCTCCGGCATCAAGGTTCTTGTCCTCGGCGTCATCATCGGCATCGGATCGAGCCTCTTTTCCGAGTTCACCGCCGGCTTCGGCGGCCGCACGCCGACAATCGACGAAGCTATGGCGATCGTGCTCGCGGCGCTGACGCTGCTCGGCCTCGGCATCTTTGGCCCGGGTATCGCCAACGGCCTCGTGTCCGGCGGTCCCCAACTCGGCGCAGGAGCCGCCGTCGGCACCGGGCTCGCCGCTGGCGGCATGGTCGCGGCCGGAGCCGCCACGGTTGGCGCTGTAGCCTCCGGCGGCGCCGCGCTGGCGGGCAGTGCAGCCGCCGCAGCTCGCGGCGGTGCGGCCGTCGCGGGTGGCGCATCGACCGCATACAGCCTGGGTGCCGCAGGGCAGACGGGCGCCTCGGGCGTGGCCAGCGGCCTGGGCGGAGTCGCGCGTGCCGCTGGTTCCGCCGCCACATCGCCGCTCCGGCGCGCCGCCGAGCGCGCTTCGTCGAGCATGCGCAGCAGCTTCGCCGATGGAGCCCGCGCCGCCTTCGAGGCGACCGGCGGCTCCTCGACCATGGGCACCGTCGGCGAGGCAGCCACCGATCCAGCCGCGAGCCCCGCCAGCGGCGGCGATCAGCCGCCCGCCTGGGCCCGCCGCATGAAGCGCTCCCAACAGATGAGCCATGCCGTCTCGACCACCATCCATGCCGTGCGCAGCGGCGACAGCCACGGCGGCAGCTCCTCCATCAATCTCTCCGAAGGTGACCGCTGATGTTTCGACGACCCTCAACGCACTATGGAAAGGCTCCCGAACCCGAAACGCCGTACCAGCGTGCCGGGCAGGTCTGGGACGACCGCATTGGCTCGGCGCGCGTCCAAGCGCGTAACTGGCGCTACATGGCGTTCGGCTCGCTCTTCCTATCGGCGGGTTTTGCGGCGGCGCTGGTCTGGCAATCGGCGCGCGGGACCGTCGTTCCTTGGGTTGTCCAGACCGACCGGCTCGGCCAGGCGCAGGCGATTGCGCCGGCCACGGCCGACTATCAGCCAACCGACCCGCAGATCGCATTTCATCTGGCGCGCTTCATCGAGCAGGTCCGCTCGATTCCGGCGGACGCGATCATCGTGCGCCAGAACTGGCTGCGCGCCTACGACTTCACGACGGACCGAGGTGCGGCGGCGCTGAATGACTACGCGCGCTCGAATGATCCCTTCACCAAGGTGGGGCGCCAGCAGATCGCTGTCGACGTCTCGAGCGTGATCCGCGCGTCTCCCGACAGCTTCCGCGTCGCATGGACGGAGCGCCGCTACGAGAACGGGCAGCTCGCCGAAACGACCCGGTGGACGGCGATCCTCACTATCGTCGTCCAGATACCGCGCAACGCCGACCGTCTGCGCGCCAATCCACTGGGGATCTACGTCAACGCAATTTCTTGGTCACGGGAGCTGGGGCAATGATGATGCCGATTTTCCGTAAAGCCGGAAAACCGGCTTTCCGTACACACACATTGGCGGCTTTGCTGCTTTCCGCCACGGCGCTCGCAGGCTGCGCGACGACGCAGAAGCCGCCCGAGATCAGCTACGACGATGCGCCCGCCGCCGTGCAGACCGTAGATCCGCCAGCACCGGTCCAAGTGGTCGAATTGCCGAGGCCGCTCCCGCTGCCTGGGCAGATGAAGCCCGTTGAGCAATCTCGGCGAGCGCCGGAGCCAGCCGATCCCACGGCCCGCGTCAACCAGGCCAATGCCGCCGCCCGCATTCAGCCGGTGCGCGACGGCTTCATCAACTCGATGCAGGTCTATCCCTTCACGCAAGGCGCCCTCTATCAGGTCTATACGGCTGTCGGTCAGATCACCGATATCGCATTGCAGCCAGGCGAGCAGCTCGTCGGTTCCGGGCCAGTCGCCGCCGGCGACACCGTGCGCTGGATCATCGGCGACACGCAGAGCGGCTCGGGCGCGACGCAACAGGTCCATATACTTGTGAAGCCGACCCGCGCCGACCTGATGACCAATCTCGTCATCAACACCAATCTGCGCACCTACCACATGGAGCTGCGCTCGACCGAGCGCACCTATATGGCCTCGGTCTCCTGGCAGTATCCGCAGGACCAGCTCATCGCGCTGCGCCGCCAGAACGCCGAGGCGCAGGCGGCCCAGCCGGTGGCGACCGGCGTTGATCTCTCGCGCATCAACTTCCGCTACGAAGTCACCGGCGACCGTGCGCCATGGCGTCCCTTGCGCGCTTATGACGACGGCCGGCAGGTCTTCATCGAGTTTCCGAGAGGCATCGGCCAAGGCGAGATGCCGCCGCTCTTCGTCGTCGGCGCCGAGGGCAACACCTCCGAACTCGTGAACTACCGGGTCCGCAACAATTACATGATCGTCGACCGATTGTTCGCCGCTGCCGAGCTCCGCTTCGGCTCCGGGAAAACCCAGAAGCGCGTCCGGATCACCCGTACCGACGGGAGGCCCGCGTCGTGAGTGATGACCGAAACGAGGAAGAGGAAGCGGCCGGGCCGCTCACCGGATCGAAGCCTGAGGCGGCCGCGCCGATGCGCCTGCGCGCCGAGGCGCCCCGCGTCACGCGGTTGTCGCGGAAGGTTCTGGCAGGGCTCGGCCTGGTGGCAAGCCTTGGCCTCGGCGGCGCGCTCGTCTATGCGCTTCAGACCCGCCACGACGGTCGGCCGTCCGAGGAACTCTATTCAACCGAAAACCGCTCGACGGCTGACGGCCTGCAGGGCCTGCCGCGGGACTATGCCGGCGTGCCCCAGCTCGGCCCGCCGCTGCCCGGCGACCTCGGCCGGCCAATCGTCAGCGCCCAGAACCGTGGTGAGCCCGTGCCGACGCCTGGCATCTCACCCGCACAGCCGGGCATGAGCGCCGAGGAGCAGCGCCGCCTTCAGGAAATCGAGACCGCGCGCACCAGCCGGTTGTTCGCGGCGTCGGAAGCGCGGACATCAACTCAACCCAATAGCAGCCTGCCGAGCCTTGCCCAGCCAGACCTCGCGAGCCTTGGGCTCGCACCGCCACCGGCAACACCCACAGCGCAGGAGCGGCAGCAGGCCTTCCTCAACGCACCGGTCGACCGGCGAACGGTTGCGGCCGACCGCGTCACCGCGCCGGCATCGCCGAACATCCTCCAGGCGGGCGCGATCATCTCCGCAGCGTTGATCACCGGGATCCGATCTGACCTGCCGGGGCAGATCACGGCCCAGGTCACGGAGAACATCTACGACAGCCCGACCGGCCGCATCCTGCTCGTGCCGCAGGGCACGCGCGTCCTCGGCCAGTACGACAACAATGTCCAGTTCGGCCAGAGCCGCGTCCTGCTGGTGTGGAACCGCCTGATTTTCCCGAACGGCCGCAGCATCGTCTTGGAGCGGCAGCCCGGCGCCGACGCCGAGGGCTATGCCGGCCTGCAGGACGGCGTCGACTATCACTGGTGGGATCTCGCCAAGGCGGCGGGCCTCTCGACGCTGCTCAGCGTCGGCGCCGAACTCGCCACCAATGACGACGACCGGCTGATCCAGGCGATCCGCAACGGCGGGCAGGACACAATCAATGACGCTGGCCAACAGATCATCCAGCGCCAGCTCAACATCGCGCCGACGCTGACGATCCGCCCAGGCTTCCCGGTGCGGGTGATCGTCACGCGCGACCTCGTCCTCGAGCCATATGGAGGTTGATATGAGCAAGCTCAAACTCGGTGCGATCGCCGAGGAAAAGCCGGTACGGGTGACCATAGAGGTGCCGGCGACAGTCCATCGCGACCTCGTCGCCTACGCCGAGGCGCTTTCCCAGGAAACGGGCCAATCCATCTCTGAGCCGTCCAAGCTGGTCGTTCCGATGATCCAACGCTTCATGGCAACAGACCGCGGATTTGCTCGGGCGCGTCGGAAGAACTGAGACTCCCATCAGCGCTAGTGGCGCTTGATGATCCAGACACAAAGAATGGTCATCGCTCGACGCTAGGCCCTTTTTTTGAGGGGCTGCGAAGATGATCCGCGAAATCGCCATCGTACTACAGACTATCTGACTAGGTGAACGCGGCGATTGCTCGCGTGCCTTGCCGTGCGCGATCTCAATGCTAGGAGATAAAATGAGCAGCGTTGTTCGGGGGGCCGTGTCGGCCTATATTTGCGGCACGATGGCAGAACCGAGATCCGACCGCTCATGTATCATTCCTCACCAGATTCCCGTGCTCCCGAGATCCTGCTAACGAGCGAAGGAAGGGGCTGGAACGGACTGGCTGCGGATTTCGTGCTGTTCCCGAGCGGCATCTCGGACGTGCCAGGCGGCGAGATGCACGGCCTTGGAATGCACTACGGCCCGCCGGTGAATGCGCACTGCCGTTGCGGGGGTCGAAGGATGCGTCGGCTTCAGAAGCCTGGGGACATCGACATCGTTCCCGCGGGTGTGGGCGGAACTTGGGAAGATGAGGCCGATGCTCACATCTTGAGCCTGCGCATCTTTCCGTGGCTGATAAACCAAGTAGCAAAAGAGCTGGACCGCGATCCGAGCACGATCGAACTGCTACCCCAATTCCAAGTAAGAGATGCACGCATCGAAGGTATCGCCTGGGCGATAAAGGCCGACCTAGAATCGGATACCCCTTCTGATCCCCTCTACATCGAGCTTCTCGCAAATGCTCTGGCCGTGCGGCTGATCGAGATCGGCAGCGGGAATCAGGGCAGCGTCAACGGAAACGAACAGAAACTGTCGGCGCGTCAACTGAAGCTCCTGACGGACTTCATCGAGAGCAACCTAGATCAAAAGCTCCACCTAGCGGATTTGGCAGCAGTGGCGGGCGTGGGTGTCACCCGGCTGAAAGCGCTATTCCGAAACAGCACGGGCGCTCCCGTACATCAGTACGTCATTCGTCGGCGCGTCGAATATGCGCGTGCGATGATGGAAACGACATCGATGCCGGCGAGCGAGATCGCCGTCGCTGCCGGTTTTGCCCATCAGAGCCACATGACCTCGACCATGAGGCGTGTCCTCGGTCAGACGCCAAGTGAGATCACGCGTCATTCGAGCCATTTTCGACCGAAACTGCAAACCCACGCCTGAATCTGAGCGAGCACTTTCGGCGGTCGACGTATGACGGGTGAGCCGTTGCCGGCTCAAGCTTGCAGACGAAGGATCGAAAAACGACGCTCTCGTTCGTCGAGACTCTCTCGAAGCTCTGCTACCAGTGTGGTCGATCATCCCCTTCTGGTGACGCTACGCCCCCACCGCATCCCCTGTAACAATGGACACCCCGGCTGTTGCCGGGGCGTTTTGTTACGCGGCAACCGCGCGCGAGTACGATTTCCGACCGAACATGCAAACCGGCGTCTGAATCTGAGCGACGCACCGTTGTTGGTTCCATACGCATTGCAGCGATCCGACAGGGACGACACGCGGCCGACTTCGTCGGCTGGAAGCGATGCACCCCACCCCAGCGATCAGCTCGTGGAGCCGAGAGGTAGAGGTGGTCTTTGGGAGGAGGAAATAATCACGAGAAAGAGGAGTTATAGAGATGTCTTCGCCTATCGAAACGAGCGTCACGGAGTCGGCTGAAGTCGCTCTTGTCCGGGAGTTCTTTGACGCGACGGTCGCCACGCCCGACGGGTTCTGGAGTTCGTTCGCCTCGTACTTCACGGCTGACACCGTCTGGGAAAACGTCGGTGTCGCACAGACCATCGGGCCAGACGAAGCGGCAAACTTCGCCAAGGCATTTCCCATCAAGTTCGATCATATGCGGATCGATGGCCTGGTTCTGTCTGGCGACGGCAAGCGGGTCTACGCAGAGCGGTCTGATCACTTCTGCCGAAGCGACGACACGATCATCGCGACGATTCGGGCGCTCGGTGTGCTCGAAATCGAGGGCGGGAAGATCGTGCGCTGGCGCGACTACTTCGACACCGCGGGCTTCCTCGCCGCCGTCGGTCAGCAGGGCCAATAGCGGCCGGCTCGCCTAAACCCCGCTTCCAAATACAAGCGCTGCGCGACAGCACCCGGCCAGTCCGCTGGCCGGGCTGATCGCCCTGCGCAAATCAGAAGGACTTAAGCCATGATTGCAATACTAGGAGCAGCCGGGAACGTCGGATTTGCGACCTCATCAAAGCTGCGTGAAGCCGGCATCCCGGTGCGGGCGATCCTGCGGGATGAGAAAAAGGCGAATCGCCTTCGGGCCATCGGCTGCGACATCGCGATCGCCGATCTCTTCGACGCCGAGGCTCTGGCGCCTGCTATCCGAGGCGTAGACGCAGTGCAGATTATCCTGCCGCCGCCCACGCAGGCCGAGGACGCCGTGGGCGAAATGCGAACGGCGATCGAAAGCCTCGTCACGGCGCTCAAAAATGCCGAGCCGAAGCGGATACTCGCGATCTCGGATTACGGTGCTCACGTCGACGATTGGATCGGCATGCCGAGCGCATTCCGGCTCTTCGAGGATGGAATACGCAAACTCGCAAGACCGAAGACTATTCTGCGATCCGCCGAGCACATGCAGGGCTGGGCCGCCTTCTTCCCGGTCGCCGCGGGAGCCGGCGTCCTGCCGAGCCTGCATCATCCGGTCGATGCAGCTTTTCCGACGATCTCCGCGCCGGATCTCGGCCTGATCTCAGCAAAGCTGCTGCTCGATGAATACGCTTGGGGTACGGAGCGCATTCTTCATGCCGAGGGTCCTCGTCGATACAGCGCCGCTGACGTCGCCGCAGCGATGAGCGAGCTGCTCGACGGTCCCGTCACTCCCATGGCGCTGCCCCGTGACCAGTGGCGGGAGAACCTGGAGAAGGTACTGCGCCCCAGCACGACCACGCTCTTGATCGACCTCTACGACGCCCACAACAAGGGCGGCTTGGTGGATGTCGAGCCCGGCGGAGAAATTGTCCACGGGACCACGAGCATGATTGACGCTCTTCGGCCGCTCACGCCCTCAACGGGCGGTGTCGAACCCGCCTGAGGCTGCGTCCCACCAGCGGTTCAAGTTCAAAAGAACGACCGGGCTGGAATCCTGACTCAGCCTAAGGCCGCAGGCTCTCACCCAAGAGCCTGCGGCCAAACTTCCAACTTCCACAAACTGCATCAAGGAGGCCCTATGGCCGACAGTACCGCGCCCGAGCAAAGCAGACCGTTGAATATAGGGATGCTGCTTTATCCGAATTTCACGCTGCTGGACCTGGCTGGACCGCATGCCGCCTTAGGCATGCACGGAATGACCCATCTTCTCTGGAAAACCATGGATCCGGTCTGGACCGACACCGGCATCTCCATAAACCCCACCACGACGTTCGCGAACGCGCCGACCGACCTGGATGTCATTTTCGTGCCGGGCGGCCACGGCACCGGGGACGCGATGCGGGACAAGGACATTCTCGAGTTCCTCGCCGCAGCGGCCTGGTCTGCGCGCTTCGTCACCTCGGTCTGCACGGGATCGCTGCTGCTCGCTAAAGCCGGGCTGCTCGAGGGCCGTCGCGCGGCGACGCACTGGGCCTTTTACGAGCCACTGGAAGCAATGGGCATTGAGGCAAGCCACGACCGCGTGGTCGTGGATGGGAACCGATACACGGGGGGCGGCGTGACGGCGGGAATTGATTTCGGCCTCACCCTCTTGGCGGCACTCAAAGGTGAAGCCACAGCCAAATTCACGCAATTGGCGATGGAATATGATCCCCAACCTCCGTTCAAGGAAGGACATCCTCGGACTGCAGACCCTCTGGTGGTCCAGGCGGCCCGAGCGGCGACTGCCGAGATGAACCAACAGTTCGTTGAGTCGGCCAGGACCATGACCTGAGGCGTCGCTTGGATCTGAACGAGGAACTGAAGCAGTACATTTTGAAAGAGGCCGCGCGGATGGCGCCGCGAACCGCAAGCGACGAATGCGCGGTGGTCTTCAAGACCTCCAACAATCCGTTCCCGCAAACCCCGCGCAAGCGCTTGGCATGCTGAGGCTATGCCGCCCGGAGCTGTCGGTTAGCGGAGCGAGCAGCACGAGGATGCCGATAAAGCATGCCCGATATGTCTCTCGACCTCCGTTACCTCCGATACGCGATGATTGCGGCCGAGCATGGAAGCTTTCGGCGGGTCTCTCAGGTTCTCGGCGTAACGCAGTCGACTGTCAGTCGCCGCATTCTAATTCTCGAAAGAAAGATTGGCTTCAGCTTGTTTGAGCGGGACTACCGCGGCGTTCGGGTGACAAGAGCAGGCGCCGAGTTCCTAAAACAGGCGGCAATGGGGGTAAGCCACCTCGAACACGCTGTCAGTTTTGCGCTTTCGACGCAGCGAGGCCAACGGGGTGAGATTAAAATCGGAATGCTGACCGCGCTGACGTCAGGGCCGCTTAACCGCATTTTTCGGCAATTTCGACATATTCACCCGGGATTGAAGGTACGGATACGCGAGGGAACGTCGCAAGAAAATCTCCAGCGTCTTACGAGCGGAGAAGTCGACATTGTTTTTATCACGGGAGCGCATTCCATCCCAGGGCATGACTCGTTAGTGCTTTGGTCCGAAGGAGTTTTCCTCGCACTCCCTGTCGCGCATGAATTGTCCACGCGTGACGGCCTCGTATGGACCGATGCTCGAAACGAGACCTTCGTGGTGAGTAGCGGCGGATCGGGACCCGAGGTTCGTGACTACCTGATACAGAGATTGGCGGGGCTCGGCTTCAGCCCCACAATCGACATTCACGATGTCGGCCGAGACAGTTTAATGAACCTCGTGGCGATGGGCTACGGCTTGACTATCACAAGCGAATCGACCCTTGGCATCGAGTGGCCTGGGGTCGTGTTCAAACAAATGTTCTGCCCCGAGGGCGAACTCCCGGTCAGTGCTGTATGGTCCCGGACAAACTCCAACCCAGCATTGAAGCATCTGATGGGGATAGCGAGCTCGGTCTCGCGGCAGATGAGCTGACCGCCCTTTAAGCCGCTTTATCTACCGCCGCGCGATACCGACCGTAGCCCACCTTCACCAGCAGGCCCTCCTCAACCATCCGGGCAAGGTAGCACCGGTGCACCCCGATATCGGTAAGATCCTTTGTTCGGACCTCTCCCTTCTCCTGCGCTAGGGCTACCGCCCGCGCTCTTAAAGTTGGCTTCGGCCCACCGGCCAGCCTAATCCTCTCCGCCCGGTCCCGGTCGCGCTTGCGCATCTTGACGGCGGGTTGTGGCGTAGAATGGAGGGGAATATCGTACTCGTAATTCGCGGATTCGTCGGTCCCGGGGAGCCACGCCTTTTTGTACGCTAGAGCGCGATATTGCGCGCTAGCGTGCGATTTTTCACTACGCTACGATCCTACGCGTTATTGCCGGCACGGCCAGCGGAAGGTCGCAGACCGATCATAGACAAGCGCAGAACAGCGATACGCGGCCCAGTCGCCCACCCCTTCTAGGGATCCGCAGCAGAATCGGCAGCGGCGGCGTGGAGAGACAGGCGAACAGCGGTTTAAGAGCTCGGCTCTAGGACCGCACGTCGGCACAGGTCCGTAAAGCGTGCGCTGACGCGCACCGACTGCTAGGCGGAGCTCTCATGAGATGGTCCAACCGGTGGCATAGGCACAGCTAGCCACTCCCAATGTGTTAGGCAGAAGCCGACCTTCAGGTTACCAAAAGCATCTCAGACAACCCATCCAACTCGTTCTTTGCCGCGCGCCAATCCGGCATGTGGCGGTCGAGAAGCGCGTAAAAGCGCGGGCTATGGTTATGTTCGGCGAGGTGGCAAAGCTCGTGGAGAAGGACATACTCAACGCAGTGGGCCGGCGCCTTGATCAGAGCTGGGTTCAGGGTAACGGCACCTTTCGGTGAGCAGCTGCCCCAGTAGCGCTTCATTGTGAGCAGCTTAATCGGGGGCGCGACGTCTACCCATGGCAGGTCGACGGCCATACGGGTGATGCGCGAGGTGAAATAGGCCAGAGCACGTTGTCGATACCAGCGTTGGAGGGCTACCCGAACATCGGTGGCGTCCCCTTTGGGCGCGATCACTTCCAGGCGGCCAGCGATGAGACGTAGGGAGCGCTTGGCACTGGGGTCGGCGATGACCTTCAGCTTGTAGCGGCGGCCGAGGTAGAAGTGCGTTTCTCCGTTGGAGTAGTCGCGCGCCAGGGCGTGACGTCGGTAGTCCTCAAAGCGCTCGATGTGGTCCATTATCCAACGCGCGCGCTTCTGGACGCCGGCGCGAATCTTCGTCTCGGGCGTACCGACGGGAGCCTCCACCGTGAAAGCGCCGCCTGGCTCAACGTGGATGCGCAACTTCGCAGTGAGGCGCGCGGATTCATGGACGTCATACTCGGCTGTGCGGGCGCCGTAGCGAAGCGTCAGGCGCATCACGCGGCGTCCCGCGACAGGCCCACTCGGGTCACCTCGACCACTTGGTCGGTGATAGAACGAGCGAGGTCCAGTCCTGTGAGCGAGAACAGCCGAGGAAGAACCGCTTTGCGGATCGCGGCTTCGACATTGGCAGGGTTAAGCGAGTTCTCCGCTACAGCCGTCTGCACCATGCCGTCGATGTCCAGCGCTGCGGCAGCGAAAGCGTCAATGTCGGGACCCAAGGCGCGCCCGTCGCCGATGGCTAAGCGGATGATGCCAAAGTATGCAGTGGCGTGGCGGTTGGCGTTGAGTGCGGCCGGCGTGCCGTCGACTTTCCGCTCGACGACCTGTTCCTCTATGTCCTTGAAAATCGCGTACTGCTTGAGCGGGTGATCGAACAGTGCCGAGGCCTCGGCGATAGCGGCTTTCAGCAGCTCCGAGAAGTGTCGCTGGGCATAGGGATCTTCGACTAGGTCCTGCTCGATCGTGCGGGTCAGGCGTGTGCGGATGATGTCTGTCTCATTCCGGGTTTTCTCCTCGCTCCATTTCTCCGGTGCTTGCTTGGACAGGTCGTTGACGACGAGCAGGTTGCCGTCGGACACGACGTCCTCGCCGATCACGTAGCGGTCAACGATCTTGCGAATCTGGTTCTCGTAAGCGTTGAAATCGACGGTCTCGTGGGCGTCCTGCTTCGCCATGCGGCGCAGATTGGAGAAGAACTTCAGGTCGCGCTTGTAGGCGGCGATCTGAGCCTCGGAGAAGGCGCCGTCCTCGAAGAACGAACGGGTGGCCAGCGCGGTGCGCAAGGTCATGCCGAATGCAGTCAGAGCCTCGTAGAAGTCCTCGCGCACCTTCTGGTGGACATCGGTCGACACGCCCGTCTCGTCGTCCACATAGCGCGGCACCAGCACCTGGCGGTACTGTTCGATGTCGCTGCGATTGCGGACGCTCGCGAAGATGGCCCACAGCGTCTCGTGCAGGGCCGGCAGCTTTTTGTACTCGGTGCTGACGTTGGCGTAGAGGCTGTCGATGTCGTCGATATCGAAGCCTCCCTGCGTCTGGTCGGCTAGGTTTTGGTACTGGGTTAGTGCCGAATCCAACTCCGCAAGGATGCCGCGGTAGTCGATCAACAGGCCAAACTTCTTTTGCTCGTGCAGGCGGTTCACCCTGGCGATGGCCTGGATCAGGTTGTGCTGCTTCAGTGGCTTATCGATGTAGAGCACCGCATTACGCGGCTCATCGAAGCCGGTCAGCAGCTTGTCGACCACGATCAGCAGATCGGGCCTGCCCTCGGTAGAGAAGTCCTCGATGACGGCCTTCTCGTAGTCCTCTGGATTGCCCGTGACGGTGTCCTTCCACCATTGCAAAACCTCGGGCAGCTCGGACTCGTCCACCTCCTCGTGCCCCTCGCGGGTGTCGGGCGAGGAGATGACGATGGCGCTGCTGACCAGGCCCGTGGCGTCCAGCGCCTTCTTGTAGCGAATGGCCGAGAGCTTGCTGTCGGTGGCGATCTGGCCTTTCAGGCCCAGGTCCAGGTCCTTGAAGTTGGTCTTGAAGTGGACGGCGATGTCCCACGCAATCAGGTCGATCCGGTTGCCGGAGCCATAGACCGGCCCCTTCTTGCCGTACTTCGCCTTCAGGTCGCTCTGCTGCTTCTCGGAGAGGCCCAGCGTGATCTTCTCGAACCATTTGTCGATGGCCGCGTCGTTGATGTCGAGGACTGGCCGGCGCTCTTCATAGAGCAGCGGCGTCACCGTGCCGTCGCTGACCGCGTCGCACATGGTGTAGGCGTGGATGATCCGGCCGAACTTGCTCGCGGTCTTGTCGTCCTTCAGCAGCGGCGTGCCGGTGAAAGCGATGTAGCTGGCCTTGGGGAGGGCCTGGCGCATCCGCTCGTGGTTCTCGCCGCCCTGGCTGCGATGGCCCTCGTCGACCATCACGATCATGTCGGCGCTGTCGTTGTGGCACTCGGGCAGCTTCGAGGCGCTGGCGAACTTGTTGATGATGGTGAAGATGATCCGCTCGGCACCCTTGCCGATGCGGCGCGCTAGGTCGCGGCCAGAGGATGCCTTGGCCTTAGCGCCGTCCTTATCCGCCAGGCCCGAGCCGAAGGCACCGCCGGTCAGGAAGTTGCCAGCCAGCTGTTTTTCCAGGTCGCGGCGGTCGGTCACCACCACCACGCGACAGTTCTTGAGCGCCTCATCCAGCAAGAGCGCCTTGCAAAGCAGCACCATGGTGAAGCTCTTGCCCGAACCGGTGGTGTGCCAGATCACCCCGCCCTCGCGCCCGCCGTCGGGGCGCAGGGTGCGAACCCGCTCGAGCAACGCCTTAATGCCGAAATACTGCTGGTGACGCGCCGCGATCTTCCCTGCCTTGCGGTCGAACAGCATGAAGGTGCGAGTGAAGTCGAGCAGCCTCTCGGGCGAGCACAGACTGATCAGCAGCCGGTCCTGGCCGGTGACCTCCTGCTGTTCGCTCCATAGGCTGGCGAAGTGCGCCTTCACTTCGGATAGGCGATCACGCAGCAGAGCCTCGCGTGGGTCGGTCTCGAGCGCCTGATTCTTGATCGCCTTGAAATGCGCCTCGTCCAGCACCTCCTCCCGCCAACGGGCCCAAAACTTCTTGGGTGTCCGTGTTGTGCCGTAAAGACCATCGGTCATGCCGATGGAAACCAGCAGCTGGGCATAGGCGAACAGCTGAGGGATCTCGTCCTGGCCCTGGTTGCGGATCATCTGGCTGATGCCTTCGTCCACCATGGCCCTGTTCGGGTTGCCGCTGTCGGGCCGCTTAGCCTCGATCACAAGGAGCGGAATGCCGTTGACGTAGCCGACGATATCTGGCCGGCGGGTATGCACTCCGCTCGTGGCGAGCAGTTCTACCTCCTCCGTAACCGTGAAGCGGTTGGCCAGGGGCCGGCTCCAATCGACGATCGGCACGGTGACGCTGTGACGCTTGCCGTCCACGAACTCGGTGACGGTCACGCCAAGGGTCAGGGCGTTGTAGATCCGCTCGTTGGCGGTCAGCAGGCCCTCGTTCAGCGCGGGCGAGGAGAGCTCGCGCACGATCTGGTCGATGGCGTTAGTCGATAGCGGATAGGTCTTGCCTTTGTACTCGAAGGTCCGCCGCCGCAGCTCCTCCACCAGCACCGGCACCAGCAGCACGCCCTGGGGGCCGCCGCGCTCGGCTATGCACTCGGCCGGCGGCATGTAGCCCCAGCCCATAGTCACAAGCGTCGCGAGCGCCGGGACGTGGGAGGAGTAGATTTCAGCGGTATCGGGGGTTCGCGTCACGGCGTGGCGGCCTTTTTAGTTCGCGGCTTGCGCGTCTTGGCCTTAGCCGCCTTGGGCGGGGATTTATCCGGGATGAAGCATAGTTCGGCCTCGATCCCCATGACTTGGAGATCCTTGAACGCGCGCCGCAAGCTGATGCGCGAGAAAAGCGGCAGGTTCTTGGACTTGTCGCCAGGCGCCTTAGTCGTAACGACACCGAACACGACCTTCAGCTTGTCGTCGTCCAGCGGCTTGTGAAACGCGGCGTCTGAACCAGCGGGCGCCTTGCTTGTGAGCAGCGCCTTCAGCTTGACCTTCGCCTTAGGCTCGTCACGGATCAGCCAGACCGCGTTGACGCCCTGGTTGAACAGGTGGCTCAACGAACCCGACAGGGTCTTCAGCTTGACGTGATGAAGCACCGCGGCGCCATTGACCACTTCGAACAGGTCGCAGGGCTCCACGGCCTTCTGTCCAGCCGGCGCGATGCTCGTGGTGTCGAGGCACAAGCGCGCGGCTGTGGCCGCCGCCTTATTGTAGGCGCCCTCGCTCGTGTGGTTGTAGTTGGGCAAGGTCGTGGCCGTGATCTTGGGATCGAGATAGGCCTTCAGATCGTCGATGAACGACTGCTTGACCTCGTACCATTGACCTTCGCGCAGGTGATAGGCCACGCCATTGTGATCCGTATCGAACAGGAGACACCGCAAGATCTTGTATTCCGCGTGGGTGAGTGACCCGTCTTCGTTGGTGACGAGAAGGCGGTGCTTTTTGAGGTCGTCCAGCGTCAGTGCCGTGGGGTCCTCGTCATGGTCGTCGAGGTACCGGAAGTAGTCGTCTATATCGGCATCGTCTGACACCTTGCCACCACCGGCGCCAGCGTAGCTCACGCCGAAATTGGAATTGAAGTCCTGGATTTCCGGGACGGTCAGCACGACGCCGTCGTCCTTGGCATTCAGCGCGTCGAGCAGCTTTCCGTTGAGCACCTTGCTAATCGCCGGATCGCGCACCGGCGACACGTTCAGCAGAGCCGGGAAACTCGTGGCGTAAGTGCTCTTGCCGTAGAGATCGAGCAGTGTGGCGCACACGGCCGATAGATCGCCGGACGCCTTGTCCGTACTGATCCTCACATTCGCGGCGCCCGTGATGTTGCGGCACAGGTCCTTCAGGGCCGGATCTTTCACTTTGCCGGTCAGGCTTTTCAGGATCGTGCTGTCCTGGTCGAAATCGAACAGAGTCAGGTCGCCGGGCGCGGGAAGCTGGATGCGTTGGCGCTTGGCGCCGCTGGGCTGCAGGATGTCGGTGCTGCGGATCAGGTCGGGATCGACAGCGTTCAGCGTGACCCGCAGGCCGAAGTCGTGCTCGTACTTTTCGTCTTCGAGGTAGTGGCTCACGTGGCCGAAGGAGAGCGCGAACCAGCGACCCTTGACGGGAAGGAACACCAACGCGCCCTTGGACATCTGCTCCAGCTTGGCGGCCAAGCCGAAGTAGCCGGCCCACCAGATCGGCCGGGGGTCCGTGTCGAGGACGTAGAGGATCGCTCCCTCCGGTAGCCCCTCGCCCTTGATGGTGTCCTTAAGAGCGTGCCCGGCTTTCAACGCATCCACTGGCGCCTTCACCTCCGACTTCAGCAGAAAGATCGAGAACGACCGGCTCTTGTTGCCCCCCTTACTCATGCTGCCTCGCTTTCCGTCGCCCTGACCCGGCGTTTGCCGGTCAGCAGTTGCTGCATCAGAGCGGCCCTTTCCTGGTGGAGAGCGGCGAGTTGTTCCTCGCGGTTTTCTAGCTCCGCGCTGACTGTCTCCATCAGATCGCTAATAGCCAACTGCTCTGGTAGTGGAGGCAGGGCGACGCTCGCTTCGGCGACGACGCCCCATTCGGCTCTGGGCATCTTTGAGCCTGCTGAAATATTGACCGCGGCGTCGAAAGTCGTCGTCTGGACTAGCAGATTGAGAAATCCGGGAGTGCAATAGGCGGGGTTCGCGGAAAGAGCCCAAATCTCGGTGGAGCAAACGCCGGAAAATCTGGGTCGCGCGAACTTTCGCAGGTACGGTCGAAGCTTTCCATAAAGGACGTGATTTGGGGTGAACGGCGTCTTCAAGCTCGCTTGTTCACGCGCGAGAGCGGTCCCGATGATCCGGCCGGTCTGCGCTTCGATATGCTCAAGCTCAATGACCCTCACCTCAGATCCAAGCGATTGAGGCTCGCACCTGGTTCGTTCGGGCGCTACGAAATCGCCGAGGCGCTTCCGCAGCCATTCCCCATCGAACCCCGTCAATCGGGTGCGGCCAGACAACAGCGCCTGCATCAGCGCCGCCTTCTGCTCCCGGGCGTTTGCGATTAGAGCCTCGACCGTCTCGATGGCCCGGTCCCAGCTTGAGAGGATTTCCGCGATCCGCCGTTGATCGCGCGCGGGCGGCAGATCGAAATCCCACTTCAGCCACTCGCCGAGTTTGAAAATCATCTTCTCGACGTGAACGCCGATGCTGGAATGGAAGCAGGTTTGCTGAAAGTAGATGGAATGGGCGAGGTAGTTCAGGAAATGAAGGTCCAGCGACGGGCGAGCCCGAAGCACAGCATACTCGTTCGAGACGATGGCTCCATCGAGTTCGGGGGGCACGATCCCGCAGGCGCCGTGAACAATCTGGCGCTTCGAGATCAGGAAGTCCCCGGCCCTGAGTCGGAACTGGCTCTTGACCGCGATCTCCTTGCCTTTCAGCCGATCGCGCAACACGACGCCGCCACGCGAACGCTTCACGGTAACGAGGTCGTAGAGTTCGTCGTCGGCCATATTTACCGGCCGCGCCTCTTCAAACAGATGTTTGGAGAGCGGCCCGCGCGACCAACCTGGCGGCGTAGCGCCGAGACGAGGCAGGCCAGGTTGCACCGACTTGGGGTAGGCCGAGGCCTTGGAGACTTCGGTCATCAGTAGCCGAGCTCCTTGAGGTAGCCTTCCATCTTCCCCTCCAGCTCTTCCAACTCCGCCTTCAGGCGCAGCCTCTCGGCGCGGACGGCGACCAGGTCGATCTCCGCCTCCTCCTCGAAGGTGTCGACGTAACGCGGGATGTTGAGGTTGAAGTCGTTGCCTGAAATCTCCTCCGGCGTCGCCAGGTGAGCGTACCTCGGCGCCTCGGCGCGGGCGTGGCAGGTCTCGACGATCTTGCGGATGTTGCCGTCGGTCAGCTGGTTTTGGTTCTTGCCCGACCTGAACTCGCGCGAAGCGTCGATGAATAGGACGTTCCGATCGGCCTTGGCCTTGCGTAGGACCAGGATCGCCGCCGGGATGCCGGTGCCGTAGAACAGCTTCTCCGGCAGGCCGATCACCGTTTCGAGGAGGTTCTCCTCGATCAGCTTGCGGCGGATCACACCCTCGCTGCCGCCTCGGAACAGGACGCCGTGGGGCACGACCACCGCCATGCGCCCGGTACGCGGCTTCATGGTCTCCACCATGTGCAGGATGAAGGCGTAGTCTCCCTTGGTGCGGGGCGGCAGGCCCCGCCGGAAGCGGCCGAAGCGGTCGTGCTCGGCTGTGTCGTGGCCCCACTTGTCCAGGCTGAATGGCGGGTTGGCCACCACCACGTCGAAGTGCTTCAGCGCATCCTCGCCGTCGAGCAGCTTGGGATTACGGATCGTGTCGCCCCACTCGATCCGGTGGTTGTCCTCGCCGTGGAGGAACATGTTCATCTTGGCCAGCGCCCAGGTGCTGCCGATCGATTCCTGGCCGTACAGGGCGTACTTTTTGGTCCCGTATTTCGCCTGCACTCGCTGTCCGCACTTCATCAGGAGCGAGCCGGAGCCGCAGGCCGGATCGCAAGCCTCCTCGCCCTCGGTCATGTCCATGATCTCGGCCATCAGGGCTGACACTTCGGGGGGCGTGTAGAACTCGCCAGCCTTGCGCCCAGCATCCGACGCGAAGTTCTTGATCAGGAACTCGTAGGCATTGCCGATCACGTCGAGGTTGCCGATGCGCGAAGGGCGCATGTTCAGCTCGGGCTTGGCGAAATCCTCCAGGAGATGTCGCAGGAGGTCGTTCTTCTGCTTCTCCTCGCCCAGCTTGTTGGAGTTGAAGCTGATGTCCTGGAAGACATCGCGCAGCTTGCCGATGTTAGCGTCTTCGATGGCGTGCAGCGCCTTGTCGATGCGCTCGCCGTTCCCGGGCTCGTGGCGCCGGTCGTAGAGGGCATAGAAGCTGGCGCCCTCCGGAAGGACGAACCGCTCGCTGCGCATCAGCTCGGCGATCAGATCTGGGGTATCGCCGTACTGCTTTTGGTAACCGTCGTAATGGTCCTGCCAGACGTCGCTAATGTACTTGAGGAACAGCAGCGTCAGAACGTAGTCCTTGTAGATGTCTGCCGAGACCGTGCCGCGGAAGGTGTCGCAGGCAGCCCAGACGGCGCGGTTGATGTCTTCTTGTTTGATGGCCTTGGGCATTTCTACTCCTCGTCGTACGCGCGCAACCTGGCGGCAAGCGCGTTCATTTGTTGCTGTCGGTTCTCGATAAGACCGGTGAGCAGGCGTTTCTCGTGCGCGGCGGCATCGGCGAAGGCGACGATCGCGGCCTGCTGGGCGCGCGAGGGGATCACGATCTCCAAGCGCTCGATGACCTCGCGGCGGATGTTCAAAATATGCGAGCCCGTTGCCTCACGCTGTAGGTATTCCTGCGTCGGGGCTTGGTTGATCTGCCATGCCAAAAAGCGGGGATCCAGTTCAGTCCCGCGAGGCCGCAGGACAAAAAATTGCGGAGAGCACACCGTCTGGAACGGCGGTGGATCCAAGGGCACAGCATAGGTACGGACGCCCCGCGGAGAAAAAATAACATCCTGGGAGGTCAAGAATTCGGTCCGCCTCGCCGGCGGAAGTTCGATGCGGGAGACATTCCCCCAATCGACACCTGTCTCAGGATCGACATTCCGCATCTGGATGACACCGACGTCGCCCAAGGGAAATCCATCCACTCCCGATCGCAAGGGGTGGCCCGCTGAAATTTCGGCCACTTCCGACAACAAGGCTTTTTGTGCACGATGCGTCATCATGCATTCGTTATGCGCACGAACTTGGTCGGCCGTCAAGCCCAAAGTGCATGAAGCTCGTTATTGCAATGCGATGGGCAAGCGGGGCATCTTGGATTTCAGGTCGGATCGGATGAGACACCTCCCTGCTAAGGGGCATTGCAGCTCCTGTGCTCTAAAGCCGCCGCGCCGCCATAGCAGGTAGAATCGCGATATACGCAGTATCCGGACTATCAAACGTGCGGCGATCGCCAAGCCAGCGGCTTCGATCAGAACGGCAGCGCTGCCGCCCAAAATACGGCAGCCCGATCTATTGCAGCCGGCCTGCTCCGCCGGCCCCTCGCTGCACCCGTCATCTGCGACGGGAGGAAATGAGGCAATATTAGTGAGCAATCTACCTACAATTCCGCCACGCTTCCTTGTCACCAAGGAGGCTGCCCGTTTCCTGGCGCTTTCGGCTCGGACGCTCGAGAAACATCGCACCTATGGAACCGGCCGGTCTACCGCAAGATTGGCGGGCGGGTCGTCTATGCGCTTTCCGATCTGCAGGCGTGGGCCGATAAAGGACTGCGATACTCGACCTCGGAGTCCGGACCGGACATCGTCTATCCCGCCAAATGGGGCGCGCTGCTGAAAAGCCCGCTCAAGCAACTGGAGGATATGTCCGAAAAGGCATAGTTCAGTTGGCCCGCGGGTTTGAAGGCCGCCTTCTACCCACGGGCGTTGGTCGCAACGACCGAACGACGACCTAGCCTGGCCGGTGTCGATCGTGAAGATGTGAAGGGAGATCTGCCGCGAACAGGACATCGCAAACCGAGATCGTCCGATACGAGGTCACAGGATTGGAGCGCGACCGCGACATGATCCGATCTCTGGCGAACAGACTCGCGAAAGGAGGTCCTGACGCCGATCGCATCAGAACCAAAATCGGCGACGCTCTTGACGGCAAAGGAAGGATCGCCGCCGTCCTTCTGCGATCGCCGCTGGTTGGAGCGGGCCTCGACCTGAGACGCGATCGCGTACCTCCGCGCGACATCGACCTGTAGGTCGAGCCAGATCACGCAGCCTCGCGATCTGCGGCGCGATAGACTCCATAGCCCACCTTCACCAGCAGGCCCTCCTCGCACATCCACGCAAGGTAGTGTCTTGGGATACCGATGGCGGTGAAATCGCAGGTTTTCACCGTGGCTCTTTCGCGAGCAAGCGCGTATGCCTTCTCACGTAGCGACGGCTTCGGCCCGCCGGCCTGGCGAATGCGCTCCTCACGGTCCCGATCGCGTTTCCTGCGGGTCGGAAGCTGAGGCGAACGTTCGACGGCAATCGGCAGTTCGTAGTTCTGGGTTTCGTCGGTCCCGGGGAGCCATTTCTCTCAAAAACATGTTTTGAAGAGCGAAGTGCAGCTGCAATTCGCCCCATTCTTCTTGGGGGATTGTCGTGACTTCCCCATTATCCTACCGCCAAACGATCAGTTCTTCTTGACAGCCCTTTTCGTCGCCTTCGTGGCGTTGGTCAGCGCCGGAGGATCGCTTGCCGGAAAACTCTCCTCAAGGCTCTCGGTGAGATCGTCTTCCTTGTTCTTATCCGTAGATTTCCGCTCTTTCTCAAGCGATTTTACCGCGGGTGATTTGGCATTTGCCGGAGTTGCCTTTTTCGCTGGCGTCTTCTTCGCAGGCGCTTTCGCGGCAGCAGACTTCTTCACGCCATTTCCGCTTTTGGACTTCGCCGCTTCCGCATCTGCGGAAAGCTCCCGTTCCGCCTCGATCCAGTGTCGTTCATGGTGCCCGTCGGGTCTTCCTTCCCTCTCCCATATTGCGCGCGCTTTTTCACGGATTGCGGCTTCGCGGTCATGGCTCATAACGGACCTCCCTGTTTACGTTGCACCGGTTTTGATTGTGCCATTGAAAAAACAAAAAAAGCCAGAGTTAGTTCCGCTTTGACCTGCGACGAATAAGCATTTCCGCGAGAAACGGAACCGTCATCGGCCGCCGATCGTTTGACCTGCAGAAACCAGCAGGAGATCGCTTCATGACCACCCCGCAGAAGCCGAAAACCGAACCGCTTGATATTGAGGACGATGATGTCGCGCGGTTTGAAACAGACAGCGAACTGAAAGCCAAAGATGTCGAGATTTACCCGGACGAGAGCGTGAGCTTGCGTGCGCGCCGGCAGGCCGCAAGGCAGCACGAGGACGCCTTCATCGTCGCCACAGACCTTGAGGACGACGACCAGCGCGACGCAGCGCCTGGCACCAGAGAGCAGCCCTAGGCCCGAAAATGGAAAAGGCGGGTCTAAGCCCCGCCTTTATCAAAAATGCCGTCAAAAATGTCAGAGGATTTATCGGCGGACCGAAACGATGGCCTTGCGGTTGAAGTTCGACACCTGCACCCTGCCGGACTGGTTGCCGCCGAGGATTTGGGCAGTCTTGCCGCTCATGCTTTTCAATATGCCGGCGTGGTAACCGCGGCCATTGCGAATGACGACGACATCGCCGGGCTTCGCCTGACTGACCGGCACGGCATAACCGAAGGATGTCCAGGACTTCGCAAATCCATAGGATTTGGGAGATTGCCGGCCGGCCTTGCTGGCGACCGCATGCAGGAAAAGGCCGCACCATGGGGTGCTGCGGGGATTTGCGCCAAGAATGTTCTTGAGGCTCTTGTTGTTCTTGGACTCATGCAGCCCGGTGTATTTTTCTGCCTGGTTCAGCATGCCGGCAGAGGCCGATGCAACGACTGTAAAAGACAAGGCAACCGATAGAATTAACGCGGATACTCTCAAACGTCTCGCCCTTATGTTAGAGGGCGCCCGTGTATTGTGACAATTTAGCGACAATTTGACGAGAAATGGGCAGAAATCAGACGCCTATTCATGTGCGCTGATCTGTCATTGCTTCAAAACAGGCTGCCCTGCGCCTCATCGGTGCGGCTGCGGCCGGCATTTTCGAGATCCAGCATACGCAATTTGGTGGTGGTTCCGCCCGGTGCGGAGAAGCCTCCAAGCCTGCCGCCGGCGGCGAGAACCCGGTGGCAGGGAATGATCAGCGGCACCGGATTTTTCGCCATGGCCTGACCGACATCGCGGGCTTTTTCCATGCCGAGACCGAGGGTCTTTACGATGCCGCCATAGGTCGTCGTGTCGCCCCAGCCGATCTGCCGCGCAACGGCGTAAACATCGAGGAAAAAGCGCTCCTGCCCGGCGAGATCGAGTTCAACGGCGGTAAAATCGATCTCCTCGCCGCCGAAATAACGGGTGATCATCGCAATCACCTCACGCATGCGTGTGTCGGGAACGGCGATGGAGGCGGATGGCAGGCGCTTCTGGAGAAGTTTTTCGGTCTCGCCGGCGTCAGAGCCGGGCAATTGCAAACGCACAATGCCCCGGCCTGCCCATGCAAGGCCGCAATGGCCGAGGGCTGTGGGAAAAACAATATAGCCGTAGTGGTTGCTCATTGCCGTCGCTCATCCGCATTTTTGCATGCACGATGCCATATCCCGCATTCGAAACAACCCGTTTCCTGCTCCTCAACAAACAAGGCCACCCGTTTTTGGCGGGTGGCCTTATACACATCAGTTCCGAAAATCCGTTCAGGACGCGATTTTGCCCGGCTCTTCCACAAGGCACCGTGCCTGCCGGCTGGCGGCAACGAAGGCCGTGCGGGCAATTTCCCCCGCCACGTCGCCCATCAGCGAGGCGCGGCACAGGCGCAGCGCCTGTTCATGCACCTTGTCGCCACGCTCAGGCCATTCGTGCTGGAGAAAATCGAAGGCTTCGTAAACGCCATTGAAAATACGGGGAGCACCGTTTTCAAGGGAGATGGTAACGGGCTTTTCCCACTTAACGTCATTCAGCAACATTGATTGCACTTCCATGCTCTATTAACCCGCGACAAACGCCGGCTCCTCCAGTTGGTTCCCTTTATCAGCGGTTTCAAGGGCGAAAAAATAACCCTCGAAAAACCATGCCCTCCATCTTTCCATTCTAGCCGATTTGCGGAACAAAGCGTTTCAACACTCGTTCAAGCGGAAGTGAACCGGGTCCTTTCATGCCGACAACAGCCTCCCCCGCCATCGTCTGGTTCCGCAAGGACCTGCGCCTTTCGGACAACCTCGCTTTGCTTGCCGCCGTGGAGCATGGCGGCCCCGTCATCCCCGTCTATATCAGGGAAAAATCATGCGGCCCGCTGGGCGGCGCGCAGGAATGGTGGCTTCACCACTCCCTCACGTCCCTTACCGCTGCACTGGAAAAAATCGGCAGCCGCCTCGTGCTTCTGAGCGGCGACGCGGGCGAGACATTGCGCCATCTGATATCCGAAACCGGTGCAGAGGCAGTATTCTGGAACCGCCGATACGATCCTGCCGGCATGGCGACGGACAAGGCGCTGAAACAGACGCTTCGGGATGACGGCCTGACGGTCCGCAGCTTTTCCGGCCATCTGCTGCATGAACCATCGAGGCTACAGACGAAATCCGGCGGTCCCTACCGGGTCTATACGCCCTTCTGGCGGGCGCTGGAGGGCGGCGAGGAGCCACATGCACCGGCGGATGCGCCGAAGGGTCTGAAGGCGCCGAAGACGTGGCCAAAATCGGAAAAGCCTGGCGATTGGAAACTGTTACCCACCAAGCCCGACTGGGCGAAACACTTCAGCGACATCTGGTCTCCCGGCGAAGTCGGGGCGCGGGAGAAACTCGACGATTTCATCGATGGCGCTTTGAAGGGTTATGAAGAAGGCCGCGATTTTCCGGCAAAGCACGCAACCTCTCTGCTTTCGCCGCATCTGGCGTCCGGCGAAATATCGCCTTCTACCGTCTGGCACGCGACGAAGGGGCTTTCCCGCCATATCGCCTCCAACGATATCAGCCGTTTTCGCAAGGAAATCGTCTGGCGGGAATTCTGCTATCACCTGCTGTTTCATTTTCCCGAACTCGATGAAAAGAACTGGAACGACAGTTTCGACGCCTTCCGCTGGCGAGACGATGAAAAATCCTTCACGGCGTGGACCCGCGGGATGACGGGATATCCGATCGTCGATGCCGGCATGCGGCAATTGTGGAAACACGGCACGATGCACAACCGGGTGCGCATGATCGTGGCGTCCTTCCTCATCAAACATCTGCTGATCGACTGGCGGAAGGGCGAGAAATGGTTCCGCGACACGCTTGTCGATGCAGACCCGGCCTCCAACGCCGCCAACTGGCAATGGGTGGCGGGATCGGGCGCGGACGCCTCGCCATTTTTCCGCATCTTCAACCCCATATTGCAGGGCGAAAAATTCGACTCCGATGGCGATTATGTTCGCCATTTCGTGCCGGAGCTGGAAAAGCTTGAGCGAAAATACATCCACAAGCCGTTCGAAGCGCCGAAAGAGGTGCTGAAGAAAGCGGGCATCGAGCTTGGCAAGACCTATCCGCTGCCGATTGTCGACCATGGAAAAGCACGGGAAAGAGCGCTTGCGGCCTATGCCGACGTCAAGAAGAACGCATAAAATTGGGTATCGGCAAAATTTTGCGTGGCTAAGCCAAAGCCGGGAAGATAATTTCTTGCCTTGAAGCGGTTGTAACGGGACATAACGGCACCTAATTTCCGCTCAGACAAGAAGGCTCAATCATGACCATTCACTCCTCTGCGCTCAGTGCTATCGGCAACACGCCGCTCATCCGTCTGAAAGCCGCCTCTGAAGCGACGGGGTGTGAAATCCTCGGCAAGGCGGAATTCCTCAATCCCGGGCAATCGGTGAAGGATCGCGCCGCACTCTACATTATCCGCGATGCCGAGCGGCGCGGTCAGCTGCGACCGGGCGGCACCATTGTGGAGGGTACTGCGGGCAATACCGGCATCGGTCTGTCGCTGGTCGCCAATGCGCTGGGTTACAAGACGGTCATCGTCATTCCCGAAACGCAGAGCCAGGAAAAGAAGGACGCGCTGAAGCTTCTCGGCGCCAAGCTGGTCGAGGTTCCGGCCGCCCCCTATTCCAACCCGAACAATTACGTGAAGGTTTCGGGCCGGCTGGCAAAACAGCTTGCCGCAACCGATGAAAACGGCGCGATCTGGGCCAACCAGTTCGACAACATCGCCAACCGTCAGGCCCATATCGAAACGACGGCCCCCGAAATCTGGGACCAGACGGACGGCAAGGTCGATGGCTTCATCTGCTCGGTCGGTTCCGGCGGAACGCTTGCGGGCGTGGCCGATGGCCTGCGCGACTTCAACCCCGACATCAAGATCGGCCTTGCCGATCCCGAGGGTGCGGCTCTCTATGAATTTTACAAGCACGGCGTGCTGAAATCCGAAGGCTCGTCCATCACCGAAGGCATCGGACAGGGGCGCATCACCGCCAATCTGGAAGGGTTTACGCCTGACTTCTCCTATAGGATTTCGGATGTGGAAGCGCTGCCGGTGCTGTTCGATCTGGTGACGAAGGAAGGGCTTTGCCTTGGCGGCTCCTCCGGCATCAACATTGCCGGCGCAATCCGCCTTGCCCGCGAGCTCGGTCCGGGGCATACAATCGTGACGATACTGTGCGACTACGGCAATCGTTATCAGTCGAAGCTTTTCAATCCGGATTTCCTGCGTTCCAAGGGACTTCCGATCCCACAGTGGCTGGCGACGAAAAGCGAGATTGCGGTTCCGTACGAAACCGTTTGAGGACATGCCGAAATGCCTGTGAATGCCCTGTTCCGTGACGATTTTTATCTTTCCACCGCAGAAGCGATCATCACGGCGGTGCATGAGGATGGCGGCATAGAGCTGGACCAGACATGCTTTTATGCCACCTCCGGCGGCCAACCGGGCGATAGCGGCTTTCTCGAGCGGGCCGATGGTTCGCGCATCGAACTCGGCATCACCAAAAACGGCGCCGACAAGAGCGTGATCATCCATGTGCCGCTCGAAGGCCAGCCTTCTCCTGAAGTCGGCGAAAAACTCACCCTGCATGTGGACTGGCCGCGTCGCTACAAGCTGATGCGGATGCACACCGCCTGCCATCTGCTCTCCGTCGTCTGCCAATGGCCGATCACCGGAGCCGCCGTCGGCGAGGATGAATCGCGTGTCGATTTCGACATGTCCGAGACCATAGACAAGGACGAAGTCACGGCAAAGCTTATGGAGCTGGTGAAAGCCAACCATCCCGTCTTCCTGCAATGGATCACCGACGAGGAGCTGCAGGCCAATCCGGGCATCGTCAAATCCAAGAATGTGCGCCCGCCAATGGGCCTTGGCCGGGTCAGCCTCGTCTGCATCGGCGAAAACTCCAGCATCGACAGCCAGCCCTGCGGCGGCACCCATGTTTCCGAAACGCAGGAAGTGGGCGATATTCACATTGCCAAAATAGAAAAGAAGGGCAAGGAGAACAGGCGATTCCGCATTCGTTTCGGCGCGCCTGAAGCTGTTGCCTGAGATTGGGAGAAACATCGTGAGCACGGATAAGAGCCGTTTCGTCGTTTCGGCGGACTGGGTGGAAAAGCAGCTCGGCACGGCCGGGTTTCGTGTCGTTGATGCCTCCTGGTATCTGCCGGCACACAAGCGCAACGGTGCGGAAGAATATGCGGCGGGTCACCTGCCAGGTGCGGTATTCTTCGATCAGGACAAGATCGCCGATCATACCACCGGCCTGCCGCATTCCCTGCCCTCGCCGGAATTCTTAGCGGAACAGGCCGGTGCGCTTGGCCTCAGCGACACCGATACGATCGTGGTCTATGACGGCCCCGGCTTCTTTTCCGCGCCGCGCGTGTGGTGGATGCTGCGGGTGATGGGCGTGCGCAAGGCCTATGTGCTGGATGGCGGCCTCGATGGCTGGAAACGCGAAGGCCGCCCGCTCGAAACCGGCACGCCGGAACTCGAGCCGGCAACCTTTACGCCTGATTTCAACGAGAAGCGCGTGACCTCGCTTGACGCCATGCGCGGCATTGTCGACAGCGGCGAAAAACAGATTGCCGACGCCCGTGGCGCCGGGCGCTTTACCGGCGACGAGGCCGAGCCGCGTGCCGGCATGCGTTCCGGCCACATGCCGGGTGCGCGCAGCCTGCCTGCGACGGCCTTTTCCGAAAACGGCCATTTCAAGGACCTCACCGCCATCCGCAAGATGGTGACCGATGCCGGCATCGATCTTTCGAAGCCCGTCGTCACCAGTTGCGGCTCGGGCGTCACCGCCGCCGTCATTACGCTTGCGCTGGAATCGCTTGGTCACAAGGATAATTCGCTTTACGACGGCTCATGGTCGGAATGGGGCGGATTGCAGGATACGCCGGTGGTTACTGGTCCCGCGGATGCAATCCCTACCTTGTCGCACGGACCGCTGAAGGCGTATGTGACGCAGCTGGAAATGACGGCTCCGCCGAAGGTAAGCCTGCCGATCCCCGTCAACATCCAGACCGCGCTGATGCGGGTTAACAATATTCCCCTGCATTTCTACCGCTATCTTTACTGGCGGGTTGGGAAACGCTGGCACTGGCAAAAGCGCATGCGCATGAGCGATGCGGAGCTTTCCGCCATTCTGCGCGATCCGAAAAACAGCGTTACGGTTCTTTATATGAATGGTGCGCCCGCCGGTTTCTTCGAACTGAACAAGGCGAGCGACGAGGTGACCGAGCTTTCCTATTTCGGGCTGCTCGAAGAGGCGATCGGTGCAGGCGTCGGCAAGTGGTTCCTGTTGCAGGCGCTTTACGCCGCCTGGCAGGACAATCCGCAACGGGTGACGGTGACCACCAACACGCTCGACCATCCGCGCGCGCTGCAGCTTTACCAGATGATGGGCTTTTCGCCCGTCGGCACCTATGAGGCCTGGGTGGAGCCGCTTGCCGATACCGAGCTTCTGGAGATATCGCTGCGCAACTGAGTAGCGCCCTTGAGAGCAACGCTTGCCATTCTCCGATAAGGAGTGCGTGAGGGAAATGTCAGCGCAGGAACCGCTGCGCAATGTTGGTGGGGATACCTTTAACGGCGCAGCATTCATGCCCTGTCGATAATCAGATGGGTAGCGCCCTCGCCCGAAACGGTCCCGGTACAGCGGTAACCGAGCGCGGGCAGGTCCATCCCCTCGAACAAATGTTCACCCTTGCCGAGAAAAACCGGCGCCAGCGCCAGATGCAGCTCATCGATCATGCCCGCCGCCATATATTGCCGGATGGTCGAAACGCCGCCGCCGATGCGGACATCCCTTCCATTTGCCGCCTTCAGCGCCATGTCGAGCGCCGCCTCGATACCGTCGGTCACGAAATGGAACACGGTGCCGCCCTTCATCGCGAAGGACGGGCGCGCATGGTGCGTCAGGACGAAAACGGGAACGTGATATGGCGGCTCTTCGCCCCACCAGCCCTTCCAGTTTTCATCCGGCCATGCGCCGCGCACCGGCCCGAACATGTTGCGCCCTAAAATCCAGGCGCCGATATTTTCGAAGCTCTTTTCCGAAAAATCCTCGTCCGTTCCGGTCGAGCCGCCGTCCTTACCGAACATGCGATGAAAGGTGCGGGTCTTGAAAGCCCATTGGTGCAGCTCCTCGCCGTTCACACCCAGCGGGTTCTGCAGGCTCTGGTCTGGGCCCGCGCCGTATCCGTCAAGCGAGATGGCGAAATTGCGAACGACAACCTTTGGCACGGCACTCTCCTCCCATATCGGGAAGCCAGATTGCCAGCGTTCGGCAATCCGGCTTCAGATTTCCCGTTCCAGATTAGCGGCGGCCGTCGGGATTTGCCCGCCGGCAGCGCCCTTGTCTTCCGTGACGGTGTTTAACAGGTGATCGGCAATCAGTTCCGCCTGGAACTTGCCGAGTTCATAGCAATAGGTGATCTCGCGCTTTTCCGCCGACCAGTAGACGTCGGGACGGCCGCAGGACTTGGCCGTCAGCTTGACGTCCCCCTTCAAGCCATAGCCGCTAAAACTGCGGCTGATGAGATCGAGAACCTTCGATTCCTTGATCATGATGGCGTAGGGCTCAAGCTCCGGGTCGCGCGGCGGCACGTAGCTGACGGAGAATCTGGAAGGGGTCTGGCTGCGGTGGGGGCTCAGAAAATTCTCCCAGGCCGAAGCAACGCCCGGATAGGCGGCGGCGCATTTGTCGAATTCGGCATTGTTGAGCCCCATCATGGCGGCCAGATCGCCATAACCGTCCTTGTCACGGCCGACCATCAGGCAGGCCATGTTGCGATCTCGGCTCCTGTCGGGCACCAGCGCGGAGAAGACCGGGGCTTCATGCTCAGGCAAGGTCTCCGCCTCACGCGCCAGATACCAGCTGTCCGTGGCATTGACGAGCGCGGTGTCGAGCCATTCCTCGTTGGCCTGGAGGATGAGCGTGCCAGCCAGTTGATCGGCCGGCGCCTGCACACTTGCCGTGTCCGCCGTTCCGAAATCCGAGATCAGCATGCGCGCACCCTCGTGATAAAGCGAGAAGATCGCATTGCCGATGACGAAATTGACCGCCTGCTGAAGCTGTTCGTCGGACAGGCCATCGAGACCGGAGGCGACCTGCGCCTCGGCGTCAATCGGAGCCGTCAACGAAACGAAAGCCAGCGGAACGGCGGCCAGAAAACGACGGAACATAAAATCAGACCTTCCGGGAACGAGGAGCGTCACTGATTCCCGAAGCTAACGAGTCACGCAATGGGCTGGTTGCATCGACTGTCAAGAATCGGGTGGATAGTGATCCGTTTCGGGACCATAGCTGCAAAGAAGCAACGCCGAACCCAACGTAGGAGGTCTCCGTCATGACCGATCTCGTTTTCACTGCAATGCCGGCTAAGGAAGCCGAAGCCTACCGGGCGGGAGCCGCCGACGCCTATGGCAATCCGCCGGAGAGAGCCGTTTCTCCCGGCGGCATGCCCTGCCGCCACTGCCTTTCCCAGATCGGGGAAGGCGAAGGGATGCTGATCCTCGCCTACCGGCCCTTTCCCTCGCTGCAGCCCTATGCGGAAACGGGCCCGGTGTTTTTGCATGCCGACGCCTGTGAGCGCTATCCGCAGACGCAGGCCGTTCCGCCGATGCTGAACAGCCCGGATTATATCGTGCGCGGTTATGGAACCGATGACCGCATCGTCTACGGCACCGGCGCGGTGACGGCGACAGACGAGATCGTTTCGCGCGCGCGGCACCTTCTGGAGCGCGCGGATGTCGCTTATGTACATGTGCGCTCCGCCCGCAATAATTGCTATCAGTGCCGTATCGACACAGCATAATCGGCAATTACATGCAATTTTAAGAGAAGAACTAAACGGCTCTCAAGTTTTTCGCGCCATGATGCAGGTATCGGAAACAATTGATTTGAGCAGCAAAATGACAAACAACCTTAATATGGCGACACGGACCGCGCCCCGCAGCAAGACCAGGATTTTTGCGACCGTGCATTATTTCAGCCAGTCGACCAGAGGGCGTGTGGTCGATCTTTCCGCCACCGGAATGGCGCTCGAGCTGGATGGACCTTTCGCCGCCGCCAAGGGCAGCCGGGTCAAGGTGCAGAGTGAGGATCTCGGCTTCATCGAGGGCGTCGTGCAATGGCAGCACATGAACCGCCTCGGCCTGCAGCTCAAGCTTTCCACCAACACGCTGGCGCAGCTCTCCTCCTATTTCCGCTTCTTCCACGAAGAAGTGAAACCGACCCTCGCCCGCTGATCCAGGGCACGGTAATGCGCAGAGCAAACGATGCGCACTCTCCGGTGCGGCGACACCTGCGCCGCACTGCCGTGATAAAAAATTTATCAAACGGTTGAAAACCGGTCCATCTGTCACGGGCCTGTCATTTTGGTGATGGACTCCTCTGCGATTGCTTCTACCCTGTCATTTTTCAAGACAGAGCAAGCTTCATCCGAAGGAGTTCCCATGTCGTCGCTTCTCGCTCTCCACCCCATTACCCGGCGTTCGCTTCTGGGCGGCATCGCAGCCTCCTCGGCGCTGGTGATGCTGCACCCTTTTGCTGCGCGTGCGGCGGCCAACCAGGCGCATCTGCGCATCATGGAAACGACCGATATCCATGTTCACGTCTTTCCCTATGATTATTACGCCGACAAGCCGAACGACACGATGGGACTGGCGCGCACGGCCTCGATCATAGACACCATCCGCGCCGAAGCCGGAAACTCGATGCTGGTGGACAATGGCGACTTCCTGCAGGGCAACCCGCTCGGCGACTATATCGCCTATGAGCGCGGCATGAAGGCCGGCGACAAGCACCCCGTGATCACCGCCATGAACGTGCTGGGTTACGATTGCGGCACGCTCGGCAACCACGAATTCAATTATGGTCTCGACTATATGTCGAACACGCTGGCGGGTGCGGGTTTCCCTTACGTCTGCGCCAACCTCACCAAGGGCCAGCTTGCTTCCGATCCGAAGAACGACGAGCTGTTTTTCAAGCCCTATGTCATTCTGGAAAAGCAAATCCGCGACGGCGGCGGCGTGACAAGCCCGGTCAAGGTCGGCATCATCGGCTTCGTGCCGCCGCAGATCATGATGTGGGATTCCAAGAACCTCGAGGGCAAGGCGCAGACGCGCGATATCGTCGAGGCGGCGAAAGCCTGGGTTCCGGTCATGAAGGAGGAAGGTGCGGATATCGTCATCGCCCTTTCCCATTCCGGTATCGACGGTAAGGGCCAGACCGAGCGCATGGAAAACGCCTCGCTTTATCTGGCGGGTGTCGAAGGCATCGACGCGATCTTCACCGGCCACCAGCATCTCGTCTTCCCCGGTCCGAAGACCTGGGACGGTATCGAGGGTGCGGATGCCGTCAAGGGCACGCTGATGGGCAAGCCGGCGGTAATGGCCGGCTTCTGGGGCTCGCATATGGGCCTCATCGACCTGCTGCTCGAAAAGGACGGCAAAAGCTGGAAGATCGTCGACTTCACCTCCGAAGCCCGGCCGATCTACCACCGCGACGAAAACCGCAAGGTCGTCGCCGATTTCACGGACAAGGCGGAAGTCCTCGCCGCCGCCAAGGCCGATCACGAGGCGGCCCTCGCCTATGTGCGCCGTCCCGTCGGCAAGACCTCCGCGCCGCTCTATTCCTATTTCGCGCTGGTGGCCGACGATCCTTCCGTACAGATCGTCTCCAATGCCCAGACCTGGTACATCAAGGACATGCTGAAGGAAGGGCAATATAAGGATCTGCCCGTGCTTTCGGCGGCAGCCCCCTTCAAGTCCGGCGGTCGCGGCGGTGCGGATTATTATACCGATGTCCCCGCCGGTGACATCGCCATCAAGAACGTCGCCGATCTTTACCTCTACCCCAACACGGTGCAGGCGGTGCTGATCAACGGCGCGCAGGTGAAGAACTGGCTGGAAATGTCGGCCGGCATGTTCAATACGGTCGAGGCCGGGGCAAAGGACGCGCCGCTGCTGAATGCGGACTTCCCGTCCTATAATTTCGATGTCATCGACGGCGTGACCTATCAGATCGACATTTCCAAACCGGCGAAATTCGACAAGGACGGCAAGGCGGTCAACCCGGACAGCAACCGCATCGTCAACCTGCAATTTGAAGGCAAGCCGATCGATCCCGAGCAGAAATTCGTGGTGGCGACCAATAATTACCGGGCGAGCGGCGGCGGCAAATTCCCCGATATCGCCGGCGACAAGGTGATCTTCGTGGCCCCCGATACCAACCGCGACGTGATCGTGCGCTATATCATCGATCAGGGCACCATCAACCCGTCTGCGGATGCCAACTGGTCCTTCGCGCCGGTGGCCGATACCACGGCGATCTTTGAGACCGGCCCCAAGGGCCGCCACTATGCGGCCGATATCAAGGGCGCAAAGATCGAGGATGCCGGCGACGGCGCGGAAGGTTTCGCGAAGTTCCGTCTGGTTCTTTGAGGGCTGCGGCCTTTCGGCTGTTGGCGGCAGGGTGAAGCTCTGCCGTCATCCTTGAGCTTGTCCCAAGGATCTAACCACGTCGAATTAAATCAATCCGTAGCAGATCCTCGGGACAAGCCCGAGGATAACGCCGAGTTTGGTCGAAACTATCGGCACTACCGAGGGCTATCCCCTCAATCGCGTCCACCGAGCGCTCGCAGCAGAAGCGGCAGTTCCAATGGCGGTTTCTGCTCTATGCGCCGATAATCGCTGCCATCGCGGTTGCGGCGGATGAGCCTCAGGCCGACCATGTCGCGTCTCAGCATCGCCGCATCCCCGAACAGGTGCAGGCTATCCAGAAAAATACTGAATTCGCGCTCGGAAAAGCTCCGCCCGGCAGGAATTTTCGCCCATAGGTACCAGAGGCACAGTTCCTGCTGGGAGCGGCGGGCCGGCCATTGCATCAGCCGGCCGGCGGCGTCGAAGACACGAACGGTCTTCAGCACCCTGCCCTCATTAGCTGCCGGCAGCATATCTGGCCGGGATGGTCCGCTGTCATCGGATGGCTCGCGCGAGGCTCGCAAGTGCTGGAAATTTCGAAACCCGGCAGCCCGGCTCAGAAGATTGAGCATCTCCACATGGCTTGGCTTTCGGTCCAGCCTGCCGATCTGTTCGCGGACGGATTTGGCGAAAGTCGAGAGGTCGGCGATATCAATGGAAAGGATCGAACGTGGCATGACTTACCCTCAAGTGCCATTCCGAAAAGGTGTCGCTGATCGCCGGCTTCCGACATGGCACGGGATAAGTGCTGTCAAACTTTAAAAATGCAGGTTTAGCTTCCCTTGCGGGACGGCGATGCCTCGGTGAACTGCTGACCGTGGTTTAGGTATAGGCAGGCGACCCGCCCGCGTCAATTGGCCTTGCTGGCATAGCGCCGAGGTTGCCGCGCGTTTGTCCTCCCCGCCGGGAAAAGGTGGCCCCGCTCACAATGTCACTCAGCGGCGACAGGAATGGTCCTCTGCTTGTGTGCCGCAAGCATCCCGTTGAAATCCTTGTGGTTCGGGCAGGCAGAGAGGCGTTGCTGAAATGCTTCGGCAAGCCATTGGCCGGCGGGGCCGGCGGGTGAATCGACCCGCCGCAGCGCAAAGAGCGGATATTCGCCCTGTTCATAGGCCTCGAGCTCAAGCGCTTTGAGGCTGCCATTGGTGATGTCGTTACGGACGATCGATGCGGGCAGGCCGCCCCAGCCCAGACCGCCCTTGATGAGCTGGTATTTTGTGGCGATGTCGCTGACCCGCCATGTCTTGTAAGAAAGCACATTGAAATCGCGGCCCTTGGTCAGGCCGGATGCATCGGTGACGACAAGCTGAACCTCCTCGCGCACATCGGCAAGGCCCAGCGGCCGCTCGATCTGCGCCAGCGGGTGATCCGACGCGACGACCGGCAACATGAAGGAATGGCCGACCTTTTCAACGACGAGTTCATCGTCCTGGCGCAGCATCGCCCCGCCAATGCCGATACCTGCCTTGCGGGAGAGCACCATCTCCATGACCATGCCCAGCTCGCCGACATTGAGGCTGAGGGTGACGGTTGGGAATTGCTGGCGAAAATCCCGCAGCACGGCCACCATGGCCTCCGCCGGCACCATGGTGCTGATGGCGACCGAGAGTTCCGCCTCAAGCCCCTGCTTCAGCCCCTTGGCGCGGGCGCGCATCTCCTGCAGGCCGGCGACGATGCGCCTTGCATCCTCCAGCATGGCGCGGCCTTCATCCGTCAGCTTCGGCTGGCGCACGCCGCTGCGCTCGAACAGCGTCACTTCAAGCTGCGCCTCGAGATTGGCGATGGTGTAGCTGACTACCGACTGGGCGCGATTGAGCGCCCGTGACGCGGCGGAAAAACTGCCGGTCTCGGCAACCGTCAAAAACACCTGCAATTGATCGAGGGTCGGGTTCGCGTCCATGTCCCATCCATTTCATCGATAGATTGCTTCCACATTATCACAGTTTTCTTGATGGCAGTAATTTTTCATATAGAGCGCAAAGGAAGGGCATCGTGCTCTCCCGCCCTCCCAAGGCGCCCGTCAATTCATCGCATATGCAAGGAAAGACCATGTCCAACATTCTTCTCATCACCTCCAGCCCGCGTGGCGACGAATCGGTTTCCAACAAGTTTGCCGGTGAACTCGCAAACAAGCTGAAGGCCAAGTCGGCTTCCAACACCCTTGTCCACCGCGATCTCGCTGCTGACCCGATCCCGCATCTCGACACCGTCAAGACCGCCGCCATCCGCAAGGCGCCCGACCAGCGCACCGCCGAAGAAGCGGTTGCCGCCGATTATTCCGACAAGCTGGTGACCGAGCTTCTCGCCGCCGACACCGTCGTCATCGGCACCGGCCTTATCAATTTCAACATTTATTCCGGCCTGAAGTCGTGGATCGACAATGTCGCCCGCGCCGGCCAGACCTTCAAATACACCGAAACCGGCCCGGTCGGCCTCGCCACTGGCAAGAAGGTCTACATCGTTCTGGCCGCTGCCGGCGTTTACTCCGAAGGCCCGGCGGTCTCGATGAACCATGCCGTTCCTTACCTGAAGACCGTTCTCGGCTTCATGGGCATGACCGATGTGGAAGTCATCTATGTCGAAGGCCTGGCATTCGGTCCGGAAGCCGTCGAAAAGGCTGTGGCTGCCGCTGAAGCCAAGGTTGCCGAGCTGGCGCAGGCCGCCTGAGGCACATCGAATGTCTGGGCGATGCCGGCCAGGGTTGCCGGTATCAGCCGACCCACATTCCGTAACGGCCGTGGACCTGGTCCCGGCCGTTATTTTTTGCCGCATAGAGCCGCGCATCGGCCTCCGATAGGAGCGCGCGGAAAAGCTGTCCATCCTCGAAAGCGGTGGCGACGCCGATACTGACGGTCAGCGGCGAACCGTCCGGCCGCTGCAGGTCCGCAAGGATCGCTGCCCGAAGATTGTTCGAAAATGCCAGCGCCGTTTCATGCGCCATTGCCGGCAGGAGGACAACGAATTCCTCACCGCCAAAGCGGTAGAGATGGCCCAGCGGCTGCACCGCGCGCTTCAGGACGGCGGCGAATTCCCGCAAGATATCATCGCCCTGCAGGTGTCCGAACGTATCGTTGACGGTCTTGAAATGATCGATATCGACAATCAGCACGCTGACCGGCCGCTTTTTCTCCAGGCACTCCACGACGACGGAGGGCGCATCGAGCTCCATGCGGGCGCGGTCCGATACGCCGGTCAACATATCGCGTCCGGAGCGGGACAGAAGCTCCTCGTAACGTTCCCTGAAGGTGAGATCGTTAAAGACATCGGCAACGCTGCGGCGTGTCAGAAAGCGGCCCTTGGCCGATGTCAGCCAGAGATAGGTGGCAAACAGCAGCGAATAGATGCCGACTGCCGCCATCTTCGCCTTCCAGCCGTCGTAAAACACATCGAGAGGGGCGTTGAACAACAATCGCAGCGCCCCATAAAAACCCGCCTGATCGAAGCTCAGGATAACGACGCCGCAGATCGCAAAGCGCAGTACGATATGGCGCTGCAAATAACGCCCCAGTTTTTCGTAAAACAGGATGATGGCGATGGCGTCGATATAAAGCAGGCTGGTTCCCCAAACCATCAGCACGCCCATGTCATCCAGAAATGCGGTGCTGACCGACTGCCCGGGAACGATCGCCACCGTCTGATGGAAACGGATGATCTGCGCCATGATGACGGTCACTATATTGCCGAGAAACAGGCCGTAGATCGGCTGTCGAACGACCGCCGCGTCCTCCCGCATATAGAGCATGAGGATCATCATCAGCTTGCCGGCAAAAAGGATCGAGGAGCCGGGCGATGCCACACCGAAAGGCAGCTGCACGTAAAATACGGCCGCCAGGTAGGTTTCCAGAAAATGCATGACGCCCAGCGCGGTGAGAAAAACACCGATGCCGAGAATATGCCGGTAATGAAGGAAGGCCGTCATTACCGCGAAATAGACGACGGCTTCCGTCAGAAAGAGGGCGAGATTTGCCCATTGCATCGGCGCATGCCTTACCTATACGCACCGCGCGGCGTCAGTGGCGCGCGGCTTCACATTTTGAGGAGGATAGGCCGAAGCAAACAACGGAATCTTAATATCCGAGGCAAGAAAGCGTCATCATTTTCCTGGGAAAAGCGAAGCGCCGTTCTGGTCGATGATGAGCTTTGCCTTGCGGATCGTGAACTCAACCGCATCGTCCATGCTGGTGAAGACGTCGGCGCGCACGAATTCATGCACCAGCACTTCATCGCCGGCCTTTTTTTCGATGCGGCCCGCCAGGCGGAACTGGCCGCCTTCCTTGATCGGCGTCGCATAGATCAGATAGTCGCCATGCGCATGCGGCTCCGCCTGGGCGACCTTCTGCGGCGCGTCGGAGGACGGCTGGCCGGAGCCGAAGGCCGAGAGGATTTTGGAAAAAAACGATGCCATGGCTTTCACTCCCTCAATCTGTGTCAGTTTTGAAGGGCGGAGACGATCCGCCCTTCCCTGCCTCTTCCGATCAGATGATCAGGTTCGACAGGATGTCGTTTTCGGTGATGTCCTCATAACCGAGACCGGCGGCTTCGAAACGTTCCAGCAGGCCGGCGAAATTCTCCTTAGCGCTGGTTTCGATACCGATCAGGATCGAACCGAAATTGCGGGCCGATTTCTTCAGATATTCGAAACGGGCGATATCGTCGTCCGGGCCGAGCAGGTTGAGGAAATCGCGCAGCGCGCCGGGGCGCTGCGGCAAGCGCAGAATGAAGTATTTCTTCACGCCCGTATAACGCATGGCGCGTTCCTTCACGTCCGGCAGACGCTCGAAATCGAAATTGCCGCCGGAGACGACGGCGATGACCGTCTTGCCTTCCAGCCTCTCGCGGCCGAGCTTTTCCAGCGCGGTAATTGCCAGCGCGCCGGCCGGCTCCAGCACCACGCCTTCGAGATTCAGCATCTCGATGATCGTCACGCAGATGGCGTTTTCCGGGATGAGCATGACCTGCTCGGCCGGAAAATCCTTCAGGGCCTTGAAGTTCAGGTCGCCGATGCGGGCGACGGCGGCGCCGTCGACGAAATTATCGACCTTGTTCAGCGTCACCGGTTCGCCGCGTTCAAGGCTTTTCTTCAGGCTCGGCGCCCCTTCCGGCTCGCAGAACACGAAGTTCTCCTTGCGGACCGTGCCGGCCAGAAAGCCCGATAGACCGGCAGAAAGACCGCCGCCGCCAACGGGCATGACGACGATATCCGGCTTCGTGCCTTCCGGAAGCTGATCCATGATTTCCGCGGCGACCGTCGCCTGGCCTTCGATGATGTCCTCATGGTCGAAGGGCGGCACCATGTAGCCGTCATTGTCCTCAACATATTTGCGGGCGGCGGCATAACACTGGTCGAATATATCGCCCACCAGACGGATGCTGATGAATTCGCCGCCGAAGATGCGGGTCTTTTCGATCTTCTGCTGCGGTGTCGTCACCGGCATGAAAACAACGCCTTGAACACCGAAATGACGGCAGGCGAAAGCAAAGCCCTGCGCATGGTTTCCGGCTGAAGCGCAGACGAAAACCTTGCCTTTGCCGGCCTTGGCCACCGCCTTGCGCAGGAAGTTGAATGCGCCTCTAATCTTGTAGGAACGAACCGGGGACAGATCCTCACGCTTCAGCCAAATCGACGCGCCATATCGACGGCTGAGATGTTCATTCAACTGCAACGGCGTTTCCGGGAATATTTCCCGCACTTCTCGCCGCGCTGCTTCCACAAGCTGCTTGTCCACGATAGTCAATCCATTGAAATTCATAATGGCACCCGCTATGCCATAGGAAGACGTCCGAGACAAAGACTCATTTCAGCGCGGCAACAAACTCCGGGTTTCATTTCTTGAACAGCAACCTTCTGCGCTCGGTCATATATGTGGCGTCCATCTTCGGGCTTTACATGGCGACGGCCATGTTCCTGCCGGCGCTCACCGATCTTTATTACGGCAATGACGACTGGATGGTGTTTGCGCTGTCGGGTTTCATGTGCGGGGGCTTTGCGCTTGCCTGTGCGCTGGCGACGCGCGGTCCGATTGCGGCCTTCAACAAACGTTTCGGCTTTCTGCTCGTCAACTTGCTCTGGCTGGTGTTTTCCATTGTCGGCGCGGTTCCGCTTTACCTGTCCGAACTCAACCTGACGCTCGGCCAGGCGCTGTTCGAATCCGTTTCCGCGATTACGACGACGGGGTCTACAGCCATTGCCGGTCTCGACAACGCGCCGCAGGGCATCCTTCTGTGGCGTTCGCTGCTGTGCTGGCTTGGCGGTATCGGTATCGTGGCGCTGGGCCTCTTCATCCTGCCGCTGCTGCGTGTCGGCGGCATGACCTTCTTCCGCATGGAATCTTCCGACACCGGCAACGACCGGCCTTTTGCGCGGCTCGCGAGCTTCACCCGGGCTTTTGTGGCCATTTACATCGTCATGACGCTTGCCTGTACCATCGCTTACGATTTTGCCGGCATGTCGCATTTCGATGCGCTGAACCATGCCATGTCGACGGTCGCGACCGGCGGTTTTTCCACCCATGACGCGTCTTTTGCCTATTTCAACAATACGGCGCTGCTGTGGATCGCCACCATCTTTCTGATCTTCGGCAGCCTGCCCTTCTCGGTCATGATCCTGCTGGCCGTACGCCGCCGGCTGGAAACGCTGCGCGACCCGCAGATCGCCGTCTTCCTCGGTTATCTCTGTGCGATCTCGATTGCGGTTGGCGTCTATCATCATTTCAGGAACGGTGTGCCGCTGGATGACGCGCTCAGCCATTCCTTCTTCAATATGACCTCGATCCTTTCGACCGGCGGCTTTGCCAGCGACGATTATACGCTCTGGGGGCCTTTCGTCGTCGTCGTCGCCTTTTTCGCCACCTTCATGGGCGGCTGTTCCGGCTCGACGGCGGGCGGTATCAAGGCCTATCGTTTTCTCATCATGTTCAACGTGGTGCGCGCCGGGCTGAAGAAGCTGATCTATCCGAACGCGGTCTATTCGGTGCGTTACGGCCAGCAGGTGGTCGATCCCGATACCATCCGGACGATCTTCCTGTTCGTCAGCTGCTTCATCGCGCTGTGGATCGCCGGCAGCCTTGCCATGAGCCTTATGGGTTACGATTTCCTGACCGCCACCTCGGCCGTTGCGACCTCGCTCGCCAATGTCGGACCCGGCATCGGCCCGATCATCGGCCCGGCGGGCAATTTCTCCACCATCAGCGATCCCGCGCTTTATCTCCTCTCGGTCCTGATGCTGCTCGGACGTCTGGAAATCCTGACGGTTCTGGTGCTGCTGATGCCGATCTTCTGGCGCAGCTGATGTCGAGGCATACTTGTTGAGCGCCGGCGAATAAAGCGCTTGACCTTCCCACGTTGGAATAGTCCAGGCTCCTCCTGTTAGAATTCCAAACCATGGAGAACCGCCTATGTGCACCGCTCACCAGCATCACGCCGAAACCACCACGGCACCGGTTGATGCAGACCTTTCTTTTCACGTTGAAGACATGACCTGCGGTCACTGCGCCGGAGTGATCAAGGGCGCGATCGAAAAGACCGTTCCCGGCGCTGCCGTGCATGCCGATCCGGCAAGCCGCACGGTTGTGGTTGGCGGCGTCTCCGATGCAGCACGTATTGCCGAAATCATCACCGCTGCAGGCTATACGCCCGAAGCACGCGCCTGATCCGAAGAGATACCGGCGGCGCTTCATCCCTGCAGCCGCCGGATCGCCCCACCTGCCCCGCTTCACGCTGCATTATGTGACGGGTTTTGGACGGCATCCGTCCCTCTTTCCTCCCCGATGGCGAACGCCCTATCCCTTTCAATCAGGGATGACGGAGGAGATTTTTCCAATTTAATGAAGCGAATCATCCACATGCCGTCACACCGGCCTTGTGAACCTGTCTGTTCCCCTCCTCCGTCATTTCGACCTTGAGCCGGAACCAGCCGACGTGCGTATGTACGGCGGGAAGATTCCTTTCAGCCCAAGGACTTGGGCTGGCTGGATTCCGGCTCAGGGCCGGAATGACGGAGGAGAGGTTCAAGGGCCTTATCGCAAGAAAGACCCGGCTCTTGCGAGCCGGGTCCCTCTCAATCAGCACCATCGCACCAACTTACTTCGTCGCCAGATCCTTGGTCATGACAAAATAGTTCAGCGGATGCGGCTTGTAGTTTTCGAGCTTTGCCGAATAGGCATCGAACACGGTCTCATGGATGAGGAAGACGGAGACGGCTTCGTCATAAATCTTCTTCGCCGCTTCGCCGTAAATGGCATAACGCTTGGTGGGTTCGCCCGCCGAATAGGCGGATTTGATCAGCTTGTCCGTCTCCGCATTGCAATAGTGCGAGATATTGTAGCCGCCGCCGCAGGTATAGTCGGCATTCAGGAAACCGGCCGGTTCGGCGACATCGGTGGCGTAACCGCGAGACAGCAGCGCCATGTCGAAGTTGCCGGCGAGCATGTCGGGCTCGATGGCGCTGTAATCGGCAACGCGGACATCGACCTTGATTCCGATTTCCTGCAACTGCGCCTGGATGATCGCCGCGACGTCCTTGAGTTCGGTCTTTGCGGTATAGGCAAGGAGCGTCACCTTAAGGCTGCCGGGTGCAACGCCGGCCTCTTTCAGAAGGTCCTTGGCTTTTTCCACGTCATACGCGGGTTTGGTTTCCTTTGCAGCCCACGGTTCGCCGGCCGCGAAAGGCATGGTCGCGCCCTTGACTACGCCTTCATAGATACTCTCGGCGATACCACCCGTATCGATGGCGGCCTGGATCGCCTGACGCACCTTGATATTGTTGAAAGGCGGCTTTGAATTATTCAGCAGCAACTCGGTGATACGCGGCGACGGGATTGGCGCGACCTTGACGCCATCGGTGGATTCGATGGTCTTGACCGTCCATGGCGGCACGAGCCGGGAAACCTGCGCTTCCCCGGTTCGAACCTGGGTGGCGCGTGTGTCGGCATCGGGCACGAAATTGACACGGCCGCCGGAAAGTTTCGGCATGCCGCCCCAATAATCGTGATTGGCCGTCAGAACCATATGCTGGCTGGGATCGACCTCGGTGATCTTGAAAGGTCCGGTGCAGGTTCCGATGGGATCGACCTTACCGTCCTTGTAGGCGGATGGAGCGAGGATCGAGGTAGCAGGGCTTGCCATCTGCGCCGGCAGCAGCACGGAGGGTTCGATCGTCGTGATCTTCACCACATCATCGCCGCCAGCTTCGACGGCGGCAATCAGCTTCGGAGAGAAGGCACGGGCGGGCACGGGTGCTTTTAGGAGATTACTGAGTGCATTGACCGCGGCCTTGGCATCGAGCGGTTCGCCGTTCTGGAACTTGACGCCCTTGCGCAGCTTGAATTCCCACACCTTGGGATCAATCTGCGTCCAGGACTCGGCGAGGCTTGGCTCCAGCTTCATGTCATAACCGACACGCACCAGGCTTTCGAAACAACCCGCACGCGAGCCGAGATAGGCATCGTCGGAAGCCATCTGCCAGCCGGTCTTCACACCGAAATTATCGTCATAGGTAATCGTGGCGGCCTCTGCCGCAGGCGCTCCAAACGAAACCACAATGGCGCATGACGCCAGAAGTACGTGCTTCATCATAGAATATTCCCCTTTTATTTTTGATGACAACGCTCACAATTCGTATATTTTCACGAAATTTCACTCAATCACTACAAAGGCAATAAGAATATCCTATGGATATCTCTCGATTATCCATTCGAATATTATCTATTTTATGTTTTATACTCGGAATTTTATTCCGATATTAATCCGCAAACACACAATTCATCTGTTTTTACGGCAACAGAAAACTGTAACTGCGTTGTCTGTCAGCCCCATTCCCGCCAGCGATGGCAACGCGCGAAATGCTCGCCGGAAACGCCTTCCAGAACGGGTTCCACCTCGCCGCATATATCGGTCGCATATTTGCAACGGGTGTGGAATTTACAGCCGTTGGGAGGATTGAGAGGGCTTGGCAGATCGCCGTCCAGAAGCATCTCCGGTGCATATAACCCCGTCTCGTCCAGCATCGACGATGCTATGAGAGCCTTGGTATAGGGGTGCTTCGGCGCCCGGAAAAGCTCCTCCCGGTCGGCGATTTCAACGACACGTCCGAGGTACATGACCGCGATGCGATCGCAGAGATAACGCACCACGCGCAGATCGTGAGAAATCATCAGAACCGTCAAACCGTGACGGCGCTTCATGTCCATCAGAAGGTTCAGGATCTGCGTGCGCATTGAGGCGTCGAGCGCCGATGTCGGTTCGTCGCAGACAAGGAAGCTCGGATTGAGAAGCAGCGCGCGGCCGATGACGACGCGCTGCAACTGGCCGCCGGAACACTGGCTCGGATACCGATCGTAAAAAGAGCCATCCAGGCCGACCTCTTCCAGCATCCGGAAAACCCGGGCCGTGCGCTCCTCGCGCGTGCCGATGCCATGCTGGGCAAGCGGCGCCTCCATGCTCTGGCCGATACGCATGCGTGGATCGAGTGCGGAATAAGGGTCCTGAAACACCAGTTGCACGACCCGGCGCATACGCCGAAGCGCCTCGCCCTGCATGTGCAGCATATCGTTCTGCCCGATGCTGACCTCGCCTTTCGTTGCGTGGGTCAGCCGCGTAATCAGCCCGGCAACCGTGCTTTTGCCGCATCCGGATTCACCGACGAGACCAAGCACTTCCCCCTCGCCGATCGTCAGGGAAACATCGTCGACGGATTTCACCACACGGTGACCGAGACCCGATATGGGATAATATTTGCAAAGGTTCTTCGCGACCACGAATGGCCGCTTGCTGTTTTCCGCCGATGGCGGGGTCTGTGTCGTCGCTGTCGCTAGCATCGTCGCCCTCCCTCAGCAGACCGTGTGACCGGTATGATCGTGCCCGGTATAATCGTGGTTGGCATGGTCGTGGCCGACCGCCCAGCACCGCGCCTTGCGCCCTTCGGGCAAGGCATTCAAATCCGGTTCCGAGGCCATGCAACGGCCGCTCATGCCTGCCGAATTGGCAAGCGCGCAACGCGGATGAAACCGGCAGCCGCAGGACATGTCATGGGCCTGTGCACTGGAGCCGGGGATCGTCAGCAACTGCCCCTCGCTGTCCGTGGTCAAAAGCGAACAACTGATGAGCGCCTTGGTATAGGGATGCTGTGGCGCCTTGAGGATCGCCTGGGTCGGCCCCTCCTCGACGATGCGGCCGGCATACATGACCGCGATCCGGTCAGCGAAGGCGGCGACGACCGAGAGATCGTGGGTGATGAGCAGCGTGGCAAGCCGGCGCTTGCGGCGTTCGTCATCGAGCAGGCGCAGGATTTGTGCCTGAACGGTGACATCAAGTGCCGTCGTCGGTTCGTCGGCGATCAGAAGCTGCGGATTGCCGGAGAGTGCGGCCGCAATCATCACACGTTGCGCCATGCCGCCGGAAAGCTCGTGCGCGAAGCACTGCGCCCGCGCCGATGGATCGGGAATGCCGACATCCGACAGAAGGCCGACGACCCGGTTAAGTGCGGCGTGCCGGCTCATTTTACGGTGGATCCAGAGCGGCTCGGCCACCTGCGTCCTCACCCGGCTGGTCGGGTCGAGCATGGCCTGCGGCTGCTGGAACAGCATGCTGATATCTGCGCCGCGCAGCGCATCGAGTTCGGAGGATGAAAGAGCGAGAATATCGCGACCGGCAAAGGAAATGCGGCCGGAATTGATTTCCGCGCCATGCGGCAAAAGCCGCATCAGTGACAGCGCCGTCATGCTCTTGCCCGACCCGGATTCGCCGACGAGAGCGACGACTTCTCCGGCGTTGACGGAAAGCGTCAGGCCCGAAATAACAAACTTGCGGCCATTTTGCGCCGGCACGGAAACGTGCAGGTCCTCTATCTCCAGAAGCGGTGCGCATTCAGGGGATATGGCCGTATTGGCAAGCGTTTGTCCTTCGATATTCATAAGAGTTCCCCTTATTTTTATTGAATCGGAGGCATTGCGTATTCTTCATGCGGCTTCAGACGATATTACTCTCCTTCCGGTTCCGTTGCGTCATCTATGTTTGACAATCGTCAAATCGACCATTGCCCGTTGGCAGGCGTCAATGACCGTTGGTTTTCTTCGTTTCCAGGTTCAGGCCATGGCCGATCCACGTCACGCTGAGCGCCGCCAGGAAAATCGCCAGACCCGGTGCAATGACGAGAACGGGCATCCGTTCCGCGTAAGCCTGCGCATCGGCCAGCATCAGCGCCCAGTCGGCCGCTGGCGGCTGTACGCCGAGGCCCAGAAACGACAATCCGCCCACCGTTATCAGCTTGTGGCCAAAGCGCAGGAACGCCACGGCCGCGATGGGCCAGATCGTGTTGGGAATGATATGCCGGAAGATGATGAAGCGCCGTGTGCAGCCGAGCACCTCTGCCGCGCGGATATATTCGCGGGAATTGATCGATAGCGTCAGCCCCCGCGCCAGCCGCGCAAAAGGTGTCCAGCCAACGATGGTCAACGACGCGATCAGCGTGCCATATCCCGGACCGAAGATGGCGACGAGGAAAATCGCGATCACCACGTCCGGTATGGCGATGAGCAGGTCCACGATGCGCATCAGCACTTCGTCGAGGATGCCGCGGCTGCGGCCGCTGATGATGCCGATGAAGGTTCCGATCACCACCGACAGAATGACGGTGATGGCGGCAATCGTGACCGTGAAGCGGCCGCCGATCAACAGCCGGCTCAAGACATCGCGACCGAGATGGTCCGTCCCAAGCCAATAGGCTGCGCTCGGCGCATTCAGCCTGAGCCGAAGGCTCTGCTTTGCCGGATCATAGGGCGAAATCCACGGCGCGATCACCAGCAGCAGGATGATGACGAGAAAAATCGCCGATCCCGCATAGAAGGTCCAGTGCCGGCGGCGGATGAAATCCGTGAAGCGGGCGAGGTTCGAAGGGCGCTTGGGCGTGGTCATCGGCATGGCGGCGGCAGACGCGCTCGGGAAGTGGCTAATGGTCATGGTGAGCTCGCATTGCTGGATTGATCAGGACATAAAAGCTGTCGGCCAGGGTATTGATCAGGATGGAGAGCGCCACGATGCAGATGAAACCGCCCTGCAGCATCGGAATGTCGCGATTGACCACGGCGTCGTAGAGAAGCCGGCCCATGCCGGGAATGGCGAAGATCACTTCCACGACCACAGATCCGCCAAGCAGGCCGGCAAGCCACAGGGCGAAGAAGGTGACCACAGGCAGCGAGCCGTTGCGGATGCCGTGGCGCATGACGGTGCCATGCATGCCGAGACCGCGGCTGCGGGCCGCCGTGATATAGGGCGCGCGCAGAACCTCGGCCATTGCCGCGCGCGTCACCTGGGTGAAATAGGCAAGCGGCCGCAGCGTCAGGGTCAGCGCTGGAAGCACCAGCGAACGCCAGCTATCCCACCCGGCCGAGGGCAACCAGCCGAGATAGAGCGCGAAGACCAGCGCCGACATGGGCGCAAACCAGTATTCGGGCGTTGCAACGAAGGTCTGGATCATCAGCGTCGCGAAATTGTCCAGCCGACCGCCGGGACGCATCGCCGCCAGGGTGCCGAGCGGCAGCGCGACGGCCACCGCGACCGCCAGCGCCGTCAGCGCCAGCGTCACCGACACCCAGAGCGACCGCAAAAGCTCGGCGGCGACCGGCTGGCTGCTGGTGAAGGAAAAACCGAGATCGCCCCGCAGCGCGCCCGACAACCATGCGAAATATTGCACATAGAGCGGGCGGTCCAGTCCGAGGCTGATCCTGAGCGCCTCGACCGCGTGAGGATCGAGCGCCGTATCGCGCATGCGCGACATGAGAATGGTGCGGGCCGGATCGCCGCCCGCCATATAGGGCAGAAGAAACGCGATGACGGACACGATCGCCAGCATCAGGCACAGAATAAGGAAGCGCTGTATTATCTGTATCCACATGGCTTGGTCTCCTTCACCACAATTGGCGTCTGCACTGCAATCCACGCCCGTTTCCCAAAGGAAAACGGCCGCTTATTTCACTGGGCGCTGTAGATCCATCACCGGACCGGAAGTGCCCTTCAGCATTCCGGTGCGCTTGGGCACGATGGCCACGGTCGTAAAATCGATATCCTCGGCATGGGCGAGATCATGGATGATCGGGCAATCCGGCTCACCGTTGTCAGGGCAATAGTTTGCGAGATTTCGCAGCGTATCGGCCATCTCGCGAAGCGTATGCATCTTCGCTTCCAGATCGACGACATGTTCCATGACGATGCGTTTGACATCGCAGGAGGCGCCGCCCGGATCGCGCCAGAGCGTCATGAGCTGCCTGATCTTTTCGATGGAAAAACCGAGATCGCGTCCGCGCCGGATGAAACGCAGCGTTTCCAGATCATTGGCCGTATAGACCCTGTATCCGGACTCCGTGCGGTTTGCCGATTTGATCAGGCCGATTGTCTCGTAATGCCTGATCATCTTCGCAGAAACACCGGATGCGGTGGCGGCTGTGCCAATATTCATCGATCCTGCTCCTATCTTTCCGGGGTGAAAAACACGTCTGCATGAATGTCGGCGGTGCGCATGCCGCGCGCCAGAAGCTGCGGCACCGTCGCCTCGATCATGGCCGGCGGGCCTGCAATATAGGCTTTCCAGCCATCGAGATCGTCGAAATCATCCGCCACGGCCGCACCGACATAACCGCACCGGATATTGGCATGTTCCTCATGCGAGAGAACCGGAACGAAGCTCAGATTGCCATGCCGGGCGGCAAGATCGCCGAAGCGGTCGAGCATATAGAGATCACGCTCGGCGCGCGCGCCGAAATAGACATGAACCGGTCGTTCGCGGCCCGTTGCGAGCGCCGCCTCTACAACGGCCTTGACGGGAGCGAGCCCCGAACCGCCGGCAATGCCGAGGATCGGCCCGCAATGTTTTTCCCGCAGGAACGAAGAGCCGAAAGGCCCGACTATCGTGACGGGATCACCCGCGCTTGCGAGCGAGAAGATGCGGCCGCTCGTCATGCCGCCGGGAACATGTCGGATGTGGAATTCAATCAGTTCCTCATCCACCCTGCTGGCAATGGAATAATCGCGCGGCGAGCAGTCAGGATAAAGCAGGCGCACATATTGTCCGGGTTTGAAGGTAAACTGCCCGCGATCGTCAAGCCGGATGCGGATGAGCTTGATATCGTGCGTCACATCCAGAGCTTCCGCAACCACGCCCTCAAAGCGGCCGGTCGGAATATCGGCGATCTCATCCGCCCCGTCGAGCCAGCTAATCGTCATGTCGCTCAACGGCACGGCCCGGCAGGCGAGCGTCAGGCCATCGGCTTTCTCCTCTTCGGTCAGGGAGAAGGGCGTATGCTTGAGGAGATCGATTTCGCCGGAAATGAGATGCGACTTGCAGGCGCCGCAGCGGCCCATGCGACAGCCATGCGGATAAGTAACCCCTGCGGCCAATGCGGCCTGAAGCACGGTCTCACCCTGCGCCGCCATGATGCTGCGTCCGATCTGCGGCAGATAGATTGTGTTGCCGGGCGTCATCATATCCGCCTCCTATTCGGCCGCTGCGAGCTGCATGCCGGACGATCTGTCCACCAGCGGCGCGCGGAAGCTTTTCAGGCGCAGCGCGTTCGTCAATACGAAGACGCTGGAAAGCGCCATGGCTCCGGCGGCAAGGACAGGCGACAGCAGAACGCCGTTGACAGGATACAATATTCCGGCCGCCACGGGAACGAGAGCGGCATTGTAAGCGAAGGCCCAGAACAGATTCTGGCCGATATTGCGGATCGTGGCCTTGGAGAGCGCGATGGCGTTGGCGACGCCGCGCAAATCGCCGGACATCAGCACCACATCGGCGCTTTCAATGGCGACATCCGTGCCCGTGCCGATGGCAAGGCCGACATCAGCGGCGGCCAGCGCCGGCGCATCGTTGATGCCATCGCCGACAAAGGCGACACGTCGCCCGCCGGCAGCAAGCCTCTTGACGGCCTCCACCTTGCCGTCGGGCAGAACTTCCGCCACCACCTCGTCAATGCCGAGCCGACGGGCGATGGCTTCAGCGGTGCGGCGATTGTCACCCGTGATCATCGTGACCTTGAGGCCGAGCGCATGCAGCGCCGCAATCGCCTCCGGGGTCGTCTGCTTGACCGGATCGGCAACGGCAATGATCACGGCCAGCCTGCCATCGACGGCGGCGTAAAGCGGCGACTGCCCTTCCCTGCCCAGCCGCTCGGCATCGTCTGCGAACATCGCGACATCGTAACCGAGCTTGGCCATGAACCGGTCCGCGCCCGCTTCCACCCTGCGGCCGTCAACCGTTGCCGCAACACCAAAACCGGGGGTCGCCTCGAAGCCTTCCGCATCGGCAAGCGTCAGGCCGCCATGTTTTGCAGCCTCGACGATCGCTTCGGCAATCGGATGTTCGGAATGGTTCTCCAGCGAGGCGACGAGGCGCAACACCTCATCCGCATCGAAGCCCTCTGTCGTGGTAAAATGCACCAGTTTCGGCTTGCCGAGCGTCAGGGTGCCGGTCTTGTCGACGGCGATCACATCGGCATCCCGGAGCGTCTGGAGCGCATCGCCGCGGCGGAACAGCACGCCCATTTCGGCAGCGCGGCCGGTGCCGACCATGATCGAGGTCGGCGTGGCAAGGCCCATGGCGCAGGGACAGGCGATGATGAGCACCGCAACCGCATTGACGAGCGCAAAGGTCAAGGCCGGATCGGGCCCGAACATGAACCAGATGATGAAGGTGGCGAGCGCTGCCAGCATCACCGCCGGCACGAACCAGTTGGTCACCTTGTCCACCAGCGCCTGAATGGGCAGCTTGTCGGCCTGCGCCTCCTCGACCATGCGGATGATCTGGGCGATCAGCGTATCGGCACCGACCTTGGTGGCGCGGAAGGTGAAAGAACCGTTGCGGTTGACCGTGCCGCCGACGACTTCGGAACCCGCCGCCTTGGTGACCGGCACCGGTTCGCCCGTGATCATCGATTCATCGACATAGGAAGAGCCGCTGAGGACCAGCCCGTCGACCGGCACTTTCTCGCCGGGGCGAACGACGATCACATCGCCGGTGCGCACATCCTGCAACGGCACATCGATGGTTTCGCCATCGCGCAGCACGCGGGCGGACTTGGCCTGCAGGCCGACCAGCCGCTTTATCGCCTCGCTGGTGCGGCCTTTGGCGCGCGCTTCCAGAAAACGTCCGAGAAGGATGAGCGTGACGATGACCGCCGCCGCCTCGTAATAGACATTGGCCGTGCCGCTCGGCAGGATTTTGGGCATGAAGGTGGCCACAACCGAAAATCCCCAGGCAGCGGCGGTGCCCAGCACGACAAGCGAATTCATGTCCGGCGCCAACCGCAGAAGTGCGGGTATGCCCTTTTTGAAGAAGCGCAGGCCGGGCCCGAACAGAACCAGCGTCGTCAGCGCAAATTGCAGATACCAGCTTTCCTGCATGCCGACCGTTTCCATCACGAAATCATGGATGGCGGGCACCAGATGCGACCCCATTTCCAGCACGAAAACGGGTAGCGTCAGAACAACGGCAGCGGCGAGGCTGATTTTGAGGCTGCGCAGTTCCGCCTCGCGCTTGTCCTGCTCTCCGTCCCTGGCTTTGTCGGCAACAACCTCGTTCGCCTTATAGCCCGCCCGCTGGATGGCGTCCGCCAGATTGGCCGCAGAGGCGGCGTTGCCGGCGACGCGGACGGTGGCGCGTTCCGTCGCCAGATTGACGCTTGCACCGGAAACACCGGAAACGGCCTTCAACGCCTTTTCGACACGTCCGACGCAGGAGGCGCAGGTCATGCCCTCAATATCGAGTTCGATGGTTTTCTCCTCGACGGTGTAACCGGCCTGCCGCACCGCCTCGATAACGGCCGGCACATCCGGCGGCCCGGAAAAGGAAATGTCGGCACGTTCCGTTGCCAGATTGACCGATGCTTTCAGAACGCCCGGGACCTTGGCAATCGCCTTTTCAACGCGGCCGACACAGGAGGCGCATGTCATGCCATCGATCGCAATCTGATGACTCGCCCGGATCTCCATTTGTGACATGCGTATGACCCCTCTTTTCTTGTGTTAAAAAAAGATAGGGCTTCCCATCGTGGCAAGGTCAATAGGTTCTTTTTGATGATTTTCAAGTGACGATGCCGCGCACGTGAACGGGCGTTTTCCTGCCCGCAATGATGGAAAAATGGAAGTATTCCAAAGAGAAACGGCTGCGACGGAAGGTTTCTTTAGCGCCATGCGGGAACAATCCTTCCGTACCTCGGTTGGAAATGCCTCTAACCATCAGGAGGCAGATTGATGAAGAGCACCATTTTCTCGTTAGCGCTCGCGCTGGTCGCCAGCACCGCCATGGCACAGTCCGCAACGGAGTCCACGGGCGTTAATTCCGCGCTCGGGGTTGCGCCCAAAACCGAAGACTTCGTCCTGCAGGTTTCCGCAAGCGATCTCTTTGAAATCGAATCGAGCAAGCTTGCACTGACCAAAGGCGATGAGGCTATCAAGGCTTTCGCGCAGCAGATGATCACCGAACATGAAAAGACCAGCGCGGAGTTAAAGGCTCTTCTCTCCGGCGGCAAAGTAACGGGAACGCCCACGACCGCTCTGACTGACGATCACAAGGAAGAAATCGACGATCTGGCCAAACTCAACGGCGCGGAATTCAACGAGGAATACGTCGATGATCAGGTCGATGCGCACGAGGATGCGGTGGATCTTTTCAAACGATACGCTGACGGCGGCGAAAATGTCGAGCTCAAGGCATGGGCGGCAAAAACCCTGCCGGCACTGCAACACCACCTGGAAATGGCCCAAGGTCTGGATAAGAAGTAAGGATGAGAGGTGGTGCGGACGGCGGGACTTGAACCCGCAAGACCAATGGTCGGCAGATTTTAAGTCTGCTGCGTCTACCGATTTCGCCACGTCCGCATTACCGCGCCTTACACCTTGCAGGCAAGCGCTGTAAAAAATCCGTCGTCTCCATGGCAGTCGGCCCAACGGCCGATCCCAAACGCGACGGGAGCCTCATCTACACAGGCCGGGCGGTTTCGGTCAACGGGGCCTTAGCCACACCAGGACTGATTTTTTGCGGAGATCGGATGCGCCAGCCCCTCCCGTATTAGCTGATCGGCGAAAGAAACGCCCGAACGTGAAAGCCGTTTGCGTTCCGTGGCTTGCCCACCCGCAGCAGCGGAGGACGCCACATCGAAGGCGCCGGCATTCAGCATGTCGCGAAGCCTGACCTTCGCAACGAAGCCGCGCTGGCGCTCTTCCATGCAGCGCGCCCGGTCGATCTGCGGCACTTCTATGCCGGCAAGCTGCATTTTCACGCCCTTCATCCAGAAGGTGTTGCCATCGGCCACGCAATTGTTGAGGCCGGAACGACCGCAAAAGGCAAAAGTACCGCTTTTTTCACCGAGCGAGATTTTTTCGACCGAAGGGCGCGTTTCCGGCAGGATAGCGGCAACCTGACTCGGCTGCGAGGCGGATGGCATGGCGATCGGGCGCGGCGGCACCGGGCCGTTGCCGGGCAGAGCCGGCGATGCGGGGCGAATGGACGCCACTTTCTCCGGCGTGACGGAATCTCGCTTGGCCGCCGTCGCGACTTTCGGAGAACTCGTGACCGGGGATGTCGCCTTTGCAACATGCCGTTGCGGCAAAAGGCTGTCGCGATGTTCGTAAGCCTGAATGCCGCCGGCAACGACGCCCAGCATCAGCACCCATGGCCAAACGCTGCCGCCACCCGATTTCTTCGCCGTGCGGCGTCGTGCTGTCGATTTTCGATTGCTCACAATCGGACTCCTTTTTACGGAGCCGCATTATCGGCCAAAGGAGTTTCCGAAAGGTTGGCATTGCCGGGTGTTTTCGTTTTTCGGAGAATCGGGAAAACGACCTAACCCCTTGTTTTTTCGATTTCCCGAATGGAAAGCACGGAAATGAGCTGTGGATAAACCCTCAGCGAACCTGATCGAGAAGGCGCTTGCATTCGAGGAGATCGAACAGGGCTTCCTGCAAAAGCGCCTGATCATCCTTGCCGATGCTCGACTTGCCGACCGATATTTCCGCATCGCCGCCGCCACCGCCGAAGCCGAAAAAACGGCCGCTTGGCTTGGCCTTCGGACGGCCGACGACCTCGTCCCCATCGGTATCGACGACACGCGGTTCGGCGACTTCCTTTTCACCGCTCGCCGCCATGATGGCTTCCATGGTCGCGAGATCACCGGAGGCGATCGCCGCCACGAAGCGGTTGCCATTGGCTTTCAGCAGCTTCTGTACGCCCTTGATGGTGTAACCATGGTCATAAAGAAGGTGACGAATGCCCTTCAGGAGATCGATATCGTCAGGACGGTAATAACGGCGGCCCCCGCCCCGTTTCATCGGCTTGATCTGCGGAAAGCGTGTTTCCCAGAAACGCAGCACATGCTGCGGCAGGTTCAGCTCATCCGCCACTTCACTGATCGTCCGAAACGCGTCGGGGCTTTTATCCAAATTTCCACTCCCATCCGAACCGGAGCGCCATGCATCCGGCCGGACACTGAACGAGAACGCTTTTCTCCCGCCGGTCAAACACCGCGCAAAGTCGGTTACGACCCCGCGCCGACGCCGTTGCGGCGAGATACAAATCACTAAAATTGATTATGATGTGAGTCGACCGGATTTCAACGGCTTGCACGTTGAAATTCAAGTATGTTCACAAGAAGAATGGGGAAAAAGGCTTGCGATACGGCAAAAAAGGCGTGTTGCTTAGACCTTGAGAGAGGGATTACGCCCCGGCCTTCTGGCCCTTCTGCTTGGCCTTGCGCGCCGTATGGGCCTTCAAGATGCGCTGCTTCAGCACGTTCGAGGCCTTGAAGGTCATGACGCGACGTGGGGAAATCGGCACTTCCTCACCCGTCTTCGGATTGCGGCCGATACGCTCGTTCTTTTCCCGGATCTGGAATGTCGCGAAGGAAGAGAGCTTGACGACTTCGCCGCGGGTGATCGCGTTGCATATTTCGTCAATGATCGTTTCGACCAGTTCGGCGGATTCGGTGCGGGACAGCCCGACTTTACGAAACACAGATTCTGCAAGATCTGCGCGTGTCACTGTCTTCCCGGCCATTTTTCCCCGCAAACCGTGTCTGAACTCTTCTCTAGGAGCCGCCGAGATTATTTCCCTTGTGGCGACCGGTCAAGGGATTGTTCCAGATTCATTTGAGGCTTTCGGCAATCAGTGCAAGGGCTTAGAGCGAGTGATACGGTTTTGACACAGGCTCCGGCCGCTCCGGCGCTTCCGATCGGGGCGTGAGCGCGAAAATCACAACCGATTTCGCGCCAGCGCCCCGGCAAATGCGGAAATCAGGCCTTTACCAGCGCAGCAGCACCGCGCCCCAGGTGAAGCCGCCGCCCATGGCCTCCAGCATGACCAGATCGCCCTTCTTGATGCGTCCGTCACCAGCGGCAACGGCGAGCGCCAGCGGAATGGAGGCGGCCGAGGTATTGCCATGCTGATCGACGGTGATCACGACCTTTTCCGGGTCGATGTTGAGCTTCTTTGCAGAGCCGTCGATGATGCGCTTGTTCGCCTGATGCGGAACCAGCCAGTCGAGATCGTCGGACGTCGTGCCCGTTGCCTCGAAGGCCTGTTCGATGACGTCGGTGATCATGCCGACGGCGTGCTTGAACACTTCCCGGCCTTCCATGCGCAGATGACCGACGGTGCCTGTGGTGGAAGGTCCGCCATCGACATAGAGCTTTTCCTTGTGCGAGCCGTCGGAGCGAAGCTGCGCTGTCAGAATGCCGCGATCGTCAGAAGTGCCCTCGCCTTCGCCGGCCTCCAGAACCAGCGCGCCGGCTCCGTCGCCGAAGAGAACGCAGGTGGTACGGTCCTTCCAGTCGAGGATGCGCGAGAAGGTTTCGGAACCGATCACCAGAACGCGCTTGGCCATGCCGCCGCGAATATAGAGATCGGCGGTCGATACGGCATAAACGAAACCGGAGCAGACGGCCTGCATGTCGAAAGCGAAACCATGGGTCATGCCAAGACGGTTCTGGATGTTCACCGCCGTTGCCGGAAAGGTGTTATCCGGGGTCGAGGTGGCCAGAATGATGAGGTCGATATCGTCGGGCGTCAGGCCGGCATTGTCGAGGGCGGCGCGCGCCGCCGCTTCGCCGAGCGACGCGGTGGTTTCACCTTCGCCGGCGATATAGCGCTGCTTGATGCCCGTGCGCTGCACGATCCATTCGTCGGAAGTCTCGACGACCCCTTCAATTTCGCTGTTGGTCATGACACGCTTCGGAAGCGCTGCCCCGAAACCACGGACTATAGAGCGGATCATTCCCTTATTCCTCGTCAGCCACGAGAGCTTCGGGCGCCGGGGGCGGAAGCCGTCTTGCGTGGTAAATCTTCAGATCATTTTCAATCTTGGCCGTCAGGCCGTTGTGGACCATGTCGTAGCCGACATCGACGGCGGAGGCAAAACCAATGGCATCCGTGCCGCCATGGCTCTTGATGACAATGCCGTTCAGGCCCAGAAACACGCCGCCATTGACCTTGCGCGGGTCCATCTTTTCCCTGAGTACGTCGAAGGCGCTTTTCGCCAGAATATAACCGATCTTGGCGAAGAAGCTGCGGGAGATCGCCTCACGCAGCAGCGTGGTGATCTGGCGGGCGGTGCCTTCGGCGGCCTTGAGCGCGATGTTGCCGGTGAAACCTTCGGTCACCACCACGTCCACCGTGCCCTTGCCGATATCGTCGCCTTCGACGAAACCGCGATAATCGATGGTGGCGAGATCGGCCTCGCGGATCAGCCGTCCGGCCTCGCGAACCTCTTCCTGACCCTTGACCTCCTCGACGCCGACATTGAGCAGGCCGACGGTCGGACGGTCGATATCGAAGAGCGCACGGGCCATGGCGCCACCCATCAGGGCGAAATCCAGCAGCTGCTGGGAATCGGCGCCGATGGTCGCGCCGATGTCGAGCACGATGCTTTCGCCCTTCAGCGTCGGCCAGATGCCGGCGATTGCCGGGCGTTCCACCCGCGCCATGGTGCGCAAACAGAATTTCGCCATGGCCATCAGCGCGCCGGTATTGCCGGCGGAAACGGCGACATCCGCCTCGCCGAGCTTCACGGCTTCGATGGCGCGCCACATGCTGGAAACGTAGCGGCCACGGCGCAGCGCCTGGCTCGGCTTCTCGTCCATGCTGACCGAGACTTCACAATCGTGAAAGACCGACTTTTCCCGAAGTGCGGGATATTGTGCCAGAATGGGGTCGCATTTGCTCTTCTGCCCGTAGAGCAGAAAAGTTACATCGTTGTGCCGTTCAAGCGCCTTGGCGGCACCGGGTATGGCAACATCTGGGCCGAAATCGCCACCCATGACGTCAATTGCAATTCTGATCACTCGTCCCTTATCCTTCTTCCCGCCAATCAGCGGTTTTGCGCGAAAATACCTTTTCCGGCCTTCGTTACAATAAAATTATTTCAGCCCAACGGGGCCATTCAGTCTTTTTTCCAATCTTTGAGCACGGCAAAAGGCGATGGACGCTTCTCTTCCTCAGGCTCCCTGTCGGCCGTTTCGGGAAATTCCGCATCCGCTTTGCGCGGATAGGGATCGATCGCGAGTGCCGCAAATTCGGCAACCACCGCGCCGACATCAATGCTGTCGCCGGTGAACTGGTCGGGAATATCCGGGCCGTCGGGGTCGAGCACGATCTCGCCTTCCTCATTGGTCACCATCCGCGCCAGTTTCGAACCTTCCGGAACGAAAATCTGCTCGACGGTCTCATCGATCTTGCTCGAGACCGGCTCCAGCGTGACGACGCAGGATTGCGTTACCGCCGCATGCACTTCGCCCTTGATCTTCACGCCATCCTTCTTCCAGCGGGAAACCTGCAGCTCCGCCTTCAGATATTCGACGGAAACCACATTCCAGAATTTCGCCAGCGCCTTCAGTTCCTCGGCACTGGCTTCGAGACCAATCCTGACCGGATTGGCGGAAATATGGCCTACCTTTACGGGATAGGAAAAAGGCAGGTCGTCATTTGCAGGGTGTCGCGCGTTCATCGTGAACCTCATCGTCCAGGCAAGGGCAGCGTCAGGCTTCCGGTTGCTATTGTGTCTTCGGACTGGGCGGCAAGTTGCGTGGATGCGTCCATCATCCAGGCTGCCAGCCCCTCCATATCGGGCGCCTTCTCATCTACCTGCGGATATATATTGCGCCGGAGCGCCGCGGCAAGGGCAACGCGGTCGGAAGCATCCAGCGCCGCCGCATAGGATTCGAGCCGCCCATAAAACATGCCGGCGAATTTCTTCATGCGCTTCGGCACGCCCTGATCGCCGATTCCCAGTTCGCGGATGGAATGATCGAGGTCCTGAAAAAAGGCGTCGACGATCTCCTGGGCAATTTCCTGCCCGCTGACATCGGAGGATTTGGTGCGGCGGAAATAGAGAATCATGATGACCGACAGCATCTCAAAGCGGCCCATGACCGTATCGGGAACACCGAGATCGAGATAGAAAGCGGGCGTGCGGGCAGCGGCGGTCAAAGTCGCATATTGCCGGTCGACAATGGCGCGATTGTTGTTTTTCTTCTTGAACAGCCCGAATATCATCGTTTTTTTTCCGAACGGGACGGGTGAATTCGCTTACCGCCCATCGCACTTGTTGCATGATCGTCAAAGCTGGTTTACCGAAGCATCCACGAATTGCAATGCTGTCGCGGTCACGTTCGTCTTTCGCCTGAAACAGTCGAAGAGAACCGGAGGAGTTCCAAAAGACCGGGAAAGCATTGAATTTGGGGAGTGACCGGGATTTTCCGTCCCCGGATTGACACAATCATGTGCACAGACACTGTGCACCACGCAATGCCGGAAGGTGCCATTCATGATCGCAGTCGGGGAAAAGCAGTTGAGCAAGCAGAAATCCGCAAGTCACGGCAATGTTCTGAGCAAGACCGCCATCGCAATCGTGCTCGCATCCGGCCTGCTTTCCGCCTGCAGCAGCACGACCGATGTGTTCCATAACGGCTACGTCATGGACGAGCAGTCGCTTCAGCTGATCCCGGAAGGTTCGAGCCGCGAGCAGGTTCTGCTGACCATGGGCACGCCCTCCACCACCGCGACCTTCGGCAACGAGGTTTTCTATTACATCTCGCAGAAGCGCGTGCGCCGCGCGGCCTTCATGAAGCCGGCGCTGGTCGAGCAGAACATTCTCGCGATCTACTTCAACAAGGACGGCGTGATCGAGCGCAAGGCCAACTATACGCTGCAGGACGGCAAGGTCTTCGACACGATTTCGCGCACCACGCCGACGGGCGGCAAGGACCTCACCTTCCTGCAGCAGTTGCTCTCAGGCGGCACCTCGGGCGCCAATATCGCCAAGAGCATTCTGGGTCAGGGCAACAACACCCCCTGATCGGAAGAAGAAACGAAAAATTCAAAGGCCCGGGGATCGCTCCCCGGGCCTTTTTCATTTGTCGGAACCTAAGCCCTCAGTGGGCAAGAACCGCAAGCAGCAACAGCGCGACGATATTGGTGATCTTGATCGCCGGGTTGACGGCGGGACCGGCGGTATCCTTATAGGGATCGCCGACCGTATCGCCCGTCACCGACGCCTTGTGGGCGTCCGAACCCTTGACGTGGCGCACGCCGTCCTTATCGATGAAACCGTCTTCGAAGCTCTTCTTGGCATTGTCCCATGCGCCGCCACCGGAGGTCATGGAAATCGCCACGAAGAGGCCGTTGATGATGACGCCAAGCAGCGATGCGCCAAGTGCCGCGAAGGCCGACGCCTTGGAGCCGGAAATGGCCAGCACGCCGAAATAAACGACGAGCGGCGCCAGAACCGGCAGGAGCGACGGGATGACCATTTCCTTGATCGCCGCCCGTGTCAGCAGATCCACGGCCTTGCCGTAATCAGGCTTTTCCGTTCCGGCCATGATGCCCGGCTTTTCGCGGAACTGGCGGCGGACTTCCTCGACAATCGAGCTTGCCGCCTTGCCCACCGCCGTCATGGCGATACCGCCGAAGAGATAGGGGATGAGGCCGCCGAACAGCAGGCCGGCAACCACGTAAGGATTGGCGAGGCTGAACGAAATCTCGCCAATGTCCTTGAAGTAGGGATAGGTATCGCCATTGGCGGCGAAATAGGAGAGGTCATTGGCATAGGCGGCGAACAGCACCAGTGCGCCGAGACCGGCCGAACCAATGGCATAACCCTTGGTGACGGCCTTGGTGGTGTTGCCGACGGCATCCAGCGCGTCGGTCGCCTTGCGAACGTCAGGATCGAGACCGGCCATTTCGGCGATACCGCCGGCATTGTCCGTGACCGGGCCGAAGGCGTCGAGCGCCACGATCATGCCGGCAAGGCCGAGCATGGCGGTGACCGCGATGCCAGTGCCGAACAGCCCGCCGAGCTGGTAGGTGCCGATGATGCCGCCGACGATGACGATGGCCGGCAGCGCCGTCGATTCCAGCGAGACCGCAAGGCCCTGGATGACGTTGGTGCCGTGACCGGTGACCGAGGCCTGGGCGATGGAGTTGACCGGCCGCTTGTTGGTGCCGGTATAATATTCGGTGATGACGACGATCAGCGCCGTCACGACAAGACCGACCAATCCGCAGAAGAAGAGATTGGTGCCGGTGATTTCCATGCCGGCCACCGTGCCTACCGTGCCCCAGCCGACCGTCGCATGAGTGGCGACCGCAAGACCCGCAACCGAGAAGACGCCGGTGGCGATGAGGCCCTTGTAGAGTGCGCCCATGATGGAATTGTTGGTGCCGAGCTTCACGAAGAAGGTGCCGGCAATCGAGGTCAGGATGCAGGTGCCGCAGATCGCCAGCGGATAGACCATGGCGCTTTCCAGTATCGGCGTTCCGGCAAAGAATATCGCGGCGAGAACCATGGTCGCGACGACAGAGACGGCATAGGTCTCGAAGAGGTCAGCCGCCATGCCGGCGCAATCGCCGACATTGTCGCCGACATTGTCGGCAATGGTTGCGGGGTTGCGCGGGTCGTCCTCGGGAATGCCGGCCTCCACCTTGCCCACGAGATCGCCGCCGACATCCGCACCCTTGGTGAAGATGCCGCCGCCGAGGCGGGCGAAGATGGAGATCAGCGATGCGCCGAAGCCCAGCGACACCAGCGCATCGATCACCTCACGCGAGCCGGCCGGATGGCCCATCACCGAGGTGAGGATGAAATAATAGATGGAGACGCCGAGCAGCGCGAGGCCCGCCACCAGCATGCCGGTGATGGCGCCCGACTTGAAAGCGATATCGAGACCGGCGGAAAGGCTGTGCGAGGCGGCCTGCGCGGTGCGCAGGTTGGCGCGCACGGAGACATGCATGCCGACGAAGCCGGCGACGCCTGAAAGCACCGCGCCGACGAGGAAGCCGATGGCTGCCATGGATGACAGAAGATACCAGGCCAGAATGGCGACTATCAGTCCGACGATGGCGATGGTGAGATATTGACGGGTGAGATAAGCCTGCGCACCTTCACGGATAAAACCTGCTATTTCACGCATACGCTCGTTGCCCTGATCGGCATCGAGAACGCTCTTGGTGGCCCATACCGCGTAAACGACGGACAGGACACCGCATAAAATTACTATGGGTATTACGGTCATGCGCACTTACCTCCCAAAAGGCCGGGTCTCACTCCCTCCCCGGCGTGGCGAAACCTTGTGCAGGGAGATGCGGACGGCCTGTCCCAAATCCCGTCTTGGGCATTTGTTCCCCTCCCAAGGAAAAATGTCCTCGGAGCGGAGATTGCGTTGGCGCGAGGTGCCGCGTCAAGCCCACAAATTTGCCTGAAACTTGAAAGGAGTAGAGTGCGGCGCGCGACTCAGGCTGCTTTTTTGCGGCTTGTCAGGACGAGCGACAGGACAAGCACGAGGCAAAGCCCGGCCACCGGCCAGATGACGAGGTTCATCACCGACCAGCCCCAGGCCGTAAACACCTTGCCGGAAGAGAAGGATGACAGCGCCACGGTGCCAAACAGCACGATATCGTGGAAACCCTGCACCTTGTCCGCCTCATGCGGGCGGTAACTGGAGGTGATGATGGCGGTTGCGCCGATGAATCCGAAATTCCAGCCTAGGCCGAGCAGGATGAGCGCCGCCCAGAAATTCCACAGCTCTATGCCCATATGGGCGACGATGGCGCAGGCCATCAGCACAATAAGGCCCGCCGCAACGATTTTTTCCGCACCGAATCGGGAAATCAGCATGCCGGTGAAGAAGCTCGGGCCGAACATGGCGAGCACGTGCCACTGGATGCCGAGCGTGGCGAGTTCGGTGGGGAAACCGCAGCCGACGACCATGGCGAGCGGTGCGCCGGTCATCATGAAGGTCATGAGGGCATAGGAACCGATGCCGCAGATCATGCCGGTGACGAAACGCTGCGTGCGGACGATTTCCGACAGCGGCCTTACCGATTCGACATGGGCGGCGGCCGCCTTGGGGTCGGGCAGTTTCAGAAACGCCAGAATGGCGATGGAAACGAGGCCGAGCGGAACGAGCGCCAGAAAAGCGCCGGCAAAGGTGACCGGCGCAAGCAAATCCTTGCCGAAGATGGCGAGTTGCGGCCCGACGATGGCGGAAATGATGCCGCCGGCGAGTATCCAGGAGATCGCCTTCGGCTTGTAAAAGGATGGAGAGGCGTCGGCCGCGGCAAAACGGATTTTTTGCGTAAAGCCGCCGGAAATGCCGATCAGCAGCAGGCCGACGGCAAATAGCCAAAAATCCGAACGGAAGAGCGCCACGGCGGCAATGCCGCCGCCAATGGAGCACATCAGCGCGCCGACCATGAAGCCTGCCTTGCGGCCGAGGAAGCGGGATGCGGCCGCCACGCAGATCGCGCCGAGCGCAACGCCGATATTGAAGCCGGTGAGAGGCGCGGTCGCCAGCGACTTGTCCGCGCCGAGCAGCTGATAGCCGGCAAGTGCGCCGACAGAAAAGCTTAACGGCGCAGCCGATCCCATGATCGCCTGCGCGATGGTGAGGAGGAAGACGTTGCGCTTCGCCTCGTCCAGTTGAACTTCAAGTCCGGGGACGGAAACCGCGCTCATCTCTTCCTCACCTTTTTATTTCAGCGTTTTGCCTCGCCGCGCACCTGCTTGGCAATGCGGTCCAGAACCGCATTCACCAGCTTCGGCTCGTCATGCTCGAAGAAAGCACGGGCGATTTCAACATATTCCGTGACGATGACGGCGACCGGCACGTCCTTGCGCTCGAGAATCTCGAAAGTGCCGGCACGCAGGATGGCGCGCACGGTGGCATCGAGGCGCGACAGCGGCCAGTCTTCCAGAAGGGCGGAGCGCACCAGCGGGTCGATCTTCGTCTGATCTCGGACGACGCCGGAAACGATGGAACGGAACCAGGACGGGTCGGCCTTCAGATAGGTATCGCCGTCGACTTCCTGCCCGAGACGGTGCGCCTCGTATTCGGCCACAACTTCCATGACGCCGGTTCCGCCGACATCCATCTGGTAAAGCGCCTGCACGGCCGCAAGGCGGGCCGCGCCGCGCTGGTTGGCGGGCTTTACCGAAGGCTGGCGCGGTTCGCCGCCATTTTCAACGTTCGACATGCGCTCAGCCACCCAGCTTCTTCTTCAGCTCGATCATGGTCAGCGCCGCACGCGCCGCGAAACCGCCCTTGTCCTTGTCGGAACGACGCACGCGCGCCCATGCCTGCTCGTCATTCTCGACGGTGAGGATGCCGTTGCCGATCGGCAGCGATTCGCTGACGGCAAGATCCATCAGGGCGCGGGAGGATTCGTTGGCGACGATATCGAAGTGATAGGTCTCACCGCGAATGACCATGCCGAGCGCAACGAAACCGTCATATTCCGTGCCGTCATTGTCAGCACCGTCAAGCGCCATGGCGATGGCGGCGGGGATTTCCAGCGCACCGGGAACGGTGATGACGTCATAGGTGGCGCCGGCTTCATCGAGCGCGAATTTCGCGCCTTCGAGAAGGGCATCCGCCATATCGTCGTAAAAACGTGCTTCCACGATAAGAAGATGGGGTTTGGACATGATATTTTCCTGAAAAGCTTGCTGCCGGATCATACCGGCTTTTGGGGCGGTCAAACCACGGCTGGCCGTTTTTGGCAAGTAATTTCATGTATCAGTGGCGCGAGGGGCCGCGTCTGCAAGGCATTTGGCCGGGTTTCACGCCTTCCGGCGAGGCTCCGCGACAATCAGGTTTTCTGGAAGGCTAGATGGACGCCGAGCCCCATCAACACCGTCCCGGCAGCGCGCCGTGCGAGCACCTGCACCGTGCCGGAACGCTTCAAACGCCCAACCATGGCGCCCGCGAGAAGCACCCCGACGAGATCGGCCGAGGAAAAAATGAAATTGACGGCAATGCCGAGGATCAGCAATTGCAGCCAAACCGGAAAGGCTGCCGCAGGGTCCACGAATTGCGGCAGGAAGGCCAGAAAGAACAGCGCCGTCTTCGGATTGAGCACATCGACGATGATGCTGTCGACAAAGGCGCGGCGGGCCGATTTCGGCTCGATGGCCAGATTGACCGCCTCGCCTTCGAGCTTGCTGCGCAGCATCGAGAAGCCGAGCCAGACGAGATAAAGCGCGCCGCAGAGCTTCACGGCGAGATAAAGCCACGGCACGGCCTGAAACAGCACCGAAAGCCCTGCCGCAGAGGCAAAGATGTGGAAATAGCAGCCGACATGGATTCCAAGCACCGCCATCAGCCCGGCAAACCGTCCGCGCGCCATGGTCTGCGCCGCCGCATAAAGCATGGCCGGACCGGGGATATAGGCGAACAAGGCGGTGGTTATGAAAAAGGCTGTCAGCAGTTCGAAGGACGGCATGATGTATTTCCCCTACCCCGTTTGGCTCGCGGTCGATATCAAACGGCCTAAAAAGTCCTATAGCGTTTCCAGCTTCATCGGAAGCGGTGCATGAGAACAATTGCAATATGCCGCAATTTCAGGTGTTGGCCACTCCCTTTCCGTCATTCCGGCCTTGAGCCGGAATCCAGTCAACGCGCGTCTGTGCGGCGGGAAAAGTTCTTTCAGCCCAAAGACTTGGGCTGGCTGGATTCCGGCTCAAGGCCGGAATGACGGAGGAGGCGTCGGTGCGTCCTCCTCTCCGAAGCTCGTCACATTACGCTGAGGGAAATTCCGCAAGCCTAGCGGCATAACGCGCCATGGTATCGACTTCGAAATTCACGAAATCGCCCGGCTGGCGTTCGCCCCAGGTGGTGACAGTCAGCGTGTGGCGGATCAGCAGCACGTCGAAATCCGTGCCTTCGACGGCGTTGACGGTGAGCGAAGTGCCGTCGAGCGCCACGGAACCCTTGGGGGCCACGAATTTCGCCAGATGCTCCGGCGCGCGCAGGCGAATGCGCACCGCCTCGCCTTCCGGCTCCACCGAAAGGATTTCCGCCCTGCCATCGACATGGCCGGAAACGATGTGGCCGCCAAGCTCATCGCCGATCTTGAGCGCCCGCTCCAGATTGACGTGGGTACCCTTTTGCCAGCCGGCAATCGTCGTCAGGCGCAGGGCCTCTTCCCATGCCTCGACCTCGTACCAGCGCTCATTGCTGCCATCTTCCGGCAGTCTCGTCACCGTCAGGCAAACGCCGCCATGGGAGATGGACGCGCCCATATCGATGGTTTTGGGGTCGTAATTTGTCGCCACCCGCAGACGCACGCCTTCGGCCAGAGCTTCCAGCTCGGAAACGGTTCCGACGTCGGTGACAATTCCGGTAAACATCAAATCGGCCTTTCATAATCGAAGCAACGATCCCGCCCATAGGCGGTCTCGCTGACCAGAGCATAGTCGCCCGGAATATCGGCATGGTTGAGCGGCGTTTCAATGCCGCCCTCACCGATCACCACCGGGCTTTCGAACAGCATGATACGGTCCACAAGCCCCGCTTCAAGGAATGATTTTGCGGCAAAGGCGCCGCCTTCGACCAGAAGTTCCGACATGCCGCTTTCGGCGAGGATGTGGAGGAGGTTTTCGAGCGTTGGGGCTTCGAGAATCTGGACGCCGGCGTCGGTGAGAAGTTGGCGGCGGCGGTCGCGGCTACCCCCCTCTGCCCTGCCGGGCATCTCCCCCTCAGGGGGGGAGATCGGCGAGGGGCTGGCCGCTCGTGCAAACCTCGATCCGGTGTCCGCTTCTACAGCGTTCGATGCAGGGCTAGACGGCGCTCCATCGATCTCCCCCCTTGAGGGGGAGATGCCCGGCAGGGCAGAGGGGGGTAAAGCCGCAATCACTACCGGCACTTCACGCGCCGTTCGCACCAGCTTCGATGTCAGCGGCAACTCAAACTGCCGATCCAGCACGATCCGCACCGGCGAGCGATCCTCAAGACCTGCGATTCGAACCGTCAGCTCAGGATCGTCCGCAATAGCGGTCCTGATACCAACGAGAATGCAATCACAACGCGCGCGCAGTTCATGCACGGCATGGCGCGCCTCAGGACCGGTGATCGCCACCTGCCCCTCGCCTTTCCTGCCGATCATGCCATCGGCAGAATTGGCAAGCTTCAGAATCACATGCGGGCGTTTTTTCACCTGACGCGTGAGGTAACCGGCCAGCGCCCTCTTACCCTCATCCCGCAACAGGCCGGTTTCCACGACAATACCGGCATCCCGTAAAATCGTATAACCACGGCCGGAGACGCGCTCATCCGGATCGTCCACCGCGACCACGACACGGGCGACGCCATATTCCACCAGCGCATTGGCGCAGGGCGGGGTTTTGCCCCAGTGCGAGCAGGGTTCGAGCGTCACATAGGCGGTGGCGCCGCGCGCCGCTTCCCCGGCGATTTCCAGCGCCTGCCGTTCGGCATGGGGGCGGCCGCCAATGGCGGTCACGGCTTCGGCGATGATTTTTCCGTCTTTTACGAGAACGCAGCCAACCGATGGGTTGGTAAGCGTCTGGCCCTGATGGCGAAGCGAAACCTCGATGGCGCGAGCCATGAACCTTTCGTCATCGGCGCGGGTGGTCACGGCTAGACTCCGGCGTCCGTATCGCGGGCGATCTTGGCGTTGATTTCGGCAATCACGTTTTCGAAATCCTCGGCATGGCTGAAATCGCGATAGACCGAGGCGTAACGCACGAAGGCCACGTCATCGAGGCTCTTCAGCGCTTCGAGAACCTGCAGGCCGATTTCTTCCGAGGGAATTTCCGTCTCGCCCGAGCTTTCCAGGCGGCGAACGATTCCGGAGACGGCACGCTCGATCCGGTCGCGATCGACCGGGCGCTTGCGCAGCGCGATTTCGAAGGACCGCACCAGCTTTTCCCGGTCGAAGGGCAGCTTGCGGCCGCTTTTCTTGATGACCATCAGCTCGCGCAGTTGCACGCGCTCATAGGTCGTGAAGCGGCCGCCGCAATCGGGGCAGATGCGCCGCCGGCGGATGGAGGTATTGTCCTCCGCCGGGCGCGAGTCCTTGACCTGTGTGTCTTCGGAACCGCAGAATGGGCAGCGCATCGTGTTCTTTCCTTACATGTACGGATACATCGGGAAACGGTCCGTCAGGCCGACGACCTTTTCACGCACCGCAGCCTCGACGGCGGCATTGCCCTCATCCGAATTGGCAACCTTCAGACCATCGAGAACCTCGACGATCAGCTTGCCGATTTCGCGGAATTCCGCTTCCTTGAAACCGCGCGTCGTGCCGGCCGGCGTGCCGAGACGGACACCGGAAGTGACGAAGGGCTTTTCCGGATCGAAAGGAATGCCGTTCTTGTTGCAGGTGATGTAAGCGCGGCCGAGCGCTGCTTCCGCGCGCTTACCGGTGGCGTTTTTCTTGCGAAGATCGACCAGCATCAGGTGGTTGTCGGTGCCGCCGGAGACGACATCCAGACCGCCTTCGACCAGCGTTTCAGCCAGCGCCTTGGCGTTCTTGACGACCTGAGCGGCATAGTCCTTGAACTCGGGCTTCAGCGCTTCGCCGAAGGCGACCGCCTTGGCGGCGATGACGTGCATCAGCGGGCCGCCCTGCAGACCGGGGAAAACGGCCGAGTTGAACTTCTTGGCCAGATCCTCGTCATTGGTGAGGATCATGCCGCCGCGCGGGCCGCGCAGCGATTTGTGCGTGGTGGTGGTGGCGACATGGCAGTGCGGGAACGGCGACGGATGCTGGCCACCGGCGACGAGACCGGCGATGTGGGCCATGTCGACCATGAGGTATGCGCCGACTTCATCGGCGATCTCGCGAAAGCGCTTCCAGTCCCATACACGCGAATAGGCGGTGCCGCCGGCGAGAATGAGCTTCGGCTTGTGTTCCTTGGCCTTGCGCTCCACCTCGTCCATGTCGAGCAGGTTGTCGCCCTCACGCACGCCGTAGGAGACGACATTGAACCACTTGCCGGACATGTTGACCGGCGAACCATGGGTCAGGTGGCCTCCCGAGTTCAGATCGAGGCCCATGAAGGTATCGCCCGGCTGCAACAGCGCGAGGAACACGGCCTGGTTCATCTGCGAACCGGAGTTCGGCTGAACGTTGGCGAAGTTGACGCCGAACAGCTTCTTGGCGCGTTCGATGGCGAGTTCTTCAGCGATGTCGACGAACTGGCAGCCGCCGTAATAACGCTTGCCCGGGTAACCTTCCGCATATTTGTTGGTCATGATCGAACCCTGCGCTTCGAGCACGGCGCGGGAAACGATGTTTTCCGAGGCGATCAGTTCGATCTCGTGGCGCTGGCGACCCAGTTCCTTCTCGATCGCGCCGAAAATTTCCGGATCGACATCGGCAAGCGGACGGGAGAAGAAAGCATCTGTGTTCGACATGGTGAAGGCTCCTGAAACAGTAATGCGATGGCGTCTTAGCGCCCTGCCCCGACAAGAGCAATACGGGCAGCGAGATTTGCCCGTCAAACTGCGACGTTGCGACAAAAAACGACAGATGTTTTCAGAAAATCGCCAAGAAAAAAGCCGCACCCGAAGGTGCGGCTCATGATGATGGAATGAAATAGCGGTAAAGCCGGATCAGTTGCGCGGCAACAGATCGTCATCCACCGGGCCGGCGGGCTGTTCCATGCCGCTCGTCGTGTTGAGCGCCAGTTCGGCGTTGCCGTCCTTTTCATAGATGTCGTCGCGGAACTGCACCACGCCGTCCTTCGCCGACCAGGCGGTGATGTAGACGAAATAGACCGGGATTTCCTGCGCCAGCTTGATCGGCGTGTTGACGCGGGTGGCGATGACGCGCTCCATTTCCTGACGCGACCAGCCGGGCGTGTCGCGCAGCAGCCAGCTCGTCAGGTCGCGCACGTTCTGCACGCGCACGCAGCCGGAGGATTCGAAACGCATCAGCTTGTTGAACAGGCCCTGCTGCGGCGTGTCGTGCATATATTCGTTGTTCGGATTGTGGAAGTTGATCTTCGTGGACGACATGGCGTTGATCTTGCCGGGGTCCTGACGGAACATCAGGTTCGGAGCCTTCGGCGCAAACCAGTCGACTGCGGTTGGCGAAACTTCCTGCCCCTTGCCGTCGATGAGGCGGATGTTGTTCCGCTCCAGATAGGTCGGGTCCTTCTGCATCAGCGGCACGATGTCCTTTTCGACGATCGAGCGCGGCGCGGTCCAGTAAGGGTTGAGGATGACTTCGTAAATCTTGGAATTGATCACATGGGTCGGGCGGCTGGCGCGGCCGACGACGGCCGTGTTGCGCAGCACAACGCGTTCATTTTCAACGGCTTCGATGGCGGCCGCCGGGATATTCACCATCAGGTGACGCTGGCCGAGATCGCCGGACATGGACTGGATGCGAACGAGGTTGGTCTGCAACTGCGCCAGACGGATCTGCGCGGAAACATTGAGGGCCTTCGTAGTGTATTCGCCGCTGACGCCATCTGCCGGAAGGCCATGACGGGCCTGGAAACGCTTCAGCGCGCCATCGACGTAGCTATCGAAGGCGCTGGAAATGCCTGCTTCACGCGGCAGGTCGCCGGACACCATCAGTCGCTGGCGCAGCGCCTGTACGGAAGGATCGGAGACGCCGATCTGGAGACGCTGCTGGGACGCCGGCACTTCCGGCCAGCCGCCATTCTGCACGATCTGCTGATATTGCATGATCGCCTGCTGCATGTAGACCGGCGCTTCGCGTCCGAGAACCGGATTGTTGGAAACGACGCCCACGGCCGAACGCGACGTGTTGGCATCGAACTGGTCATCCCAGTTGCCGCGGCGCGAAGAGCCCATGAGATCGTTGAGCGCGTTCTGCGCAAAGGCCGGCGCGGCAAGCGCGGCGGCGCCAACGGAAACGGCCGAACGCAGAAGCGCGCGGCGCGATACGGAATCGGAAACGGATTTCTTTGTCATTCTACCTACCAGCCACTCTCTTCGGCATTCTCAACAATGCCTAAATCAATATGATTAACAAACACGTACAACGTGTCTGCCGGCTGGTAATACTCAACACCCATTCGTTGGGCGCCATTGTCTGGCAGAACAGTCGGGACTTGCCGCGACAGCAGGAGAAACAGCCGGCTCCTTCAACCTTGCCGGTCCCATATCAATATGGCCGATTCGTGTCACGGCTCTCATCTCACGAAGCTTTGTTCGCCTGAAAAACAGGGCGAAGGCTCGAAGAGGGGCTGGGCTTGACACGCAAAAAGGCACAACGCGGAATCCGCAAGCCGGGAGCAAAAGTATGCCCCCGGCTTAAACAGTGAAACCGTCGCGATATTACAGGCGGTAAGCGATCGAGTCGTTCCAGAAGCGATCGAGGCGCTGCAGCAGCTTGTTCATTTCGGAGAACTCGCCGGTGCCGATGCCGCCGACCTTTTCGATCGAGCCGACGTGGCGTTCATAAAGGCGGGCAACCGTTTCGGCGATTTCCTGGCCCTTTTCGGTCAGGCTGATGCGAACCGAGCGGCGGTCGACACGCGAGCGCTGGTGGTTGATGAGACCGAGATCGACCAGCTTCTTGACATTGTAGGAGACGTTCGAGCCGAGGTAATAACCACGCGAACGAAGCTCGCCGGCCGTCAGTTCGGAATTGCCGATGTTGAACAGCAGCAGGGCCTGAACGGCGTTGACGTCATCACGACCCTGACGGTCGAACTCATCCTTGATGACATCGAGGAGGCGGCGGTGGAGACGTTCCACCAGGTGCAGCGACTCCATGTAGAGCGAGCGGATGGTATCTTCATGTGCATCGGCAACAACGGCCTGGGGCTTAACTTTGCTATTGATCATGACTGCCTCACTGTTTTGTTTGGCGGTGTGTTTGTTTGTCTCCCGCCTTGAGTGAGAACCTAATCAATGCGCATAAAATTCTACTTAAAAGCTACGATTAACAAATGGTTACCTGCATTTTCCCCGGAGGGCCCAACTTGTGGCAAAGCGGGAATGGTTCAAGGTCATGCATTATAAATCAATGACTTAGCTATGAAATACGGCCCAAAACCAGGCCGAATTGCTTTATTCTTATGGTAAATCAATTCTTTCGCGTTCTTCATTCTGGCGCTGATCCAGCCAGAAAGCGACCAGGAATAGTATATAAATGGTTGCCACAAGGCCGTGCATGACGGGCACCAGCGTGTTGGCGCCGAAGATATGCGGCCACACCTTATACATGGCGATCTGCGCACCCGCGCCCATGACCCACATGACCGCGCCCCAGGAGGCCCCGAGCCAGAGACCGAGTGCCGCGACAGGGAAAATAACGGCCAGCGCGCTGCCGGCCACGCGCCAGGGCAGGTTCAGCATATCGAACCGCCCATGCCCCCCAAGCGAATAGCCCGTCAGCATCGCCCAATATTGCAGGCCGAACCAGAAACAGGAAACCGCGACCAGCCTCATGAAGACCAGAAAGAGGATTTCCGTAAGCGGGCGTTTCGGCAGAGGTTGAGAATCAGGTTCCATGGCCGGAAGATACGGTCTCGACGAACGGGCGACCAGCCCATATTGAATCCCGCCGCCTGCCTTGTCAAAGCATCATCGTCATCGCAGGACGCCGATGAGGGAAGATTGTCGCATTCGCATGGGCCAAGCTTCATGCTATGCAGCTTTCAAATTTGATCGAAGGACATTCTTACATGCAGGACAAAACGCATCTGGTCGACGAGATCACCGGCCATCGTCGCATGCGGCGCAATCGCAAGGCGGATTGGACGCGCCGTCTGGTGCAAGAAAGCCGCCTCACCGTCGACGATCTCATCTGGCCGGTCTTCATCGTGCCGGGCAGCAATATTGTCGAACCCATTCCGGCGATGCCGGGCGTCAACCGCATGAGCGTCGACAAACTGGTCGAAGCGGCAAAAGAGGCCGCCGATCTCGGCATTCCGGCAATTGCGACCTTTCCGAACATCGAAATGGAGCTGCGCAACGAGACGGGTTCCAACGCGCTGGAGGCGAATAACCTCATCAATCAGGCAACCATCGCCGTCAAGAAAGCCGTTCCCAATATCGGCATGATCACCGATGTCGCGCTCGACCCCTTCACCAGCCACGGCCATGACGGCATTCTGCGCGGCGACGAGATCGTCAATGACGAGACGGTGGAACAGGTCGTCAAGGCGGCGATCCTTCAGGCGGAAGCGGGATCGGACATTATTTCTCCATCGGAAATGATGGATGGCCGTATCGGCGCCATCCGTCGCGGTCTCGATGCCGCCGGGCACCAGAATGTCGGCATCATGTCCTATGCGACGAAATTCTCTTCCGGATACTACGGTCCCTATCGCGAGGCCATCTCCACGGCCGGCCTGCTGAAGGGTGACAAAAACAGCTATTACATCAGCCCTGCCAACGGCATGGAGGCAATCCGCGACGCGGCGCTCGACGTGGAGGAAGGTGCGGATATGCTGATGGTCAAGCCCGGCCTGCCCTATCTCGACATCTGCTGGCGGCTGAAGGAAAATTTCGGCCTGCCGACCTTCGCCTATCAGGTGTCCGGCGAATATACCCAGATCAAGGCTGCCGCGATGAATGGCTGGATCGATGGCGAGCGGGTGATGATGGAAACGCTTCTCTGTTTCAAGCGTGCCGGTTGCGATGGTGTTCTCACCTATTTCGCTATCGAGGCCGCACGCAAACTGGCAAAGGGCTAAGACCCGCACTTATTGTATTCGGCCGTTTTCTTCCCATATTGTCTGCTGACACGGCACTCATGCCGCGCTGTCATACCCTCTCAGGAGAAAACGACCGATGAGCCTCGACCAGAACCCCACCTATGCCGCACCGGATGACTGGCGCGCCTATAGCGGCGTCCTGAGCCGGCGGGTCTTTGCGTTTCTAATCGATTACGCGATCGTTCTCCTCTTGTGTATCCCGGCTGCCGTGATTGTCTTCTTCCTCGGCATTATCACGCTGGGTCTCGGCTTCTTCCTTTATCCGGCGCTGTTCGTCATCGTTGCGGTGCTTTATTTCGGCATGACGCTTGGCGGCCCCTCGCAGGCGACCCCCGGCATGCGGGCGGTGGGGATCGCTATGGCGCGGATGGACGGGCGGCGAATCGATTTCCTGCTGTCGACCGTTCACATCGTGCTTTTCTGGGTCATCAACTCGGTTTTGACGCCGCTGATCCTGCTTGCAGGCCTGTTTACCGAGCGTTCGCGCCTCGTTCACGACTTCCTGCTCGGCACCGTCATCGTCAGAACGCGCTGATATTGCGGAAAGCCACGCAAACGTGGCTTTCAAACCCCGCAAATGCCGCATCTCGCAGTTGACGTTTTCCGGCATTTTGCCATTCTGTGACATTATGCATGTCGCTTGAAGCGCCGCCGCCAACCCCGTGAAATCGCGGCGCGCTTTCATAACAGACGCAGGAGGCGATCACGGTTCGATGAACACGCAGGCGACGCCCTCTCCCCAATTCTATCTTACGGCGCCGGCCACCTGCCCCTATCTGCCGAACCAGATGGAGCGGAAGGTCTTCACCCATCTGGTCGGCCCGCGCGCTTCGGAAATGAACGATCTTCTGACCCAGGGCGGTTTCAGGCGCTCGCAGAACATCGCCTATCGCCCGGCCTGCGAAAACTGCCGCGCCTGCGTCTCCGTGCGCATCCTGACCGAACAGTTCCAGCCGACAAAATCCATGCGGCGTGTTCTTGCCGCCAACAGGGATGTCGTGGCCACCGTTCACGCCGCCGAGCCTTCCACCGAACAATTCGCCCTGTTTCGTCGCTATCTCGACCACCGCCACCAGTCGGGCGGCATGTCCGACATGTCGGCGCTGGACTATGCGATCATGGTGGAAGACACGCATGTGAACACCCGCATCATCGAATACCGTGTGCGCGAACCCGGCTCCGGCATCGATTCCAGCAAGCGCGGCGAATTGCTGGCCGTGGCGCTGAGCGACGTGATGAGCGACGGCCTGTCGATGGTCTATTCCTTCTTCAATCCCGATCTGGAAAAACGCTCGCTCGGCACCTTCATGATCATCGATCACATCACCCGCACCCGCGCACTCGGCCTGCCGCATGTCTATCTCGGCTACTGGGTCGATGGTTCGGAAAAGATGGGCTACAAGACCCGCTACCATCCGCAGGAACATCTGACGCCGCGCGGGTGGGAGGTTTACACGCCGGAAGAAAAGTAACGGGCTGGTCTAACCGTCAAAATCGCATGCTAAATTCCAATCAAACTTGGAGTATTTCAGATGAAAGCAACCATTTGCGAGTTCGGTGAAGAGGCAGGCGTTGTAATCCCAAAGGATATGCTTGAACAGCTTGGCTGGAAGATTGGCGACGTTCTCAGTTCAAGAACTGACGGCAACGTACTTGAATTGCGAACTGCTGAGAGCCCGAACGAAGAAGCAACAGCTGACTTTGATCGTCAGCTGGAACATGCACGGCAAGTGATGCGCAAGTACCACGTTGCTTTAAAAGCGCTCGCGAAGTCATAAGCACTCGGTGGTTTGATTGCCAAACACATGAGATTGAAAACGTCCCGGGACAGCCCCGGGACGTTCAAATATCAGCCGCCAAATTTCCCGCTGCGCGGAAAGCCCTTCGGCACAGTGCGGCCCGCCGTTGCGCGGTCGGCCAGCCATTCGCGCAGTTCTTCGCCCACCTTGTTGAAGAGACGCCCGGCCGTGTCGGACCATGACAAGCCCTCGGCAAGCGCGAAACATTTCACGTCGACGACGCCGCCATCCTTGTAGCGTTGCAGGCGCACGCCCTTGCCGCGCGACATTTCCGGCACCTGCGCCAGCGGGAAGGCGAGCAGCTTGCGGTTTTCGCCGACGACGGCGACATGGTCGCCCGTGACCGGCACGGCGAGCTTGGCTTCATCCGGCATCGAGACATTCATGATCTGCTTGCCCTTGCGGGTATTCGCGACCATTTCGCTCTCGGCCACGATGAAACCGTTGCCGGCCGTGGAGACGAGCAGCAGCTTGCGCGATGGGTCGTGCACGAAGGCGGTCAGGATGTCCTGATCGTTCTCCATGTCGACCATGATGCGGATCGGCTCGCCATGGCCGCGACCGCCCGGCAGCTTGTCGGCGCCAAGCGTATAGGCCTTGCCGCCCGTCGTCAGCAGCAGCAGCTTGTCGGTCGTCTGCGCCGGGAAAGCGAGTTTCGGTCCGTCGCCTTCCTTGAAGGTCAGCGACGAGGTATCGGACATGTGCCCCTTAAGCGCCCGGATCCAGCCCTTCTGCGAGATGACGATAGTGACCGGTTCTTTCTCGATCATCGCCTGCTGGATGGCCTCGATATCGGCATCCGGCGCATCCGCGAATTGCGTGCGGCGGCGGCCGATCTCGGTTGCCTTGGCATATTTCTTTTTGACCTCGCCGATTTCCCAGGCGACGGTCTGCCATTGCTTGTCATCGGAGGCGAGCAGCCCCTCGATTTCAGCCTTCTCGTTGCTGAGGTCATCGAATTCCTTGCGGATTTCGAATTCCTCAAGTTTGCGCAGGTTGCGCAGCCGCATGTTGAGGATGGCTTCGGCCTGATTGTCGGTGAGCGACCACTTGGCCATCATCACCTGTTTCGGCTCATCCTCCTCGCGGATGATGCGGATGACCTCATCGAGATTGAGGTAGGCCACAAGCAGGCCGCCCAGGATTTCCAGCCTGCGGTCGATGGCGGCCAGACGATGGCGGGAACGGCGGACCAGCACATCCTTGCGGTGCGCCAGCCACTCGCTCAGCACCTCGTTCAGCGCCATCACCTTCGGCACCTTGCCGAGCGACAGCACGTTCATGTTGAGCGGCAGGCGGCTTTCGAGGTCCGACAGGCGGAACAGCGATTCCATCAGCAGCGTCGCATCGACGGTACGGCTCTTCGGCACCAGCACGATGCGCACGTCTTCGGCCGATTCGTCGCGAATATCCTCGAGAAGCGGCAGCTTGCGGGCAATCAGCAGCTCGGCGATCTTCTCTATCAGGCGCGATTTCTGCACCTGGAAGGGAATTTCGGTGATGACGATCTGGTAACCGCCGCGGCCGAGATCTTCCGTTTCCCATTTGGCGCGCACACGGAAACCGCCGCGGCCGGTCTTATAGGCATCGAGAATATTCTCGCGGCTCTCAACGATCACGCCGCCCGTCGGCAGGTCGGGGCCGGGAATGAATTCCACCAGCTTTTCAACCGTCGCATCGGGATGCTTGATGAGGTAAAGCGCCGCGTCGCAAATCTCATGGGCGTTATGTGGCGGGATCGACGTCGCCATGCCCACTGCGATGCCGGAGGCGCCGTTGGCGAGCAGATTGGGGAAAGCGCCCGGCAGGACGACCGGTTCCTCGTCTTCCTCGTTATAGGTGGCGCGGAAATCCACCGCATCCTCGCCGATGCCTTCAAGCAGCAGCGCCGCAACCTCGGTCATGCGCGCTTCGGTGTAACGATAGGCGGCGGCGCCGTCGCCATCGATATTGCCGAAATTGCCCTGCCCGTCGACGATGGGATAACGCTGCGAGAAATCCTGTGCGAGACGCACCAGCGCGTCATAGACAGACTGGTCGCCATGCGGGTGGAATTTACCGATCACGTCACCGACGATACGGGCGCATTTCTTGAAGGCCGAGTTGGGGCGAATGCCCATTTCGCTCATGGCGTGAATGATGCGGCGGTGAACCGGCTTCAGGCCGTCGCGCACATCCGGCAGCGCACGATGCATGATCGTGGACAAGGCATAAGCGAGGTAGCGCTCTTCAAGCGCCGCCTTCAAATCGACCGGATGAATGTTATCGTCTCCGCCGGGCGGAGGTACAAGATTTTTTCCCATGGTGCTTGACTAGCGGAAATGCCGATTCCCGGCAAGAAATTCGGGGGTCGCGCCTGTGGATGAACGCAACCCTTTCATGCTGTTTTTTGTTAACCGCGTTGCAAATGCCGCAATGCCGCCGTCATGGGAATCGATCTAAATCCTATAGACCTTTGAATAATCGCGAATATAAGTATCAGCATTCGAATTCGAACACGGTGCACAGCCGTACGTTGAGGGAAGAAACATCATGAGACTGAAATCCACCCGGCAGGTTCTTTTCGCGAGTGCCGCGCTTCTTACGCTTTCGGCGCCGGCTTTCGCGCTGGATGGCGGGGATGTGCTGAAGAAGATCAATGCGGCCTATGCCGCGCAGGGCGGTGAGATCGCCGCCGGTTCCGTCGCCGTCAACGGCTCGACGGTGACCCTGAACGACGTGACCTTCAACGCGGCCGCAGATCCGGCCAAGAAGATCCCGGTCGGCAATGTGACGCTCGAAGGCGTCGAGGAAAACAACGGCGGCTACAAGATCAAGAACGCCCGCTTCGACAATATCGACTACAAGCAGGAAAATGTAGAGATCAAGGCAAGCGACATTTACATGTCCGGTCTCGTCATTCCCGCAGACTCCACCACTGGCACCGTCGATGCGCTGATGTTCTACGACGAAGCACATAGCGGTCCGGTTTCCGTTTCCATCGACGGCAAGCCGGCTTTCTCGCTTGAGGAAACCAGCGCGACGATGTCGGTCAGCGATGACAAGAACTCTATCGGCTTTGAACTCGACGCTTCCGGTTTCAAGGCCGATCTCAGCGAAGTGACCGATCCTGCGACCAAGGACGCGATCGAAAAGCTGAAGCTGCAGGCGCTCTCCGGCGACATGACCATGAGCGGTAGCTGGGAAGTGGCCTCCGGTACTATCGATGTTGAAGAATATGCCATCGACCTCGATGATGTCGGCCGCCTGAATATGTCGTTCGGTTTCTCCGGCTACACGCTCGCCTTCATCAAGTCGATGCAGGAGACGGTGAAGGCGCAGGCCGCCAATCCGAACAAGGAACAGGCGGACCAGGCGGCAAGCCTTGCCATGCTCGGCCTGATGCAGCAGCTCTCCTTCATCAACGCTGAAATCAGCTTCGAAGACGCCAGCATCACCAAGCGCGCCATCGACTATGCGGCAAGCCAGCAGGGCATGACTGGCGATCAGCTTGCCCAGACCATCAAGGGCATGGCCCCGATCATGATGGCCTCGCTCAACGTGCCGGAATTGCAGAACATGGTGTCGGCAGCCGTCAACGCCTATATCGACAATCCGAAGAACTTCTCGATCACGGCGGAGCCGGAAAAGCCGGTTCCGTTCCCGATGATCATGGGCGCTGCGATGGGCGCGCCGAACACCCTGCCGAAAATGCTCGGCGTCACGGTGACGGCAAACGAATAAAACTAAAAAAGCCCCGGTCATGCCGGGGCTTTTCTTTTGCGCTCAGTGCAGCGGCGCGGCAGCGCCATCCTGTTTATCGTGCAGGGCGAAGCGGTCGATCATGTGGGCGCTCGCCTCGTTGACACCGATCACCTCGACCCGCCTGCCGGCCTTGCGGAATTTCAGCACCACCTTGTCCAGAGCGCCGACTGCGGAAATATCCCACAGATGCGCCTGCGTGACATCGATCGTCACCGCCTCAACCTCCTCGGCGAAATCGAAGGCGGCAATGAAGCTTTCCGTCGAGGCGAAGAAAATCTGGCCGTCGACACGATAAATCCGCTCCCGGCCATCGGCTGAAAGCTCCGGCCGGACATGGAAAAGCTTTGAAACCTTGCCTGCGAAAAACACGCCGGAGAGAAGGACGCCGGCCAACACGCCCTTTGCAAGATCGTGGGTCGCAAGCACCGTGCCGACCGTGACCAGCATGACGATGCTGGAGGATGGCGGGTTGCGGCGCAGATCGAGGATGGATCGCCACGAGAATGTGCCGATGGAGACCATGATCATCACCGACACCAGCGCGGCCATGGGAATGATGCGCACGAGATCATCCAGCACCAGTATGAGGAAGAGCAGGAACGCGCCCGCGACGAAAGTGGACAAGCGGCCACGACCGCCGGAGCTGACATTGATGACGGACTGGCCGATCATGGCGCAGCCGCCCATGCCGCCGATGAGGGCGGAGGCGATGTTGCTCGTCCCCTGCCCGATGCATTCCCGGCTCTTGTTGCTGCCCGTATCCGTCATGTCGTCGACGATCTGCGCTGTCAGCAGCGATTCCAGCAGACCGACGGCGGCGAGTGCGACGGAATAGGGAAAGATGATCTGTAACGTCTCGAAGGTCAGTGGTACCTGCGGCAGCGCGAATATCGGCAGCGTCGAGGGCAACTCACCGAGATCGCCGACCGTGCGGATATCCATGCCGGAGAAGACGGCGACACAGGTGAGAGCGATGATGGCGACCAGCGGCGACGGCACGATCTTCGTGAACAGCGGGAAGAGATAGATGATCGCAAGGCCGGCCGCGATCATGACATAGGTTTCGACCGGGACGCCGATCAGTTCCGGCAATTGCGCCGTGAAGATCAGGATCGCCAGCGCATTGACGAAGCCGGTCATGACCGAACGCGAGACGAAGCGCATCACCCGGCCGAGTTTTAGAAGGCCCGCCAGAATTTGCAGCACGCCCATGAGAATGGTGGCGGCGAAGAGATATTGCAGCCCGTGTTCCTTGACGAGCGTAACCATCAGGACGGCCGTGGCGGCGGTTGCCGCCGAGATCATGCCCGGTCTGCCGCCGGTGAAGGCGGAAACGCAGGCAATCGCAAAGGAGGCGAACAATCCCACCTTCGGATCGACCCCGGCGATGACGGAAAAGCCGATGGCTTCGGGAATGAGGGCGAGTGCCACGACGATGCCGGAAAGGAGATCGCCGCGAATATTGGAAAACCACTCACGTCTGTAAGTCTGAAATTTGTTCATCTGATTTTTTCGCAAAGAATGACGCACCGGCCGGAGCCATGTCCGGTAGATTGAGATGAAATGTCGGTGCTTTGCGTTGTCTGGCGGATCGGCGGCCAGAAGAGCCACCCGGAGTTTCACCGGGTCCGTGGTGAGTAATTCACCTATAAACAGCAAAAAAGCGGGCCGCAAGTTGCGCGCCCGCTTTCGATGTCTGCGATCGTATGCTCATGCCGCTTTGCGCAAGACCGCTAGAGCTTCAGCCGCTCGCGAAAGAAGACGAGCGCTACGGCTACACCGGTCGCCACGCCCACGATCACATCGACAAAACGGACAAAACCGGCAGCCTGCGGCCCCATTAAGAGCACCAGCATGGCTGAAGCGCCTGCCTGTATCGGCACGACCGGCGGCAGACCGAACATGGACGCAAGGATCATGGCGATGAAGGTCGCCGAGGCCAGCCGGATTTCAGCGAAGTCATGCGGGACAAGGAGCGCAATCTCCCCAACGAGAATGCCGACGGTGACACCAACCATCAGGCCTAGGCCCTGACGAACATGGCTTGGAATTCCCGGAGCAAGGCAGATAAGTGCGCTGATTGCGGCAAAGACGGGTTGCGGGTGGCCCAGCCACCGATGCGCGACCCAGAACGCAAAAGCGGCCGCAAGAGCGGCCGCCAATGCACGGGTGAAGGCTGCGCGAACCCGGTCGAGCAGCGTCTTCACCATATCAGTCCTTCTTGGACGGAACGACGCGCAGCGCCAGCTCACGAAGCTGCGTCGGCGTTGCCGGCGACGGCGCGTTCATCAGCAAGTCCTGCGCCTGCTGGTTCATCGGGAACAGCGTGATTTCGCGCAGGTTCTTCGCGCCAACCAGCAGCATGACCACGCGGTCGATACCGAATGCGCAGCCGCCATGCGGAGGCGCGCCGTACTGGAAGGCGCGATAGAGACCGCCGAAGCGCTCTTCCACATCGCTCTGCGACAGGCCCACCTTTTCGAAGGCCTTGACCATCAGCTCGGGCGACTGGTTACGGATCGAGCCGGAGGCGATTTCGAAGCCGTTGCAGACCGCGTCATACTGGAACGCCTTGATGGAGAGCGGATCCTGCTCTTCCAGCGCTTCCAGACCGCCCTGCGGCATGGAGAAGGGGTTGTGGGCGAAGTCGATCTTCTTTTCTTCCTCGTTATATTCGAAGAAGGGGAAATCGACGATCCAGCACATTTCGAAACGGTCGCGGTCGATCAGGTTCAGTTCGTCGGCAGCGCGGGTGCGCGCCTCGCCGGCGAATTTGTAGAACTTGGCGGGATCGCCGGCGACGAAGAAGCAGGCATCGCCTGCCTCAAGGCCGAGCTGCTGGCGCAGCGCCTCGGTGCGTTCCTCGCCGATGTTCTTGGCGAGCGGACCGGAACCGCCGACCTTGCCGCCCTCTTCCTTCCAGAAGATGTAGCCGAGGCCGGGCTGGCCCTGAGACTGCGCCCATGCGTTCATGCGGTCGCAGAAAGCGCGCGAACCACCGGTCTTGGCCGGGATTGCCCAGACCTGAACCTTGGGGTTGGAAGCGATCATGTTGGCGAAGACCTTGAAGCCCGAACCGTCGAAATGTTCGGTCACGGCTTCCATGACGATCGGGTTGCGCAGGTCCGGCTTGTCGGAACCATATTTGCGGATCGCCTCGTCATAGGGAATGCGCGGCCACTCTTTGGTAACCGGCTTGCCTTCGGCGAATTTCTCGAACACGGCCGTCATCATCGGCTCCATCGTGGTCCAGACATCTTCCTGGGTCACGAAGCTCATTTCGACGTCGAGCTGGTAGAATTCGCCCGGCAGGCGGTCGGCGCGCGGGTCTTCATCGCGGAAGCACGGCGCGATCTGGAAATAACGGTCGAAACCGGCCACCATCAGAAGCTGCTTGTACTGCTGCGGCGCCTGCGGCAGCGCGAAGAACTTGCCTTCATGGATGCGCGACGGCACGAGGAAGTCGCGCGCGCCTTCGGGCGAAGAGGCCGTCAGAATCGGCGTCGTGTATTCGGCAAAGCCGGCATCCGCCATGCCGGTGCGCATGGCGGAGATGATCTGCGTACGCTTGACGATGTTCTTGTGCAGCGTTTCGCGGCGAAGATCGAGGAAGCGATATTTCAGGCGAACGTCTTCAGGATAATCGGGCTCGCCGAAGACCGGCAGCGGCAGTTCCTTGGCAACGCCGAGAACCTCGATTTCCTGCGCATAAAGCTCGATCTCGCCGGTGGCCATGCCCTTGTTGACGGTGTCTTCCGAACGCGCCTTGACGAGGCCGTCGATGCGGATGACCCATTCGCCGCGAACCGTCTCGGCAACCTTGAAGGCCGGGCTGTCCGGATCGGCGACGACTTGGGTGATGCCGTAATGGTCGCGAAGGTCGATGAAGAGAACGCCGCCATGATCTCGCACGCGATGAACCCAACCGGAAAGGCGAACGGTTTCGCCGACGTCGGACTTGCGGAGAGCGGCACAGGTGTGGCTGCGGTAACGATGCATTTTTTTATCCTGGAACGTGTCGTGGGCCTGATGGAGGCCAGATGGGCGGCACTGTCGAAATTTGCCGGAAAAGCGCATGGCCAGCCTGATTTGTCAAGGCAAAGCACAACAATGTCGCCTTCAGCCTGTCCTTTCCCCTGCCTTCGCTTTAGATAGGACTAATCCAGCCCGCCAAACCGAGTCGGCCCGCAATGAGCCAGATCAGACCTCTTATCCCGCTTCTCGTCACCGCCGGCATCCTGATCGGCGGCAACGGCCTGCAGGGAACCTATATAGCGCTGCGCGGTCTCTCCGAAGGGTTTTCCGCCAGCACCATCGGCCTCATCAGCGCCGCCTACAGCTTCGGTTTCGCGCTTGGCTGCATTTCGGTGACACGGCTTCTGCGTAAGATCGGCCATATCCGCACCTTCGCCACCATGGCGGCCGTCGCATCCGCCGCAGCGATCGCCATGCCGCTCCTTATCCATCCCCTGTTCTGGATGCTGATGCGCTTCGTCACCGGCATTGCCGTCGCCTGTCTTTTCGCGGCCATCGAAAGCTGGATCAACGCGCAGGTCACCAATTCCAATCGGGCGCGCACGCTCTCCATCTATCGTTTCGTCGATCTCGGCTCCGTCACGCTTGCGCAATATATCATTCCCGTCGCCGGCATCGACGGACCGGTGGTGTTTTCGCTGATCGCCATGGCGCTGACGCTGTCGCTGGTGCCGATCTCGCTTGCCGACAAATCCAACCCCGCACCGCCGAAACAGATACCCTTCAATCTCTTCGCGGTGTGGCGCATCTCGCCGCTTGCCGTGGTCGGCTGCGTGGCCGTCGGTCTCAGCATGGCGGCGTTTCGCAATATCGGCCCGATCTATGCCGAACAGATCGGGCTTTCCGTCACCGCCATCGCCACCTTCATGAGCGCCGGCATCATTGGCGGCGTGGTGCTGCAATATCCGCTCGGCGTCTATTCCGACCGTTATGACCGGCGCATCATCATTCTCGCCACCACGGCGGGCTCGGTCGTCGTCGGCCTGTTTCTCGCCTTCTTCGCCGGAACCGATGAGTGGAGCAACATCATCGGCGTCTTCATCTTCGGCGCCTTCGCCCTGCCGCTTTATTCGCTGAGTTCCGCCCATGGCAACGACCATGCCAGGGAAGGCGAACATGCGATGATGTCGGCCGGACTGCTGTTCTTCTGGTCTGTCGGGGCGACGGTCGGGCCGCTTCTCGCCTCCGTGCTGATCGACCAGTTCGGCCCGAAGGCGCTATTCAGCTATACGGCCGCGATCCAGATCGTTTTCATCGCCTATACCATCTACCGGCTGCAGGTGCGCGAAGGTGTGCCCGTGGAGGAGCGGAACTGGCGGTTCAGCTCGCTTTTGCGCACCTCAGCCTATTTCCAGAAGCTCGCCGCGGCTTCGCCACCCAAAAAGGATGAAGCGGAGCCCCATCCGCCCGAGAAAAACGATCCTTGAGCCTTCAAAAGCGGGCTTTGTATTGACATGCGCCCGGCAAAGGGAAAGTAAGACGGATAATTCTCACGATTGGCCAATAACAATGATTGAAACGACTGCCGCCCTCGCCGAAGCCTGCACGGAACTGGCGAAATCGGAATTCATCACCATCGACACCGAATTTCTGCGGGAAACGACCTTCTGGCCGGAACTCTGCCTCGTGCAGATGGCAAGCCCGACGCTCGAAGTGCTGGTCGATCCGCTGGCGAAGGGTCTCGATCTGACCCCTCTTTTCGAACTGATGGCCAATCCCGATGTCGTGAAGGTTTTCCACGCGGCGCGACAGGATATCGAGATCATCTATCATCTCGGCGGGCTTATTCCGCACCCGATCTTCGACACGCAGGTCGCCGCCATGGTCTGCGGTTTCGGCGATTCGATCTCCTACGACCAGCTGGTGCAGAAGATCAAAAACGTCCAGATCGACAAATCCTCGCGCTTCACCGACTGGAGCCGCCGTCCACTGACCGAAAAGCAGCTGGATTACGCGCTGGCCGACGTGACCCATCTGCGGGATGTCTATCTCTCGCTGAAGGCCCAGCTCGAGCGCGAAGGCCGCTCGCTGTGGCTGACCGAAGAGATGGACATTCTCGAGTCTCGCGACACCTATGACATGCATCCCGACGATGCCTGGTTGCGGCTGAAATCGCGCCTGCGCAAACCGACGGAACTTGCGATCCTCAAATTCATCGCCGCCTGGCGCGAGCGTGAGGCGCGCTCCCGCAACGTGCCGCGCTCGCGCGTGCTGAAGGACGATGCGATCTTCGAAATCGCCCAGCAGCAGCCGAAGGACGCCGAGGCGCTGTCGCGGCTTCGCACCATCCCCAAGGGCTGGGAGCGCTCCGCCTCCGGCACCGCCATCGTCGAAACGGTGAATGCGGCGCTGGCGCTGCCGAAAGAGGAAATGCCGAAGGCGCCGCGTCACAGCCACGCACCGGAAGGCTCCGGTGCTGCCGTGGAACTTCTGAAAGTTCTGCTGAAGCTGACGGCGGACAAGCATGGCGTCGCCGCCAAGGTCATCGCCAATAGCGACGATCTGGACAAGATCGCCGCCGAGGGCGAAAAGGCAACCGTGGCGGCGCTGACCGGCTGGCGGCGGGAACTCTTCGGCGATGTGGCCCTGAAGCTCATCAATGGCGAAGTGGCGCTGCGTTTCGCTGGCAAGAAGGTCGAGGCGGTGGAGGTTGCGGCAGGCGAGCCGTAACGGCCCGCCGCTTTCCACGCCAACGGCCACGTCGTCGGCCGCTATAATCGCGACCCGAAAGGCATGGGCTGCGGCTTGAGCGGCTGGAGGGAGAACACTCCCTTCGACGTTGATGGCCGCACCTGCGCCGCCATCATCTTCGCCCGCAAGGGAGAAACTCGGTTCGACCGGGCCTGGATCGACGGCAACCGGCTGCGTTTTTCCGCCTTCCCCGTCAAATGGTCGAACCGCTCGCCAAATGACCGGCCGCAATCCCCGCTTGAAACCGTCTATTACAGAACATCCTATCAGGCGTAGAACGGCGGCAACGCCGATTTTGCTGCAACAGCGCAACAGCCTCACCAATCCTTCATGCAACCTTACCGATTGCTCACTTTTTGCGGCGCTTTTTCCACATTAATGTCGCATATGACCTGAACAGAAGCTTCGACCGAAGGGAGCGGCCTGCCCTTCTTTCCCAAGACCAAAGCCTCCCCTTCCCGAGACCCAAGAACCGACATGAGAAAATTGCTGCCCATTCTGGATTACGTGGTGCTCTTCGTTGCCGTGGCCGGCAGCGGCGTGGCCTACGCCTTTCTGGAATATGGCGGCGGTGCATTGATTGGCGCTACCTATGCGCTGTTTGCCTGCGCACCCATCCTCGCCTTCGAGCGTGGTTATATCATGCCCGGCCTGTCGCGGCAGGTGAGCGCCCTGCCGACGCCGGCCTATATCGCCGTCGGCCTCGTCATCTATGCCATCCTCGTCTTTTGCGGCTTCGGGCTTGGCGGCACGATCCTGTGGTTGAGCGGGATATTTCCCGGCACCTGGAAACGCGCCGTCCATGCCGAGGTGCAGACGCTGATCTTTACCCTCATTGTCTGCGGCATCATCGTCTTCATCATGCGGGTGCGCGAGCTTCTCGGCCGCGATATCTTCATCGACCTCATCCTGGGGCGTTACCGCCGGCCGGTCAGCGAAGACCGCGTCTTCATCTTCATCGATCTCGTCGGCTCCACCTCCTTCGCCGAAACCCATGGCGACCTGAAGGCCCAGGAATTTCTCGGCGAAATTTTTGCAAGTTATGCCGCACCGGTCAGAAAACACGGCGGCGTCATCGACGACTATATCGGCGACGCCGCCATCATCACCTGGCCCTATCACATGGCGATCCGGCGGGCGGCCTGTGTGCGCTGCGTCTTCGATATTCAGGCGACCATTGAAAACACCCGCGACATGTGGCTCGCCCGCTTCGGCGAGGTGCCGCGCCTGCGCTTCGCCATTCATGGCGGGCCGGTCATCACCGCGGAAATCGGTGTCGATCACCACAAGATTACATATTTCGGCGATACGGTGAACACGACCTCAAGGCTCGAATCGCTGAGCAAGATGCTCGGCCACCCGGTGCTGATTTCCGCTGATCTTGCCCATCAGCTGGTGCTTCCGAAGGGCGTGCGCAGCGAATATCTGGGCGAACATGCCGTCAAAGGCCGTGGCCAGACGCTGGGCGTCTGCACGCTCAGCCAATATCAGGCGCCCGCCGCATAAGGGCAATCGACGGAAAAAAGCCGTGCGGCCCATCTGCCGACGATGGCCGTCATCAAAATTCATCAAAGCTTCAAACGGCAATCACCTGCCTGTCATGCGACGACCCTATCGCGTCAATCCTGTCTTCAACATGTATTGAGAGGGGTCTCCATCATGAAGCACATTGTTTTTGCACCTTTCGCGGTTCTCGCGCTCGCCGGCGCGGCACATGCGGCGGAAAAGGAGTTTCCGGCAAAGCTCGTTTCGCACGCCATTCTGCCTGCCAACACCATGATCGCCGCACCTGCCGATGCGCCGGAGCACCTCAAGACCTCCGCCAAATTCACCACGGCCGACCGTAAGCGCGCCGAGGGCCTCGGCACCGTGCCCGGCAAGGACGGCGTGCGCCTGACCGGCCTTTCCATGCCGTTCAACGGCCAGCCGATGCAGGGCTTTTCCGGCATCAGAGCGATGCCGGACGGCAGCTTCTGGAGCCTTTCCGACAACGGTTTCGGTTCCAAGCTCAATTCCAGCGACGCCATGCTGATGCTTCACCATCTGAAGTTCGACTGGGACGCGGGCAAGGTCAACGCGCTTGAAACCGTCTTCCTCTCCGATCCCGACATGAAGGCGCCCTTCCCCATCGTTCTGGAAGGCTCGAGCAAGCGTTACCTGACGGGTGCGGATTTCGACGTCGAATCCATTCAGCCGGTCGCTGACGGTTTCTGGGTCGGCGAGGAATTCGGCCCCTACATTCTGAAATTCACCCGCGACGGCAAGCTGACCGATGTGATCTCGACCAAGGCCGGCGACATCGAGGTGAAGTCTCCCGACCATCCGGCTCTTGCCCTGCCCGGCAACCCCACGCAGAAAATGCCCGCTTTCAACCTGAAGCGCTCCGGCGGTTATGAGGGCATGGCGCTCTCCAAGGACGGCTCGAAGCTCTATGGCCTGCTGGAAGGCCCGCTCTACATGGCCGACGGCCAGGTGGAAAAAACCGAAGACGGCGCGACTGCGCTGCGCATCATCGAACTCGACACCGCCAAGAAGGCGTGGACCGGCCGTAGCTGGCTTTATCCGCTGGCGGAAGGCGGCGAGGCAATCGGCGACTTCAACATGCTGGATGACAGCACGGCGCTGGTCATCGAACGTGACAATGGCGCCGGCACGGCCGACAAGGCCTGCGCCGATCCGAAGAAGCCGGAAGCAAACTGCTTTGCCGTGCCTTCCAAGGTCAAGCGCATCTACAAGATCGAGTTCAATGACGCCAATGTCGGCAAGGCCGCCCGCAAGATCGGCTATATCGATCTTCTGAAGATCTCCGATCCTGACAACAAGAAACGTCAGGGCGGCGGCAACGGCTATTACGACATGCCTTTCGTCACCATCGAGAATGTCGACCGCGTCGATGCCACCCATATCGTCGTCGGCAACGACAACAACCTGCCCTTCTCCGCCGGCCGTGCGCTGGACAAGGCTGACGACAACGAATTCGTCCTGCTGGAGGTCAAGGACCTGCTCGAGGCGAAATAAGACCAAGGCTGCTGTCACTTGCTTTGACGGCTGCGAATGATCCGGACGGAGCGCCCGGCAGGCACAAATGTCTGCATGGCGCTCCGTTCCGATTTTCCAGAGCTAGCGGAAAAGAAGACGTTTCATGCAGGACCATGCAGAAAGACTTTATTACGCCCTGAAGAAAAGCTGGTCGGGCGAGACGAGCGGCCTCTGGTCGCGCGAAAACCCCGCCAAGGGCCAAGGCAGCGTCACCGCGCTGGTGGTACAGGATATTTTCGGCGGAGAGCTTGTCAAAACCGCTGTCAGCGGTGCCGACCATTTTTACAATATCGTCGAAGGCACCCGCTGGGATTTCACCTTCAGCCAGTTCGATATTCCGGTCGGCTATCAGGACAGGCTTGCCAGCCGCACGGAAGCCATGGCGACGATAACGCCGCTGCAATATGCCTATCTCAGCGCCTGCATCCGCAAGGCGCTCGGGCACGGCTGAGCCGTTAGCAAAAGCGCATCGCGGCACGGTGGCCAGCCAGGGTGTTACGCTCCGAGACCAAGATGTCAATCTTTCCCGCAAAGCGGACACAATCCTTGCGATAATATCGCCAGGTGGAATGGTTGCACCGACAGGAGAGATATTCGATGAGCGAGAGTTGCCCGGTCCTGACACCTGCGGAACGGCAGGTACAGGCCATATTGGAGCGCACGGAAGCAGCGACGATGGCCACCATTCACGCAGCGCTCGAACGTGCCAGCAAAGAGGTAACTGAGGCATTCCGGGCCGTCGATTCAGACATGCAGCCACCGCCCCGCGACTATTTTGCCGCCGTCGCCCATCAGCAGCTCTTCCTGATGTTATGCGGGGCGGACCCGAAAACCTTCGAGGGCGGAGACCCCGAAATCGCCGGCCACATCATTCGGAATGCGCAAAACATATCCGACCACTACTGGAAGAAAACGCCTGCCGCGGCGGATGTCCCCGGCAAGTGATACATTCCGAGTGAATGCAGGATTTCGCGTCACGCGGCATCGCGCGCGATCTGCGTTTTAGAGAGGATGCCCAGCCCGGCCGGACCCCTATCGCCATTTCACGTCACAGCACCTTCATCATCGCCGTTTAAGCAGGCGCAAATCCGGAGGCTGGAATGGATTCGACCGCACAGATCAAGCGCCCGAAAATTGCGGAGACCGTCGTCCATGCGACGGCGAGCATAAGAGATTCAAGCATCGGCGAATGCTGCGAAATTCTGGCTGACACCTCCCTGCACAATGCCGAGCTCGGCAATTACTCCTATCTTGGCCCCCGTTGCATGGTGGGCGATGCAACGATCGGAAAATTCTGCGCCATCGCCGCAGAGGTCAGGATAGGCGCTCCGAACCATCCGATGGACCGGCCATCCATGCACCGTTTCAGCTATTGCCCTGAATATTATTCTGCGGATGCCGTGCGCGATGACGCCTTTTTCGACCGGCGCAGGGAGGACCGCGCCGTCATCGGTCACGATGTCTGGATCGGTCACGGCGTTATCGTCTTGCCGGGTGTCACGGTTGGAGACGGGGCAGTGCTCGCCGCCGGCGCGGTCGTCACCAGAGACGTGCCGCCCTACACCATCGTCGGCGGCGTTCCCGCAAAAATCATTCGCGAACGATTTTCGCGGCCCATCGCGGAAAAGCTTGCATCAATCGCATGGTGGGATTGGCCATTCGAAACGATCATGGCGCGGCTTTCCGACTTTCAGTCGAGCGACATAGAAGCCTTTTGCGAGCGCTGGTCCTAGCGGACGCAAGAACCGTCCTGTCGCGAAACAGAAACGCGCCGTTCGTTATTCGAACACGAATGCCAGCCGCTTGCCCGTCAGCTTCGCCAGTTGCTGCAAACGCCCGTCCAGCCGCTCGCCGGCGAAATCGCAATAATCGTGCGGCACGACGAATTCCAGATCGAGATCGGGATTGCCGGATTTGCGGAATTTGAGGTGGTCGACGACGCCCGGCATTGAAGCCGAGAAGAGATAGACGACGCGCAGCAGGCCGCCGAGCAATTTACCAAGCTCCTGCAACCGGTCACCCGCCATGGCGGCGAGCGGCTGTGTGGTACCGTTGTCGTTCAGACCTTCGAAGCGATAATAATTGGCGAGTGCAATATAGGCGCGGCCGGGATGGGTGATCGCCACGAAGGAGGAATGGGCGATGATGTTGAGCGCCTGCAATCCGCGATAATCGGGATGGGCGCGCCAGCTGATATCGGCGAGAAGGCAGGCCGCCTGCCGGTAACGGCTCTCCTCTTCGGTCTCATCAACGCCGAAGACCGGGAAGGTGCGGCCGCTCCAGTCCGCCAGTTCGCGCGCATGTTCCGGCGAGCGGGCGCGCAGAATGGCAAGTTCATCGGCGGCAACCAGCAGCGGATCGGAATCCCGCTCCTCTTCCGTCAGCAGCGAATAGAGATAACCTTCGCGCACGCCCTGCGCCGAAAAGGCGATCCTGGCTGGCTTCATCATTTTCAGAACTTCGCGCATGGCGATGGCGCCGAAGGGCAGAAGCGAGCGGCGGTTCTTGGAGACTGCCTGCCAGGCCGGATCCTTGCTATCCCGGGAGACGATGACCTCCTCGAGAAAATTCAGCATTTCCTCCAGCGGCAATTCATAACCCTGCATCATATGCAGCGGATAGCCCGATATCTCCATATGCAGCTTGGCGATGTTTCGCCAGGTGCCGCCCACCGCGTAAAAGGTGCGCCCCTCACCTGCCGCCAGAAGCTTGGCGAAGGATTTGACGTGTTTTCTGGCAATCGTCGCCGCTTTTTCCAGCGAGCCGTCCGACTGCTCCGACAGCCGCAGGCCGCCGAGCGGCAGGGTGATGCCCTCGCCGCAGCTCTTGCCCTTGATGTCGATGAGTTCGAGCGAACCGCCGCCGAGGTCACCGGCGATGCCGTCTGGATCATGGAAACCGCTGATCACGCCATAGGCGGAGTAAAGCGCTTCCTTTTCGCCTGACAGTACCTCGATCTCGCAGCCGAGAATGGTTTCTGCCTCGCGGATGAAATCCGGGCCGTTTTCCGCCTCACGCGCCGCAGCCGTCGCCAGCACATAGAGCTTCTGCGCCTGCGCCTGCTCGGAAAGGACATGGAAACGCCGAAGCGCCATCAGCGCCCGACTGACGCCTTCCTCATGCATGCGGCCCGTCAGCGCCAGTCCCTTGCCAAGGCCGCACAGGACCTTTTCGTTGAACAGCACCGCAGGCGCGCGGGAAAGACCTTCATATACGACGAGACGAACGGAGTTCGAACCAATATCTATGACGGAAACGGGGGCAAGGCCGGTCAGCCGCCCCTGTGCTTCTGATCGAGTCATTCAGCCTGTTTCTTGCGGGACGAAATCAACCCGGCAATCAATTTGGGCGCACTGGATTTCAAGGCTTCACCACGTCCGGAAAGGCTGGGATTGGTCATGAAATAGTGCTGCGCGTTGAACGGTTCTTCGCCTTTACGCACCTCGATGCGCCTCGACGTTCCGTCCGCAAGTATCTCGTAGCTCTGCTGGTTGTCAATGAGATTGCCAAGCATAATCTGTGAAAGAACCTGCTCATGCACGGTGGGATTGGTGAGCGGAACCAGCGTTTCCACGCGCCGGTCAAGGTTGCGCGGCATCATGTCGGCCGAGCCGATATAGACCAGCGCCTTGTCCGACGGCAGACCGAAACCATTGCCGAAGCAGAAGATACGGCTGTGTTCGAGGAAGCGTCCGACAATGGATTTGACGCGGATATTATCCGACAGACCGGGCACCTGCGGGCGCAGGCAGCAGATGCCGCGCACGACGAGATCGACCTCCACGCCCGCCGCACTGGCGCGGTAAAGCGTATCGATAATCTCGGGGTCGACCAGCGAATTCATCTTCATCCAGATCGCCGCCGGCGCGCCACGCTTGGCATGTTCGATCTCTTCGTTGATGTGCTTCACGATGCGGGCGCGCAGCGTATAGGGCGAAACCGCCAGCTTCATGCCCTCTTCCGGTTCGCCGTAACCCGTGATGAAGTTGAAGATATTCGCCATGTCATGGGCGATCTTCGGGTTGCAGGTGAAGAAGGACAGGTCTGTATAGATTTTGGCGGTAATCGGGTGATAGTTGCCGGTGCCGAGATGGCAATAGGTTCTGAGCTTGCCATCCTCGCGGCGCACAACCATCGACATCTTGGCGTGGGTCTTGAGTTCGATGAAGCCGAAGACGACCTGCACGCCGGCGCGCTCCAGATCGCGCGCCCAGCGGATATTCGCCTCTTCGTCGAAACGCGCCTTCAGCTCGACCAGCGCGGTGACGGATTTACCGGCTTCGGCCGCATCGATCAGCGCGCGAACGATCGGGCTGTCATTGGAGGTGCGGTAAAGCGTCTGCTTGATGGCGAGCACTTCGGGATCGCGCGCGGCCTGCAGCAGGAACTGCACGACCACGTCGAAGCTTTCATAGGGGTGGTGAACCACCATGTCCTTTTCGCGGATGGCGGCGAGGCAATCGCCGGCATGTTCGCGCACGCGCTCGGGGAAACGGGCGTTGTATGGTTCGAATTTCAGGTCGTCGCGCGGCGCGCGGACGATTTCGGAGATGGTGTTGAGCGCGAGAAGACCGGGCAGAACGGCAACACGATTATCAGGCACGCCAAGCTCATGCACGACGAACTGGCGCAGCGACTGCGGCATTTCGCTGTCAGTCTCGATGCGGATAACGGAACCCCGGCGGCGGCGCTTCAGCGCGCTCTCGAAGAAACGGACCAGATCTTCCGCCTCTTCCTCAACCTCGATATCGCTGTCGCGGATGATGCGGAACGTACCGGAACCGCGCACGGTGTAACCGGGATAGAGCCGGTGGATGAAAAGGCCGACCACATCTTCAAGGGTGATGTATCGGATGGCGTTCTTTTCGTCAGGCAGGCGCACGAAACGGTCGAGCGCGGGCGGCAGGCGCAAGAGCGCCGTCATCGGCTCGCGGCCGTTGACGCTATCGAGCTGCAGGCCCATGGAAAAGCCGAGATTGGGAATGAAGGGGAACGGGTGCGCCGGGTCGATGGAGAGCGGCGTCAGAACGGGGAACATACGTTCCTCGAACTCCGTTTCCAGCCAGATGCGGTCCGCATCCGAAAGTGCGGCGGGGCGCACGATGAAGATTTCTTCCTTGGCGAGATATTGTTGCAGAACGGCAAGCGATGCCTGCTGCTCCATCTGCAGATTGTCGATTTCCTTCAGAATATCTTCGAGCTGCTCGGCCGGCGTCTTGCCGTCCGGCGTCTTGACGGTGATCTTCTGGCGGACCTGCCCTTCGAGGCCGGCGACGCGGACCATGAAGAATTCATCGAGGTTGGCGGCCGAAATGGAGAGGAAACGCAGCCGCTCCAGCAGCGGATGATCCGTGTTCAGCGTTTCTTCGAGAACGCGGCGGTTGAACTGCAGCCAGGAGAATTCGCGGTTGATGAAACGCGCCGGGCTGTCCCACAGGCTCTCGCCTTCGGTCACCGGCTGAACCTTGTTGAAGTCTTCCTGCGCGATAGCGTCCATTCCCTGTTCCATCCCCTGACCGATTTCCGTCCCGTGATCCTGCTGCATCGCGCGATCGTCCTTCTTGCCCGTATAACAGTTTGACGACGGAACTGTGACAGTCAATCGACGTCCAGTCCGCTGCCCGCCGCTGCGTTGTCCATCGCATTGAGGACCTCCGCCACCAGCGGCCGTGTAATTCTCGTTCCACGCGAAAGCGCCAGCCGGTCGATACGGTCCACGATCGTCTGGGCCGTATCGAGCGAACGCTCCATTCTATTGACGATGTAACCTATGAGTTTGTCATCCATGTAAAGCTGCCGGTCGGCGAAGAGTTTCACCAGCACCTGCGCCAAAAGCCCCTCGTCCGGCTCGCCGGTTTCCACCACCGTTACGGCTTTGAGGCGCGAGCGCAGATCGGGCAGCGTCACCGGCCATGCGGCCGGCCATTGCCGGCTCGTCATCAAAAGCGTGGTGCCGTGCTGGCGTACGCTGTTGATGACATGGAAGAGTTCGGTCTCGTCAAAACCGCGCCGGTCGGCGTCCTCGAAAAGAACCGGTCCCGTTTCGGCCGCACGCGCGGCATCGGAGCCCGTCTCGGGGTGAATGTCGCGCGCGTCGCTGATATTTTTCCAGATATTGGCGAGATGCGATTTTCCCGAACCCGGCGGCCCGGCCAGCACGACGACGGGCGAGCGCCAGTTCGGCCATTCATCGATGAGGCTGACGGCAGCCGCAAGCGAGGCGGAGACGAGGAGATCATCCCTGCCGGAAGCGGACTGGTGCGAGAATGCGAGCGGCAGCTGCTCGGCCTTCGACCGGGCGTTGTCGGTTTTGATTTGGTCAGTCATCGTCAGCTCTGAGAGTCAACCTTGCCGGAGGACGCTTCCCCTTCTTCCAGGGCAGGGTTTGTGTCCCAGGGAAGGTTGGCGGCATGCCCGTGGTAAAGATCGCTTTCAAGATACCGCGACAAGGCGAAGCGGACAAGCACACCGACCGCCGCCGCAGCCGGCACCGCGACGAGAAGCCCGACGAAACCGAAAAGCGCACCGAAGGCGAAAAGGGCGAACATCAGCCAGACCGGATGCAGGCCGACGCTTTTGCCAACGAGCTTCGGCTGCAGGATGTTGCCTTCGATGAACTGGCCGGAGAAGAACACAACGAGCGTCAGAAACACATAGATGTAATCCGGCCAGAACTGCACGATGGCGACGCCGACGGCGAGGATGAGGCCGACCATGGAGCCGATATAGGGAATGAAACTGATGAGGCCTGAGAAAAGGCCGATCAGCAGGCCGAAATTCAAGCCAACCAGTGACAGGCCGACGGCGTAATAAACGCCGAGAATGATGCAGAGCGACCCCTGCCCGCGCACGAAACCGGCAATGGTCTTATCCATATCGCGGGCGATCTGGCGGACGGTATGGACATAATCGCGCGGTATCCAGCTATCGACCTTGTCGATCATCCGGTCCCAGTCGAGCAGCAGATAGAAGGCGACCACGGGCGTAACGACCAGCAGCGACATGACATCGACCAGCGATTTGCCGGAATTCCATATCTGCGTCAGCAACGTGCCGATGAAACCGGCACCTTCGGTCAAAAGCTTTGAAAAATTCTCCTTCACGGCGTCGATCTGGCTGCTGACCCAATCCGGCAGGAGATTGGTGTCGGCGCCGGCAATCAGCTGCTGCAATGACGAGATATATTGCGGGATGCGTGTGATGAATTCCGAGGCCTGGGCGGCGATCAGCGGGATGATGATGATGAGCGACAGCGCGAAGATCAGCACGAAGGAGACGAGGATGACGACGGTCGCCATCAACCGGCTCAAGCCGCGCCGTTCCAGCCAGTCGGCAACCGGATCGAGAAAATAGGCAAGCGCCATGCCCGCCACGAAAGGCAGGAGAATGGAGCTGAAGACCATCAGGAAAAGGACAAAGACGGCAAGCACGCCGATCCAGAAAAACACCTGCCGGCGCAGGCTCGTACCGCTTACATGGGGTTGCATCCGTTCATCCTTTATCGCCGCACCGTCACCGCCCGTGATGGAGATAGGATGCGTACATGCACATGGTCAAGACCGGCGCTTTCGCGCGTGGGCAGAAGGAGACTGCCCGCACAGCGGCAAAATCCCTCATTTCCGGCCAACCCCTCGCAACGGCAGGTTGACCGACGGTAAATATTAGACAACTATCAAATATTGCCGGGCGGGCCAGCGGCGCTCCTTCATCTCCGGCGGCCGGGGGGCACGATGCAGAGCACCAGTGACAATGGCATCGCGGAATATAATGCCGGTCTCTTCGATAATCCCGAAGTTGCCGAATGGTATGACAACCAGCAGCTTTACCCCGCCGAACGCATTATTCTCGATCAGTTCCGCCATGCCTATGCGGGCAAGCGGCTGCTTGACCTCGGTGTCGGCACCGGCCGAACGACTAAGCCGCTTCTGCCGCTGGTGGGAGACTATATCGGCATCGACCGTTCGCAGCCGATGCTTGCGCTGGCGCGGCGCAATTTTCCAGCCGCCACGTTTATCGACATGGATGTGCGGGCGATCGGCCAGTTCGGTGCGGAGCGTTTCGATTGCGTGCTGGGCGCGCTCGCGATTCTGAGCGCCTTCGACCATGAGGACCGGCTTGCCATCATCCATGCCGTGCGAAGCATTCTGTCACCGGGCGGGTACTTCATCTTTTCTTTTCATAACCGGCAATGGAAGCGGGCCGGCGGCATGCCGCTGCACCGCCGCTCCTGGCACCCGCGCGAGGTGGTGAATTCGCTGCATCCGCAAAGCTGGATCAACTATCTGCGACTGCAACCTTCGACACGGAAGACTCCGGAATATGCCATTCTCGCGGATCAGGCGCATCGCTGGAGCGGCCTGTTTTATTTCATCGACCTTGCTGCCCAGACCCGTCAGCTGGAAGCGGCAGGCTTTAAGATCGCCGCGCGTTATGGCGAGAACGGACGGCCGATAGAGGAAAATTCCGATACGTCCAACGACGGCCTGCTCAATCTCGTCTGTCGCGCCGCGCCGCAGCCATCGTAAGCTCCCAATCCGGCCAGCCCCGCCAAAGCCGTTAAAAACCGGAGCTTTTGCCACTCAAACCCTTGCATCAGGCCCCGTCCCGTGCGAATGGCGACGCCAAAGGAACCAGCGGAGACGAGAGCCATGAGCCAGTCGGGCAAGAACGGTCTTACCTATAGTGATGCAGGTGTGGATATCGACGCCGGCAACCTGATGGTCGAAAAGATCAAACCGGCGGTGCGCTCGACGCGGCGTCCCGGCGCGGATGGCGAAATCGGCGGCTTCGGCGGCCTGTTCGATCTGAAAGCCGCAGGCTTCACCGATCCGGTTCTGGTGGCCGCCAATGACGGCGTCGGCACCAAGCTGAAGATCGCCATCGATGCTGACTATCACGACACCGTCGGCATCGATCTCGTCGCCATGTGCGTCAACGATCTCGTCGTTCAAGGCGCAGAACCGCTGTTCTTCCTCGACTATTTCGCTACCGGCAAACTCGACCCGGACCAGGGTGCGGCCATCGTTTCCGGCATTGCCGCCGGCTGCCGCGAATCCGGCTGTGCGCTGATCGGCGGCGAAACCGCTGAAATGCCCGGCATGTATTCTGATGGCGATTACGATCTCGCGGGCTTCGCCGTGGGTGCGGCCGAACGCGGCCAGCTTCTGCCGGCTGGCGATATTTCCGAAGGCGACGTCATTCTCGGCCTCTCCTCTTCCGGCGTTCACTCCAACGGCTTTTCGCTGGTGCGCAAGATCGTGTCGATCTCCGGTCTCGACTGGAGCGCGCCTGCCCCCTTCGCGGATGGCAAGAAGCTCGGCGAAGCGCTGCTGACGCCGACCCGCATCTATGTGAAGCCGCTTTTGAAGGCGATCCGCGAGACCGGCGCGCTGAAGGCGCTGGCGCATATTACCGGCGGCGGTTTCCCGGAGAATATTCCGCGCGTTCTGCCCAAGCATCTCGCTGCCGAAATCGATCTCGATGCGATCAAGGTTCCCGCCGTCTTCTCTTGGCTTGCGAAAACCGGCGGCGTCGAAGCGAAGGAAATGCTGCGCACCTTCAATTGCGGCGTCGGCATGATCGTCGTCGTTTCGGCTGAAAATGCCGAAAAGGTCACCGATGTTCTGACTGCCGAAGGCGAGACCGTCTTCCCGCTCGGCCGCATGGTCGCCCGCGAAGAAGGCGCGCATGGCACCATCTACAAGGGCGCTCTCGGCCTATGATGAGCGCCGCCATCCCGTCCGGCCGCAAACGCGTCGTGGTTTTCATTTCCGGCAGCGGCTCCAACATGGTGTCGCTGGCCAAGGCCTGTCAGGCGGCGGATTTTCCGGCGGAAATCGTCTGCGTCATCTCGGACAAGGCATCTGCGGGCGGGCTGGAAAAGGCACGGGGCATGGGCATTCCCACGCTGGTCTTCGAGCGCAAGACCTATGCCAGCAAGGCCGAGCATGAGGGCGCCATTCTGGCCGCACTTGGCGAAATCGCGCCCGATATCATTTGTCTCGCCGGTTACATGCGGTTGATATCCGGGGATTTCATTGCTCCCTATGAAGGGCGCATCATCAATATCCACCCTTCCCTGCTGCCGCTTTTCCCCGGCCTCAACACCCATCAGCGCGCCATTGACAGCGGCATGAAGATTTCCGGCTGCACCGTGCATTTCGTCACCGAAGGCATGGATGAAGGTCCGACCATCGCGCAGGGTGCGGTGCCGGTCATTTCCGGCGATACGGCCGAAACTCTGGCGTCGCGGATCCTGACAGTCGAGCATCAGCTCTACCCGCTTACCCTGAAGCGGCTTGCCGAAGGCAAGGTTCGAATGGAAGATGGCAAGGCGGTCTCCACGGATGGCGACAGTAAAACTGAGTATTCCAACCTCATCTCCGCCTCCTGATAAAGCTATAACTAAAGTACAAAAACAATCATAATGGTATTTTTCGGAAAATAAACCGATCGTTTACCATAATCATCTTTAATGCCCGCAACGGCCCTTATTTCGGGCCCTCCGGTCATTCAGGAGCGATTATGCCATTGTCGAGATTTTCCCTGCCGCTTTCGGCTGTTCTGATGGCGGGCGCCAGCCTGCCCGTCGCGGCTGAGCAAAGCGGCATTACAGCCTCAGTGGATGCCGGCGTTCTCAATCTTCGAGCGACGGAAACAGTCCATATCGGTGGGCGCAAATTGAGCGAACTCGAGTGGGAAACCAAAAACGCGGTGGCATTGCGCGGCTCGCTCGGGCTTGAACTTGCGCCCGGCTGGCGCGTGAAGGCGGAAGGCAGCGTCGGCTTCGAGGGCGACGGCTACATGACCGACTATGACTGGGTTTGGCCTTTTTCCAGAGATAGCTCGAAGGACAATTGGAGCCACCGTTCCCAGCATGACGACACGCGGCTCGACCATTATTTTTCGGGAAGCCTCGAACTCAATCGCATGTTGCTGGACGATCCGCAGCAATATCTCAGCGCCGGCGTCGGTTTTCGTTATACGGATGTTCAATGGTCGGCTTATGGCGGCAACGCCGTTTACAGCGTTTTCTCCCCCCGCGATTTCTCCGGCAAATTCAAGGATGGCCTCAAGGGGATCACCTATCGCCAGCAAATCCCGGTCTTCTACGGCAACCTGACGGGCGGCCAGAGGTTCGGCAACTGGTCGCTCAATCTGGGGCTCGAAGGCGGCGCCATGGTCTACGGCAAGGCGACGGACGACCACTGGCTGCGTGACATGCGCTTCACCGACAAATTCGACGTCGCCGGCATGTTCGGGGTCAAGGCCGGCGTCGCCTATGACCTGACCGAGAATGCCTCGATCTATCTCGACGGCGCATATGACTATACCAGCCTCGGGCGCGGAGACACACATTACAGCGGCGCAGGCGCCGGAAACCTGTCATCGGAAAAGAATGCCGGCGGCGGTGACTTGCAGTCGATTTTCGTGGGGATGGGTGTGAGAGGACGCTTCTAGTATCGACAGTTTCACTCGAATTACGAGTTTACCAGATGCGCTCGAATAACCCTGCCCTCAAAGCCGGGCGCGATTCAACATCGCCCATTGCAGCAGAATGATCGTCTTGGAATCGGTGATTTCACCCGATGCGATCATCGCGAAGGCTTCGTCCAGCCCGTAGGTCAGAACCTCCAGATCCTCGCCTTCGTCCTCCAGTCCGCCGCCGCTGCCGGCCTGCACGTCAAGATCGATGCGGGCGACGAAGAGGCTGACTTTCTCCGTCAGCGTGCCGGGGCTTGCATACATGTCGAAGAGATACTCGACCTTCTCAACAGCGTAACCGGATTCTTCCATTGCCTCACGGCGGATGGCGACGGCTGCGTCGTCGTCGTCGAGAAGCCCCGCCGGTACCTCGATCATGAAGCTTTGATCGCCGTTCACGAAGGCGGCGGGGCGGAACTGGCGCACCATCACCACGCTGTCGCGCTTCGGGTCATAAAGAAGAATGGCGGCGGCGCTGCCATGGTCGTGGACTTCCCGGACGATGCGGATGGTTCTGCCATCCGGCATGCGCTGGTCGAAAACGAGCTTCTGCATATGCACGAAGCCCTTCCAGACGGTTTCTTTTTCCACCAGCCGGATTCTGCCCGCATCCGTGTCAGCCGGAATGTTTTTCGCCTGCGTCTGTGTCACCGGATATGTCCTTGCATGTCGTGGAATTTCAGCCTGCCCGTGTTGCGGCGCAATATCAAGCCTCGCGGGCCTCGTCATCGCGGCGGAGCCACACCTTGTTGTCGTGAAAAGCCGCACCGCCGTAGGGAGCGACGGCATCGGCGCCGGTCAACACATTGATGCCCTCGCCATCGAGATGCGCCCTGTTTGGCCACAGCCCTTCGGCGATCAGCACACCCGGTCTCGCACCCTCCACGATTTTCGCATGGAGGCGCACTTCGCCGCGCGCATTGCCAATGCGGACGATGTCGCCATCGGCGATGCCGTTGCCGCTCGCATCCTCGGGACAGATCATCAATTCCGGACGGCCTTCCTTCTGCACGGAGGTCTTCGTTTCCGCGAAGGTGGAGTTCAGGAAGTTGCGCGCCGGCGATGTCGCCAGCCGGAAGGGATGGTCACCGTCCACGGTTTCGATGACGTCGACCTGATCCGGGAATTTCGGAAATTGTGCAACAGGCCCCATCACACCGATATTTTTCGGCGGCTTGTTCGGAGACGGTCCAGTCGCCCATTCGGGGCTGAAGCGGAATTTGCCATCGCCGTAACCGAATCCTTGGAGATAATGCGCCACCTCGAAGGACGGCTGCGCATCGATCCACTTTTCTTCAGCCAGCGTGTCGAAATCGCCCCAGCCGCTGACTTTGAGCATACGGTCGACATGGTCGCGGGCCGAAAGGCCGAAGCCCGGCATATGGTCGACGCCGAGGCGTTTTGCCAGTTCCTCGATGACGAAGAGATTGGTGCGCACCGTTTCCGGCGGCTCCACCAGTTTGGGCCCAAGCAGAATGTGGTTCTGGCCACCGGCGCGGTAGATGTCGTCATGCTCGAGGAACATGGTGGCGGGCAGCACGATATCGGCCACATCGGCCGTTTCGGTCATGAACTGCTCATGCACGGCGACGAAAAGATCGTCGCGCAGGAAGCCCTGTTTTACCAGCCGCTGTTCAGGCGCGACATTGACGGGATTGGTGTTCTGGATGAGCAGCGCCGTCACCGGGCCGCCATGGCGCAGCGCCTCGGCGTCCCCCGTCAGCACACGGCCGATCTGCGACTGGTCGAGCTGGCGCACCTCAGGGTCGGCGTAAGAACTGCCCATCAACTCCGCCTTGTTGAGCCGGAAGATGTCGCCATTGTTGTGGAACGCGCCGCCGCCCTCATATTGCCAGGAGCCGAGAACCGTGGCGATGGAAAGCGCCGCATGCATGGCGACCGCGCCGTTGCGCTGGCGGGCAAAACCATATCCGAGCCGGAAGAAGGTCTTCTTGGTGGCGCCGACCAGCCTTGCGAAATCCTCGATCTCATTGACCGAAAGGCCGGTGATTTCGGATGCCCATTGCGGTGTCTTCGTCTTCAGATGTGCCTCGAGCCCGGCCGGATCGTCGGCGAAGCGCGCCATATAATCACGGTCGGCGTAACCGTCGCGGAAGGCGATGTGCATGACGGCGCAGGCAAGTGCGGCATCCGTGCCGGGGCGGACGACGAGGCGCATATCCGCCTGCTTCATGGTCGGATTGTCGTAGATATCGACGACGACGATCTTCGCGCCGCGTTCCTTGCGGGCTTTCACCGCATGGGTCATCACATTGACCTGTGTGGCGACCGCGTTGGTGCCCCAGATGACGATGACATCGGCCTTGGCGATCTCGCGCGGATCCGGGCCACGCAATGCGCCGGTGCCCATCACATAACCGGTCCAGGCCATGTTGGTGCAGATCGAGCCGAAAAAGCCAGAATATTTCTTGGCGTGGCGCAGCCGCTCGATGGAATCGCGCTGCACCTGCCCCATGGTGCCGGCATAGAAATAGGGCCAGATGGCCTCAGTACCATGCCGCGCCTCGGCCTTGACAAAAGCGTCCGCCACCTCGTCCAGAGCCGCTTCCCAGGAGATTTCCTGCCAGTCGCCGGCGCCCTTCGCACCCTTGCGGCGCTTCGGGGTCAGAAGACGGCCGGGATGATAGATGCGCTCGGAGTAACGCGCCACCTTGGCGCAGATCACGCCGGCGGTGTACGTATTGGCGTTAGCCCCGCGCACGCGGCCGATGCGGCCATCCGCATTGATGTCGACCTCGAGCGCGCAGGCGCTCGGACAGTCATGCGGGCAGACCGTGTGTCCGATACGGACTTCGGACTTCGGGGCGGCTTTTTCAGCGGAAATCGGGGTCGCAACGTTCATGTCTTTTGTATATTGCATCAACGATGCGGCAAAAAGGCCGAAGTGACGTCCATCAAGAATATTCATCCTGACCATTCATCCGGATAAACGGCAAGCGAGACACATCCATGAACTACCGCCACATCTATCACGCCGGCAATTTCGCGGATGTCCTCAAACATGCCGTTCTCGCCCGCCTCGTGCGTTACCTGCAGAACAAGGACAAGGCCTTTCGCGTGCTGGACACCCATGCCGGCATCGGGCTTTACGATCTGACCTCGGAAGAGGCGCAGAAGACCGGCGAATGGCAGACCGGTATCGGCAAGCTGATGGAGGCCGATCTGCCCGCCCCCATCGCCGAACTGCTTGAGCCCTATCTTGACGCCGTGAAGGAACTCAATCCGGAAGGTGGCGTGAAATTCTACCCCGGCTCACCGAAACTCGCGCGCATGCTGTTTCGCCCGCAGGACCGGCTTTCGGCCATGGAACTGCACCCGGATGACAGCCGGGCGCTCGCACGCCTGTTCGAGGGTGACTATCAGGTGCGTGTCACCGAACTGGATGGCTGGCTGTCGCTCGGCGCGCACCTGCCGCCGAAGGAAAAGCGCGGCCTGATCCTCGTCGATCCGCCGTTCGAGCTTGAGAATGAATATCAGCGTCTGGCCGATGGCTTGAACAAGGCCTATCGGCGTTTTTCCACCGGCACCTATTGCCTGTGGTATCCCTTGAAGAAAGGCGCTCCGATCAAGGACTTTCACGAGCGGCTGCAATCCTTCGACATTCCGAAGATGCTGTGCGCAGAGCTTTCCGTCAAAAGCGACCGGCTGGATGGCCTGAGCGGCTCCGGCCTCATCATTGTCAATCCGCCTTATACGCTGAAGGACGAGTTGCATACCCTGCTGCCCTATCTGAAGACAATGCTGGCGCAGGACAGGTTCGCCTCGCAGCGCGCCTTCTGGCTGCGCGGCGAGGAAAAAGCGGAAGAGATTTGAGGGGGCTATCTCAGCCCTTCCCGCCTCTGCGCCTGCGCCAGCTGCGACCGTTCGAAGAACAGGATCACGAACAGGGCCATGATGAAGGGAATGATGAGGTAGAACAGCCGGAAGACCAGAAGCGCCGCGATGACGTCCGCCGGGTTCATGTCCGGCAGGCCGGTGACGAAGACCAGTTCCAGCACCCCCAGACCGCCCGGCGCGTGCGAGATGAGCGCCGCCGAGAAGGAAACCAGAAATATGCCGAGAATGACCATATAACCGGGATTTCCGGCTTCCGGCAGCGCGAAATAGATGATGCCCGCCGCACCGATCAGCTCGATCGGGCCGATGACGAGTTGCTGCGCAACAAGCTTCGGCGCGGGGTATGGCAGCACGAAGGAACCAATTTTCAGGGGTTTCAGCCTTAGCAGGCTGCCAAGAATATAAAGACCGACGAAAAGAAGCAGCACCACACCTGTGGTGGTGGAGGCTTCGACAGGCAGAATGCCGGTAAACCGTTCGGTGATGTCAGGCTCGTAAAGCAGCACCAGCCCGATGAGCATGATCGTGCCGATGAGGAAGGTGAAGGAGCAGAGGCCGACGAGCACGCCCACTTCCGCCACACTCAGCCCCTTGGACGTATAGGCACGATATCGCACCACGGCGCCGGAGAATACCGAGGCCCCGACATTGTGGGACAGTGCATAGGTGGTGAAAGAGGTAAGCGTGATGAAGAACCAGTTCACTTTGCGGCCAAGATGCTGCAACGCGATGCGGTCGTAACCGGCGAGCGCGGCATAGGCCAGCAGGGTTGCAAGGCCCGAACACAGCCAATCCCGCACGCGAATGGCTTTCAGACTGTCCCAGAGATCATCGAGCGACAGGCCGCGCAATTCGTGAAAGAGCAACCAGGCGGAAAAACCGATCGTCGCGAAGCCAACGACGGGCCAGATATATTTCTTGAATTTCATGCGGTCATGCCCGCCTATTTCCTCCAGCCTCACCCCAGCCCTGTTCCGTCTTTGCGGAAGATTCGTTCGACTTTATTCGTTATGCGGCAAAGCTTTCAACCTTTTCATCAAAGATTGGCGGTTTGCCCCGTTCACAAGTTGATGTAAGACCGGATCGTCGCCTGCCGGCGATGTGAGGTCGTCCATTTTCCGGGGAACGTACACGGAATGAAGCGTTATGCCGGTTTCATCGCCCTGGGCCTTCTGTCGCTCGGCGCATTGTGGTTCGCGCGGGAAAATCCGACACCGACCAACCCCGCCGGCAACGGGCAGACACAATCCCAATCGCAGGCCGCCGGCAATTCCCGGCCGGACGCCCCAGGGCGCGACGTTTCCCGCCAGGAGACGGGCAAGAACCCTGCGCCCCGCGGAAACGGGTTCGATTTTTACGTGCTTTCGCTCTCCTGGTCACCGGCATTCTGCGCCAGTTCCGAAGGCTCGGGCAACCGCCAGCAATGCGGCAGCGACAGGCGTTACGGTTTCGTGGTGCACGGGCTGTGGCCGCAGAACGAAAACGGCTATCCCGAATTCTGCCAGAGCGGCGAGCCCGACCGTGTTCCGGACGCGATCGGACGCACCATGTTCGATATCATGCCGTCCATGGGCCTGATCGGCCACCAGTGGCGCAAGCACGGCTCCTGCTCCGGCCTGTCGCAGAGGGACTATTTCTCGGCGACACGGGCCGCCTTCGAAGCCATCCGGCTGCCGGGAAAGATCGCCTCCGGCGCCGAAGCCGCCACTCTCTCCGCCGACGCCATAGAAACCGCCTTCACCGACGCCAATCCCGGCCTGTCGAAACGCGGCATCTCCATCAGCTGCGACGGCAGGCGCCTTGAGGAAGTGCGCATCTGCCTCAACAGGGACATGACATTCCGCGACTGCCCCGAGCTTGACCGCAAGGGCTGCCGCGCCAACGCCACGGAAATCATCCCCATTCGCTAGAGCGCATCGAATGCTCTCGATTGCACTCTTCTACACATTTTCCAGACATAAAACCGCTATGCAGCTTTATTGACTATTCCAGTCCCCAGACGACAACCCACAGGACACGACCATGGAACTGCTCTACTCGCCCGCCTCCCCCTACTCCGCCAAGGTCCGTATGGCCGCGCGCCATCTCGGCATCGACATTACCTCCGTGCGTGTCGACACCAGTGCCGAGCCCGCAACGCTGATGGACAACAATCCGCTCGGCAAGATTCCGGTCCTGCTTCTGGATGAAGGCGGCTCGGTCTATGACAGCGTGGCGATCATGCATTATCTCGACCGTCTTTCGGGCGGCAAGCTCTACCCGAAAAAGAACGGCAAGCGCACGGATGTGGAAATTCTCGAAGCGCTGTGCGACGGCATCATGGATTGCCTGCTCGCCATCGTTTACGAGCGCCGTTTCCGCCCGGAAGAAAAGATCCACCAGCCCTGGATCGACAAGCAGTGGAGCAAGGTGGTCCGCGGGCTTGATTATCTCAACACCAACCTGCCGAAAACCGGCAAGAAGCTGCATGGCGGCCATTTCGCCCTTGCCGCGATGATCGGTTATCTCGACCTGCGTTTCGCCGGGGAATGGGCCGAAGGTCGCGATGCGCTGGCCGCCTGGTCGGAAACCTTCGGCAAGCGTTTCGAAGCCTATGCGGAAATGAAGGCCGCCGCCTGAGGCGGATGCAGAAGGACGCCTGGCCGGAAGGCCGGGGATTCATGCCGACGCTTAAGAGCGAAAAACAAAAAAGCCGGGGCGAAACCCCGGCTTTTCCAATAGCGATCCTCGAGGGATCAGAACTTGACGCCGATACCGGCCTTGACGGAGTGGTCATCATAACCACGCGAGAAGGCGTCGTTGCCGAGCGTGTAGTCCTTCTTCTGGTAGTCGCTGTAGCGATATTCCAGACGAGCGGTGATGTTGTCGGTAACCATGGCTTCTACACCGGCACCAACCGTGTAACCGAGAGCCGTGGCGCTGTCCTTGTTGACGCCGTCACGAACCTTGTTGTCGGAAACAGCAAGACCGGCCGTACCGTAGAGCAGGAACGGGTTCATGTCGTAACCGACGCGGCCACGCAGCGAGCCGTTGACGCCCTGCTTGCCTTCGACGGCGCGACCTGCGACCGTACCGGCGGAACCGCGCTCGTCACCGAGGTTGACGTCTGCTTCCGCACCGTAAACCAGCTGGCCGTTCTGCCAGTTGTAACCGCCGTAGAGACCGCCGCCAGCGCCCTTGGCGTCACGACCGTCGTTGCTGGAGCTGAAACGGCCCCAATCGTAGTTGACCGTACCACCGAGGTAGGCGCCGGACCAATCCTTGACCGGCGCGGGCTGGTCGTAGGAAACCGGTGCCTGCGGCACTTCATTTACGGCGTCAGCGGCGTGAGCAGCCGAAAAGCCGGCGGCTGCCATGGTCGAAGCCATAAGGGTTGCTACGAAAATACGCATGCTATTCTCCTTTCAGTACCGCTCTGTACTCAAAACATTGTTCTCAGACGCGGTGTAAACTCGTCGGGTTAATCGCCCCTCTGGAAACTGAATTTGATAGGAGAATGCGGAGATCAAAGAGCCAAAATGTGAATTGTTTGGGGCAGCGACGTGACTAGAATTAGACGTTGCCTAATTGCCACAAGGGGTTTATTAACCCTAACAGAAGCCTAACCAGCAATAGATCGCCTTTAAACTTAGTTATATTCAAATTAAACCGAAATTGCATTGTGAATAAAAAATCGCCCAATTCTTTTGGGGCCGATGGACAGCTTGCGATTTGCATTTATATCCAGCAAATAGGACGGATATGAGCAAATGCAGGTCAGCCGTGAAAGAAAATATACAAAAGACAGTCTTGATAACGGGAGCCGCACGCCGGCTCGGGCGGGCGATCGCCACCGATCTGGCCGCCCATGGCTTCGCCATCGCCGTCCATGCCAATGCATCCATGGCCAGCGCCGAGGAATTCGCTAACGAAATAAGGCAGAAAGGTGGCAAGGCTGTAGCCGTTCAGGCGGATCTGACACAATCCGGCCCTGCTTCGGGACTCATCGAACAGGCTGCGTCAGCACTCGGGCCTATCGGCGTCGTTATCAACAACGCGTCGGTTTTTCTCGACGACTCGGCGGACAAGCCCGATCCGGCGATCTTCGACGCACATTTCGCCGTGCATGTGCGGGCGCCCTCCCTCATCGCCGCCGCCTTTGTCGAGCAACTGCCTGCCGATAAATCCGGGCTGATCGTCAATATCATCGACCAGCGCGTGCTTGCGCTCACGCCACGGTTTTATTCCTATACGCTTTCGAAATCGGCGCTCTGGACGGCTACGCGGACGATGGCGCAAAGCTTTGCGCCGCGTGTGCGGGTCAACGCCATCGGGCCGGGTCCGACATTCAAAAGCGAAAGACAGGCGCCCGAGGACTTTCAGGCGCAGATCGACGGCCTTATATTAAAGCGTGGTCCCGCACCGGACGAGTTCGGGCGGACGATTCGCTTTCTTTTCGACACGCCGTCGGTCACCGGACAAATGATCGCGCTCGACGGCGGCCAGCATCTTGGCTGGGAAACCCCTGACGTGGCGGAGATAAATGAATGAACGGAAAGAAGCTGCCTGATGGCGGTATTCTCTTCGATGAAACCGACGACGAAAACGACGATGCAAACCTTGCTGCGACCGATGCGGCCGAGGCATCGAGCGACGTTGCCGGCATGGACTGGAATGCGGGCTGGAAGAACGAATCCGGCCTGAAGGGCATGGATCTGATCGGCGAATTCGTCAAACACCTGCCGAATGCGCCGGGCGTCTATCGCATGTTCAACGAGGCGAACGACGTTCTTTATGTCGGCAAGGCGCGCTCGCTGAAGAAGCGTGTCGGCAATTACGCGCAGGGCCGCGTGCATTCCAACCGCATTGCCCAGATGGTGCGGCTGACCGCCCATATGGAATTCGTCACCACCCGCACGGAGACCGAAGCGCTTCTTCTGGAAGCGAATCTCATCAAGCGCTTGCGGCCGCGCTTTAATGTGCTTTTGCGCGACGACAAGTCTTTTCCCTATATTCTCATTACCGCAGACAATCGCGCGCCGGCGATTTTCAAACACCGTGGGGCGCGGGCACGCAAGGGTGATTATTTTGGCCCCTTTGCGTCGGCCGGCGCAGTCGGGCGCACGATCAATTCGCTGCAACGCGCCTTTTTGATCCGCACCTGCACCGACAGCGTCTTCGAAACCCGCACGCGTCCCTGTCTTCTTTACCAGATCAAGCGCTGTTCCGGCCCCTGCACGCATGAGATCAGCGATCAGGGGTATGAAGAACTCGTCAAGGAAGCCAAGGATTTCCTGTCCGGCAAGAGCCAGAGCGTCAAGACCGCGATTGCGCGGCAGATGAACGAGGCGGCCGAGGACCTCGATTTCGAGCGCGCCGCCGTCTATCGCGACCGGCTGGCCGCACTTTCGCATGTCCAGAGCCATCAGGGCATCAACCCAGCCGGCATCGAGGAGGCGGATGTCTTCGCCATCCACCATGAAGGCGGCATCTCCTGCATTCAGGTGTTCTTTTTCCGCACCGGGCAGAACTGGGGCAACCGTGCCTATTTCCCGAAGGCCGACCCTTCCCTGCCCGGCTCGGAAATCCTCAACGCGTTCCTGGCGCAATTTTACGACGACAAGCCGGTGCCGAAGCAAATCCTGCTTTCCGAAACGGTGGAGGAGCAGGAGCTGCTGGCCACAGCACTCGGCGAAAAGGCCGGGCACAAGGTGACAATCAGCGTGCCGCAGCGCGGCGAGAAGAAGGACATCACCGACCATGTGCTCGCCAATGCCCGCGAGGCGCATGGCCGCAAGCTGGCGGAAACCTCGTCTCAGGCGCGGCTGCTGAAAGGTTTTGCGGAAACCTTCGGTCTTTCTTATGTGCCGCGCCGGATCGAGATTTACGATAACTCCCATATCATGGGCACCAATGCCGTGGGCGGCATGGTGGTGGCGGGCCCTGAAGGTTTCGTGAAGAACCAGTACCGCAAGTTCAACATCAAATCGACCGACATCACCCCCGGCGATGACTTCGGCATGATGCGCGAGGTGATGACCCGTCGCTTCTCGCGCCTGCTGAAGGAAGAGGGAAAGCCCGACCGTGGGCAGACGCAGACGCCGACGCCGGAGGAAGCCGCCGATATGCCCTTCCCCGCCTGGCCCGATGTGGTCCTGATCGATGGCGGTCAGGGCCAGATGACGGCGGTACGGGCCATTCTCGATGAACTCGGCATTCGCGACTGTGTGACCGCCATCGGCGTCGCCAAGGGTGTGGACCGCGAGGCGGGCCGCGAACGCTTCTTTGCGGATGGGCGCAGCGATTTTTCGCTGCCGCCGCGCGATCCCGTGCTCTATTTCATTCAGCGCATGCGCGATGAAGCGCACCGCTTCGCCATCGGCTCGCACCGGGCGCGGCGCAAGAAGGAAATGGTGCGCAATCCGCTCGACGAAATCTCGGGAATCGGTCCGGGCCGCAAGCGCTCCCTGCTGCAGCATTTCGGCACGGCCAAGGCGGTTTCCCGCGCCGGCCTCAACGACCTGATGGCTGTCAGCGGCATTTCGGAGACGGTTGCGCGGCAAATCTACAATCACTTCCACGAGAGCGGCGGCGATTGACGCCGCGCCGTCGTGGCGAACTGCTAAAAAAACATAATACATGTTGACGCTATGCCCTGGCGGCGGCATCAAGGCAGCTAATCTTAGACTGACAGGTTTCCCATGGCTTCGCGCGCATACAGCATTCCCAACCTCCTCACCTATGGCCGCATCCTCGCGGTTCCTGTCATCGTTTTGTGCTTTTACATCGAAGGGAAACTGGAAAGCTCGGATTTCGCGCGCTGGACGGCATTGTGGCTGTTCATCATCGCCTCGCTGACCGATTTCCTCGATGGTTATCTCGCGCGTATCTGGAACCAGACGTCGAATATCGGTCGCATGCTGGACCCGATCGCCGACAAGCTGCTGGTCGCCTCCGTCCTGCTTCTGATGGCGGCGGATGGCACCATTGCCGGCTGGTCGCTCTGGGCGGCCATCACCATTCTCTGCCGCGAAATTCTGGTCTCGGGCCTGCGAGAGTATCTGGCGGCGCTGAAGGTCAGCGTTCCCGTCACCCGCATCGCCAAATGGAAGACCACCATCCAGATGGTCGCCATCGCCTTCCTGCTCGCGGGTCCTGCGGGCGACAAGGTTCTGCCCTACACGACCGAAATGGGCATTACCCTGCTGTGGATCGCGGCGGCGCTGACCATGTATACCGGCTATGATTACTTCAAGGCTGGCCTGAAGCACATTGTGGACGAAGACTGATGACACGGATCGTTTATTTCGCCTGGGTGCGCGAGAAGATCGGCACGGATGAAGAAGAGCTGGACATCCCCTCCTCCGTCACCACCGCCGGCGAGCTGATCGCCTGGCTTGCGACGCGCGGCGAGAATTACGAAGCTGCTTTCGAGTTTCCCAATGTGATCCGCGTCGCCGTCAATCAGGAGCATGTCGAGCATGATGAAAGCATCATCGGCGCGCGCGAGATCGGCATCTTCCCGCCGATGACGGGGGGATGAGCGGATGCAGCCGACGGTCCGCGTGCAGGCAGAGGATTTCGACGCTGCGGAAGAAACCCGCCGGCTGACGGAAGGGGACAGGAGCATCGGCGCGGTCGTGGCCTTCACCGGACTCTGTCGGGATGATGGCGGCACGCTTGCGGCGCTGGAACTGGAACACTATCCCGGCATGGCGGAGGCGGAAATAACCCGCATCGCCACACTTGCCATGGAGCGCTTCGGCCTTCTCGGCCTCACCGCCATCCACCGCCACGGCAAGATCGCCACCGGCGAAAACATCGTCCTCGTCATCGCAGCTTCATCGCATCGACAGGCCGCCTTCGATGGCGCGAATTTCGTGATGGATTATCTCAAGACATCCGCGCCGTTCTGGAAAAAGGAACATGGCAAGGATGGCTCGGCGGGCGACTGGGTTGCGGCGAAAACAACCGACGACGCGGCCAAGGACAAGTGGCGATAGAGCATTTCCAGGAAAAGTGGTGCCCGGTTTTCCGTCCGGAAATGCGACGAAACAAAGAGCTAGAGCGCTCTTGCGACTCGAAGAAACGCGAAAGCGCTCCAGGGGCCAGACTCAGAGCGCTTCCACCCTGCTGCGCATGACAATCAGCCAGCCGACCAGCATCGCCAGAACCACCGCATCGCGCCAGGCGGCAGGGCCGTAACCGACCCAGAAAGTTTCCGCAAAGCCGACGACGGCGGCCCCAAGGCCGCAGATGAGCGGACTGGCATAACCGCCCGCCGCCGAAATCAGCACCACCTTCAGGCCAAAGACCAGACCAGCGCCGAAATCCATGGTGCCGTAATAGAATGTGGCCAGCACGCCGGCGATGGCGGCAACGAGGCCCGCTGCACAATACGAGACGAGAAATATCCGGCCCGCATTCACGCCGCATAAAGCCGCGGCGAAAGCATCGTCCGAGACCGATTTCCAGCGCCTGCCGAAAGCGGAACGGCCAAGATAAAGCGACCCTGCGAGAATGAGCAGGCAGAACGCCGCCGTGTTCAGCATCTGCATCGGCGTCAGGGTCACGGCAAAGCCGCCATCGGCCCAGAAGCGCACCGGCTGAGACAGAAGCGGCGGCAGCCATAACTGCCTTGTGTCGGCGGCCAACCTCGCGCTTTCGGTCAGCGCAATCAGCACGCCGGCGGAGGCGACGGTCACGGCATTGGGAGAGGCTTTCGCCAGCGGCCGCATCACCGCCCGGCCGACAAAACCCGCCGCCCACAGCCCGCCGAACAGGCCTGCCCCTGCCCCGAGCGCCAATGTTGCCGGCAAAACCAGCCACAGCCGGTTCCAGCCAAAATCCGCAAATAACAGGCAGGTCTGGCCGGCAAAGGCGAATATGGCGCCATAGGTGACATCGGCGCGTTTGGTGACCGAAAAGGCGATGGCATAACCAAAGGCCAGAACCGCATAAAGCGAGGCGACCGGCACAGCATTCAGCAATTGTTGCAGGAAATAGGCCAAGCGCGTCCTCCCGCCATGATTATAACTGTTAAAACTCATTTTGACAGTTATAATGTGCGGTATGACCTTTCGCTGGACAGAACATCGTTTCGCAGGCGGCGCATTGGCGCTGGATGTCGCCAATAGCGTGATCCTGCGCTCGGATGCGGCAAAATCGGTCGACCGTTTTGCCGTGCCGGCGCAGATCGCGGCCTTTGCCGAAGCGGCCACAAGGCTCGGTGCTGAACGTGACAGGTTTCCCACGCTCATCGCGCCCGAGGCGGAAAAGCAGGCGGTTTTTCTCGATCTTCGCGAGGCTGTCGACGATTATTTCCGCGCCGCCATTTCCGGCGACGACGATGACGACAACAGGCTGGCCGGGCTTCTCTTCGCCTGCGGCACGGCACTGCGGACGTTTCCGATTGCCGAAAGCCTCGGCAACGCCACCGCCCATTCCGCCCTCTCGCTACTTGCCGGCGAGACACGGGAGCGGCTGCGGATCTGCGGCAATTGCGGCTGGCTTTTCATCGACCGCAGCAAGAACAGAAGCCGTATCTGGTGCGATATGGCTGTGTGCGGTAACCGGCAGAAAGCCAGCCGGCACTATCACCGGAAGAAGGACGTGCGATCATGAAAAGAATTGCCCTTCCCTTGCTGGCGATTGCGGGGATGCTCGCTCTTTCCGGCTGCCAGCGGGAAGAACCGCGCGAAGTGGCGAAGGTTTCCGGCCGGATGTTCGTTTTCAACTATCGCGTCGCCATCGCCACCTATCTGGTGACGCTTCAGCGCATCGCCCGCATTCGCGATGGCAGCACGGTGGAAGCGACATTCGAAAACCCGCGCGGCGGTCCAGACCTCACCAGCCGCGAGAAGATTTTCCCGAAAGACGAAAAGATCACGGTTCAGAGCCCACCGGTGGAATGCGTGAAGCAGGACCGGCCCTACAAGGTCACCATCCGCATCAAGGGGCCGGAAGGCGACATTCTCCAGACCATCGAAACCACGATCCGCTCCGACACCGACCAGTCGCTTCTTCCCGCCAAGCCGCTGGTGGTCGGCCCGCTTTATACGCCCAATCCGGAGGTGTTCAAACCGGATGGCACGACGGATATGCGGCCCGTTCAGGGGTGTCCGGCGTCCTAACAAAAAATTGCAGCCTTAGGCTCAGTTCTCTGTAGGGGTGGCAAACCTCACTTCCGTCATGCCGGGCTTGACCCGGCATCCAGCAGCCGCGCGTCTGCGTGGCGTAAGAGTCTTTGCGATCAAGGACTTGATCGCGCTGGACCCCGGATCCAGTCCGGGGTGACGGAGTATGGAATGAGGTCTCCGCAGAACGCACCGTCTTGCAGGCAGCGCTCCAAAACAAAAAAAACGGAGCCTTTCGGCTCCGTTTCTTCGAGTCTTTTCAGCAGCTTCACACAATCGCCTGCAACAGCGATTCAAGCCGTTGAGATATTGAATCAGCCGACGATTTCGGTTTCGGCGAACCAGTAAGCGATTTCCTGTGCGGCGGTTTCCGGAGCGTCGGAACCGTGAACGGAGTTTTCGCCGATGGAGAGCGCGAAGGTCTTGCGGATCGTGCCTTCAGCGGCCTGGGCCGGGTTGGTGGCGCCCATGATTTCGCGGTTCTTGAGGATGGCGTTTTCGCCTTCCAGAACCTGAACGATGGTCGGGCCGGAAGTCATGCCTTCAACGAGTTCGCCGAAGAAGGGACGCTCTTTGTGAACGGCGTAGAAGCCTTCGGCTTCGCGCTTGCTCATCCAGACGCGCTTGGAGGCGACGACGCGCAGGCCGTTGTCTTCAAATACCTTGGTGATCGCGCCCGTCAGGTTACGCTTGGTTGCGTCCGGCTTGATCATCGAAAATGTGCGTTCAATCGCCATATGTCCGTTTCCTTTTCCTTCAGAGAAAGTGGGCGGTCTTTACCCGCCCAAAGGCCCGAAAACAAGGGGGATCGACGAGATTGCGACGATGATGCCAGACATTTCACGCCGCTGTCACACTGCGGCCTCTCGCATCATAGAGATCGAGGCAGCCTTCGAACCAGTCCCGCACGGGGTCGTTATCGGCGAACAAATCCGCCCCGGTGGTGATCCGCGCCCATTGCAGCGCGCCGAACACGATGTAATCCGCAAAGAGCGGCGATGTGCCGCCGATGAAAGGCTGGAAGCTCAGCATACGCCGGATCGGCGCAAGCAATGCCGGAAAGGCTGCGATTTCCGCCTCGCGGTTCGCCACCACATCTTCGAGCGGACGGCCGAGCGCTTTCGTGCGGCTATCGCGGAAATAACGGCGGTCCGGCTCGTCCAGCATATTGTGGATATCGAGCACGGCGATACGCACGATGGCCGGGTGAAGCACCGTCTGCGACCAGCTTTCGACGAAACGGGCCATGGCCTTGCCGCCCTCGCCGTTGAACAGCGACGGGCGCTCCGGGTAAGCTTCGTCCAGGTAAAGCGCGATTTCGAAACTGTCGCTTATCAGCTCGTCGCCATCGCGCAGGATCGGCACGGTCTTCGAAAAACCGTCCTCCACCGTCGGGATCACCGTGAAGGGTAAAGGCCGCTCCTCGAAATCCAGCCCCTTATGCGCCAGCGAAAGCACGGTTTTCCAGCAATGGGGAGAAAATGGCCGGGAAGTGTCGCTTCCGCATAGCGAATAGAGCGTTCTGGAAGTCGTCATGGGCTGCCCCTCTTCTGCAACATCGATGGAGCGATATAAAAACGGTCGTCGCCCGAAATCAAATCAGGATTTGTCATATTATCGATCAAGGAACGCTTGGGGCACACCCGCCTTCCGCAACGCGGAATCTATGCTTCGGGACGGCAAAATTCTTTGTGGATTTATTCTATTTTAAACCGTCGCTTGTAAGAATAACGCCGTTCAACAATCGGTTATCGCCGGTCCATTCATAATAATCCATTGCTATTGGGGCTGTCAGTGACGACATCGGCGGGCGATAAAAAACGCGAGCAGGCAAGAAGCGCTCTGGTCGTTACCAAGATCACGCAGTTCATCGCCAAGATGAACATTGCACCTTTGCCGCGCAATTATGAATTGATCTATGAAATATTGTCCGGACACAATCCGGCCATGGGCCGTGACATTCTCGCTCTTGGCAATGCGCCGCAGCAGCATGAAATCGACCTCATCGGCCAGCGGCACAATCTGCCCGGCTTTTCGCGCATCGAAGCCGAACAGATGGCAAGCGACGCCTTCGATACACTCACGCAGATTTCCGCGCGGCTGGAGGCGAGCCTTCAGCGCACCGAAACTTTTCTGGCCAGCCTAGAGCAGCATGAGGATGGCGAGCCGCCCGCAACGGAGCGCTTCGTGGAGTTGCTGGGCGATATCCACGAAGAACAGACGAGCCTTCGGCATTTCATCGCCATGGGACTGGTGAAAATCCGCGAGGTTGAAAGAAACCGTGGGGAACTTCAGGCCGCCTCGCTGCGCGATGCGCTGACGGCACTGCCAAACCGGGCGGCCTTTCTCGAAAAGCTTGGCGCTCTTTTTCCAAAGGACCGGGCCGCATCCGCCACCTCGCTGGTGCTGCTGGATATCGACCATTTCCGGGAAATCAACGGCAAATATGGCTCCGCCGCCGGCAACAAGGCATTACGGCGTCTCGCCGCCCTGTTTCGCAAAACCATTAAGAAGGACGATTTCGTCGCCCGTATCGGTGGCGATGAATTCGCCTTCCTGTTTGCCGGCGTGCCGCAGAACACGGCCGAGGCCATTGCCGAGCGGTTGCGGCAAAGCGTGGAGGCGCTGCGTTTCGTGACGCAGGAAGGAGACGGCGAACATCTGACCGTTTCGATCGGCGTCGCCGCGGTGGACGGAACCGCAACGCCCGCCGAATTTTTCAGCCATGCCGAACTCGCTCTGCTTTCGGCACGCTGCGGCACGCGCAACTGCGTCGTCGGTTATTCGCGGGAGGTGGCGCAGCATAGCCGCAGCAGCTATCTGGCGCAGCTCGGCGATTGACAGTTTAATCTCGCCCGATGTGGCGCGGGCGCTCTTGCCTTGGCCAGACAGTTCGGCCAAAACGGCGCCATGATTACGATTACCGATCTTTCCGCCCGTATCGCCGGGCGTCTGCTTCTCGACCATGCCAGCGTGACGCTTCCCGCCGGTGTGAAGGCGGGCCTTGTTGGCCGCAATGGCGCCGGCAAATCCACCCTGTTCCGGGTTATCACCGGCGATTTCTCGGCGGAAAGCGGTTCGGTGACAATTCCGAAACAGGCGCGCATCGGCCAGGTGGCGCAGGAAGCCCCAGGCACCGAAGAATCGCTGATTTCCATCGTGCTTTCGGCCGACAAGGAGCGCAGCGCGCTTCTGGCCGAGGCGGAAACCGCGACCGATCCGCACCGTATCGCCGAAATCCAGATGCGGCTCGTCGATATCGACGCCCATTCGGCGGAAGCGCGCGCCTCCAGCATTCTTGCCGGTCTCGGTTTCGATCACGAAGCGCAGCTTCGCCCGGCCTCCTCCTTCTCCGGCGGCTGGCGCATGCGCGTGGCGCTTGCCTCCGTGCTGTTTGCAGAACCCGACCTTTTGCTGCTCGACGAGCCGACCAACTATCTCGACCTCGAAGGCACGCTCTGGCTGGAGGATTATATCCGGCGTTATCCGCACACCGTCATCATCATCAGCCACGACCGCGATCTTCTCAACAATGCCGTCAACTCCATCGTGCATCTGGACCAGAAGAAGCTGACCTTCTATCGCGGTGGTTACGATCAGTTCGAGCGCCAGAAGGCCGAAAACGACGAATTGCAGATGAAGGCGAAGGCAAAAAATGACGCCGCGCGCAAACACCTGCAAAGCTTCATCGACCGTTTCCGCGCCAAGGCCACCAAGGCGCGGCAGGCGCAGAGCCGCATCAAGGCGCTGGAGCGCATGGGCACCGTCGCCGCCGTGATCGAGGATCACGTCCAGCCGATCACCTTCCCGGAGCCGGAAAAGCAGCCCGCCTCCCCCATCGTCGCCATCAATGGCGGGGCTGTGGGTTACGAGCCGGGCAAATCGATCCTGAAGCAGCTCAATCTCAGGATCGACAATGACGACCGCATTGCGCTGCTCGGCTCCAACGGCAACGGCAAATCCACCTTCGCGAAATTCATTTCCGGCCGGCTTGCGCCGCAGGCGGGCGATCTTCGCGTCGCCCCTGGCCTGAAGATCGGTTTCTTCGCGCAGCACCAGCTCGATGACCTCGTGCCGGATGAAACACCGGTCGAACATGTGCGCAAGCTGATGCCTCTGGCGCCAGAGGCGCAGGTGCGCTCCCGCGTGGCGCAGATGGGTCTCGCAACCGAAAAGATGGCGACGGCGGCAAAGGACCTTTCCGGTGGCGAAAAGGCCCGTCTTCTGATGGGACTGGCGGCCTTCCACGCGCCGAACCTGCTCATCCTCGACGAACCGACCAACCATCTCGATATCGACAGCCGCAGGGCGCTGATCGAGGCGCTGAACGATTACAGCGGCGCGGTCATCCTCATCTCGCACGACCGCCATCTCATCGAGGCGACGGTGGACCGGCTGTGGCTGGTGGCTGACGGCACGGTCAAGACCTTCGAAGGCGACATGGAGGAATATCGCGATCTCGTCGTTTCCTCCGGCAAGAAAAAGGAAGACAAGACCGACGCCGTGGCCGAACAGGCTTCCAAAGCCGATCAACGCAAGGCCAGTGCGGAAAAGCGCGCCCAGCTTGCGCCGCTCAAGAAAAAGATCAACGAAATCGAATCCCTGACGGCGAAGCTTGAGAAAACGATTCAGTTGCTCGACGCCGAGCTGGCGGATCCCGTCCTATACGAAAAAGCGCCCGCCAAGGCCGCACAGAAAGTGAAGGAGCGTGGCGAGGCCGCCGCGAAGCTTTCGGATGCGGAGGAGCAATGGCTGCTGCTTTCGAGTGAATATGAAGAAGCAATGGCGGGGTGATGCGCGACTGCGCTTTCGGTTAAACTGGATATGTCCTAGGCGCATGCCCTGCGCGGTTGCAGGCGGTCGAGCGGTACGGCGGGGGAATAAAGATAACCCTGCCCGAAGCGAATGCCCATCTGCATGAGGAGCCGGCTCTGCTCCTCGGTTTCTATGCCTTCCGTTACCAGCTTTGCGCCGTAACGCTCCGCACTCTCGAAGGCGAGCGCAATGGCCTCCCTGAACCGCGACTGGTCGAGCCTCGATGTCATCCAGTGATCGATCTTGACCTCTTCGAACGGGAACCGCGCCAGCAACGTAAGGGCGGCATAACCGGTACCGAAATCATCGAGCGCCAGCCGGACGCCTTCGGCAATCAGCGTATCGAAATTCTGCTGTACGACATCGGTGGTCGGTATCCTGCTCATCTCCGTCACTTCGATTGAGAGGCGATACGCCGGCACCGCCATTTCGTGCAGCAGCGCCACGACCCGGTCTGCGAAATGCGCGCTCGCAAAGGACGAAGCGGAAATATTCACCGCCAGATGAAAATCCGCCTCGAGGCCGTGCAGGTCGCGAAGATCGCGCACGACGGCCTCGATCGTCGACCATTCGAATTCCACCAGCAGCCGATGGCGTTCGGCGATTTCCAGCACATAATAAGGCGAAAGCGCCTGCCCCCGCGCGTCGACCGCGCGCAGGAGCGCTTCGGCGCCGATCATGCGGCGATTGCGCATTTCGAATTTCGGCTGATAACAAATGGGCGGCGTGCCGGATTTGATCCAGTTGACCAGCATCTGCCGCACCGCCTCGTCCAGTGTCGCTTTCTCGGCAAAGGAGAAGGGGAAAATCTGCACCGGATGATCGCTGCCCTTGAGCGCCAGGCTGAGGTGCCTGAGGAATGAGGCGACGTTCCGTTGCGAAAGCTTGTCCAGATTTGCCGCGCCGATTTTGAGATGCGGGACCGGCCCTGCCTCCGCCGAGCGACAAAACGTGCTCAAACCCTCATGCAGACGCATTATGAGTTTCGTACTTTCGGACTTTTCAAGCGAAATCCCCTGCATGACGACTGCGAGTGTCGTATCGCCGAACATGAAGCTACAGGGCGCATTGGTGTCGCAAAGGACGCCGTAGTCCCCGTCGCAGATCTCCCGCGCAAGCCGGGGCCAGAAAAGATCGCTCCAGTCTTCTCCCTCGCAGGCGGCGACATCGGCTATATTGACGATCTCGATCAGAACAAGGGCGTGGGGAACCGCCGGTTCCGGCCGCATGACTTTTTCCATATGGTCCTTAAGCGCCCGCGTGTTGGGTAGACCGGTCAACGAATCCGTTCTTGCTGCCTCCTCTCGTTTCCTTGCCTCTTCCCGGGCCCGCGCTTCGCTGCGCAAGAGGATGAACAGGCACACGATCATCGGCAAACCAATGGAGGCGGCGCCTATTGTCCGGCGACCGAGTGCGCTTACGAACAGTGCGTGATCGATTAAACCCAGGGCGAACGAAATTGTGATGGCCAGCAGTGCGGTCATGAATCTGGCCGCACAGACGATAAGAATATCCCGATTTCCGATATCGGCGAGGCGCCGGTTGCGCATCCAGCCATACATGGCGATGCCGCAGGCCGAAATGACGACCATGTCCTGCAAGGCCGCAAGAAACAGCGCGGGACCGCCAAAGACATATCGCCCGACCGCCACGAAAACCAGGGTGATCAACCCGCCCTGCCATGAGCCCAGCACCCCGGCAAGAAACAGCAATTCCGTGCGGATATAGGGTTTGGAGGGAAGTTTGATGAATTCGGAAACCAGCATCGCGAGCAGAAACCCTGCCATGCCGAACACGATGCCATAATAGATCTTATAGCGGGGATCCTCGAGGGCGATGTTTCGCCGGAGGAGAATCAGCACGGACACCATGCCGACAACGGCTGCCGCCTGAAGCAGGAGGAAGGGAAGTTCGGCAGCGGATGCTGCCGCTTGTGCGGCGATCAATTCCATCATCTGCATTACCTGTCGTCATGTGTTGCGGCACCGGAATTCCGGTTCATGGACTTCACAACTCCCGCTCCATGCAGGACTTATCAAACATCGCCCAGCCTTGAGCCGCCTATGCCGACATTGCGGCTTCGGCGTCATAAGGTCCTGTTGGCCCGGCAATCGCTTCCGTAGGGCCGGAGGCCAACACCAGCCGGTCTCTTCCATGGCGCTTGGCCTCGTAAAGCGCGGTATCGGCCCGGTTGACCATGTCGTAGATAACTTCCCCGCCGTCACCGGAGACTGCGATCCCGAGGCTGACGGTGACGATTTCCCGCCCGTCGGGGCGGTTAAGATGGGGTATTGCCTCGTCGATCACAGCCAATCTCAGTCTTTCCCCTATCGCCAGTGCAGCGGAAGTGACGCAATCGTCGAGCAGGACGACGAATTCCTCGCCCCCGTAACGCGCGACGAAACTTCTGTCGCCATCGTCCCTGCGCAGGGCGCTGCGAAGACGTCCGGCGATCCTGCGCAGGCAGTCATCGCCGGCAATATGGCCTTCGGAATCATTATAGTTTTTGAAATAGTCGACATCGAGAAGGATGAGAGCCCGCGGCCTGCCGCTGCCGGCAGAAGCCTCGCTCGCCGCCTCGTCGAAGCTGCGGCGATTGCGGATACCGGTGAGCTGATCGGTATTGGAGAGCTGCTGAAGTTCCTGGTTTGCACTTTGAATTTGTTGCAACAACATTTTTTCGCGCAGCGACGCCAGATAGTCCCGTCTTTCCACCTGCTCGATACGATAGGCCGCAAAAAGCGAAACGACGCTGATGCCAACGGAACACATGATCGCGGGCAGCTTCGCGACCTCGCTCGTCACCGTGACATACCGCATGCCGACAATGAATACTATCATGCACCCGACCGTACCCATGACCGCGAGCGGAAACGGTTTGCGATGGATCGTATTCATGTAAATGACGACGGTAACGATACCGATGTAATATTCGCTCGCGGATGACGTCCGAGCATTGGCATAGATGAACATGATCGATGCGACGACCAACATGCAGCCCAGCCCGTGAAGCACCTCATGGGCGACCGCATCCTGCCGCAGCCCGATCGCATAATATCGCACCGGAAAATAAAGAAATAAAATCGGCGTTACAATAATCAGGCGGACGACCAGATCAAGCCAGATGATCTCGGGCACCAGACTGAGATCCACCAATATGTAGAGATTGTAGAGGACGACGCCGAAAATCAGCCCATATGTATTGAATTGGTGGTTGCTTTCGTTGACTTTCTGAACGAAGCCAGACAATCGGTCAGATTTAAACAAAACCACCACAATCCGATCTTTGAAATAACTATATTAGAATAAATAAATTATATTAATACCAAGATATACATCAAAATCCGCATCTCAATAGCCGAAAAAAGGAAAAATTCCAATAAAAATGCAATATTAATTTATATATTTTAGGTCGCGTGGAAATGCGAAGTCACTGTCGGATACTGTCGAGACGTCGCGCTTTCTGGAAAGACCATTCGCGCCGAAACGATCGCCTTGCTCCTTCGGGCGTTTCTGCTAAAAACCTGTAAAAATCACACTTTATCTCAGACAGCACTCACACACGGGTTCCACTTCATGTCAGCCACCAAGCTTGCCATCGTCGGCGTCGGCAAAATCGTTCGCGACCAGCATCTTCCCGCCATTGCAGGCAATCCGGATTTTGAATTGATCTGCACCGCAAGCCGCCACGGCACCGTGGACGGCGTCGCTTCCTATGGCACCATCGAGGCCATGCTGGAGGCCGTGCCTGCCATCGACGCGGTATCGCTGTGCATGCCGCCGCAATATCGTTACGAGGCGGCTTACGCGGCGCTGAATGCGGGCAAGCACGTTTTCCTCGAAAAGCCGCCGGGCGCCACCCTTTCGGAGGTGCAGGATCTCGTCCGGCTGGCGGATTCGAAGGGCCTTTCGCTCTTTGCAAGCTGGCATTCGCGTTATGCACCGGCGGTCGAGGCTGCGAAGGTGTTTCTGGCTTCCACCAAAATCGAGAGCGTGCATGTCATCTGGAAAGAAGATGTGCGCCACTGGCACCCGAACCAGGCCTGGATCTGGCAGGCGGGCGGTCTCGGCGTGTTCGATCCCGGCATCAACGCGCTTTCGATCATCACCCATATCCTGCCGCGCGCGCTGTTCCTGACCAAGGCGACGCTTGAGTTCCCGGAAAACCGCGACGCCCCGATCGCTGCCGACCTGCATTTTTCCGATGTGGCGAAAACGCCCGTCCATGCCGAATTCGACTGGCGCCAGACCGGCAAGCAGAGCTGGGATATCGTTGCCGAGACGGCAGCGGGACGGATGGTGCTTTCGGAAGGCGGCGCCAAGCTTTCGATCAACGGCGAAGAAAAACTCTCCCAGCCGGAGCGGGAATATCCTGCCCTTTACGAGCGTTTCTCGGAAATCATCAAGGCTGGCCTTTCCGATGTCGATCTCGCGCCGCTGACCCACGTAGCCGACGCCTTCCTGCTCGGCCGCCACAAATTCGTGGATTCCTTCTACGACTGAGAAGCAGAAGCGCTTCCCGAAGGACAATGCCTCAAAGGGCGCGGCTGACGAAACGGTCGCGCCCTGATTTTTTGGCCTGATACAACGCTTCGTCGACGCTGGATAGCAGCGTTGCCCGGTCGGCACCCGCCTGCGGAGCAAGCGCGCCGCCGATGCTGAGACGGGCGTCCACCTCCTGCCCGTCCACGTCGAAGGGGTTTCGGAAAGCGGCCAGAAGCCGGTCCGCCATTCCACTCATGACATCTGGGCTGCGGGGTCGCGGTATAAAAATCGCGAATTCATCGCCGCCCATGCGCACGACGATATCCTCCTTGCGGATTGCCTTGCGGATACGTCCGGCGGCGGCGGTCAGAACGCGGTCACCGGCAGGATGGCCGAACGTGTCGTTGATGGTCTTGAAACCGTCCAGATCAAGATAGAGCACACCGAAGGCCTCGTTTGCACGCAGGGCCGCGCCGAGCTGGCCGTCGACAATCGCCTCCAGCGCCTTGCGATTATAAAACCCGGTCAGCGGATCGGTCATCGCCGCATCGCGCAATTCGCGTTCGGCCAGACTCATGGTGAAATTGGCTTTCTGAAGCCGCAGCAATGCAGCCGCCAGCAACGCGAAATGTCTGAGATTGTCGATTTCGATGCGGGAAAAATTTCTCGGCACCGTATCGACCAGGCAAAAGGCGCCAACAACAAGACCAGGCTCAAGTTCGATCGGCGCACCCGCATAGGAACGCAGCTCCGGCCCCTCTTTCACATAGGGCATGAAGCGGAAATGCGGATGCTCGGTGAGATCGGGTATCACCACCACATCCTGCTTGGCGATGACGCGGTTGCAGATCGACAGATCGCGCGAGCATTCCGACAGCTGCATTCCTGCCTGCTCAGCGATATGAAGCCAATCCTCATCGATAATACTGACCGCCGCACGCGCCACGCCAAAAACCCCCTGCCCCAGTTGCGACAGCACTTTCAGCTCCGGCATCTCGGCATTCTTGAAAGACATGATCGACCGCACCGCGACCAGGCGCTCGGTTTCTCCCTCCGGTCGCGATATCGCCTGTCCCATACTCATGTCCTTCTGCTGTTGCGTCACAGGAAGCCGCCCGAGGCAGAGCAGGTCAAACCAGCCGCCTCGCTCGAAGCGAAAGCCCATTCCCGCAGGATTCCTTCGAGCGCATAATGCAAAAACCCGCAATTGACGCCACGTGCGAATTTTTGCCGGTCTGTTTGCGTATGGAACCAATCGTCGGGATGCACAATCGGGGGTGCGATCAGGCCTTCTTCTGCCAGCGGCCTTCAGGTGACTGCTGCCAGTAGGTCAGGGAATGTCCCTCTGTTTTCAGTCTTTTCCAGTGATTCCGCGCCATTTCGAGCTGGTAGGCATCGTATCCGTCGAACATGAACACGATACGTTCATAGGCCTCAACCGCCGGCGGCTCGGCGCCATCGACGAGAAAGCGGACACTTGCCGCGTTGGCGTTCTCGTCGGACGCCGTCAGGAGAATCGGCTGGTTTTGCGGTGCGGGCGAAGTATCGGTGGCGTGCGGCAGGAAACTGTCGTCACGAAAGGTCCACAGGTGCGTATCGAGGAAATCACGGCGCTCTTCGCCCACCGTCTGGATCGCGACCTTCCAGCCGCGTTCCAGCGATTTCTCAAGCAAGGGCGGCAAGGCGTCCTCCAGCTTCGATTCCGTCAGATGGTAAAACAGAATTTCAGTCATCCGCAGACGTGCCGCTCCGCTCGCTTCAATCTTCGTAATGGGCGCGAACGAGTTCGTTCAGCAGCCTGACGCCGTAGCCCGATCCCCATGACTGGTTGATCTCGGTCAGCGGCGACCCCATGGCGGTGCCGGCGATATCGAGATGAGCCCAGGAGGTTTCGCCCACGAAACGCTTGAGGAACTGCGCAGCGGTGACGGAACCCGCCAGACGGCCCGAGCTGTTCTTCATGTCGGCGAATTTGGAATCGATGATCTTGTCGTAATCCTTGCCGAGCGGCATGCGCCACAGTTTTTCGGCCGTCACATCGCCCGCCCGCGTGAGGCGCGCTGCAAGCTCGTCGTCATTGGAGAAAAGACCGGCCTGGAGATTGCCGAGCGCCACCGTGATCGCGCCCGTCAGCGTGGCAAGGTTCACCATGAATTTCGGGTTGAAGCGATCCTTGGTGTACCAGAGCGCATCGGCCAGAACCAGCCGGCCTTCGGCATCGGTATTGATGATCTCGATGGTCTGGCCGGACATGGAGGTGACGATATCGCCCGGACGCTGGGCATTGCCGTCAGGCATGTTTTCCACAAGGCCGATGACTCCGATCACATTTGCCTTGGCCTTGCGGGCGGCCAGCGCATGCATCAGGCCGGTCACGGCCGCCGCCCCGCCCATGTCGCCCTTCATATCCTCCATATTGAGGCCGGGCTTCAGCGAAATGCCGCCGGTATCGAAAACGACGCCCTTGCCGACGAAGGCAATCGGCTCATCCTTCTTGTTGCCGCCGTTCCACTGCATCACCGCAAGTCTGGGCGGGCGCGCCGATCCCTGCGCCACACCGAGAAGCGCATTCATGCCGAGCTTCTTCAGCTCCTTCTCGCCGAGGACTTCTACCTCGACGCCGAGCTTGCGCAGCTCCTCCGCCTTCTCGGCAAATTCGACGGGCCCGAGAGCGTTCGGCGGCAGGTTGACGAGATCGCGCGCCAGGGTAACACCGCCCGCAACGGCCTCGGAGACGGCAAAAGCCTTTTCCGCTTCCTGATGGGCGGCCGTGACGATGACGATCTCCACCTTCTTCGGCATCTTCTCTTCGTCGGATTTTTTCTTGGTCTTGTAAGCATCGAAGCTATAGGCGCGCAGCAGCAGGCCAAGCGCGAAATCCGCAGCCGCCTGCGCACCGACCTCTACGCCCGGCGCATCGAGATAGATGACGACCCTGTCCGCTTTCTTGAAACTGGCGGCGGCTGTGCCGCCGGCGCGCAGCCAGTCATGAGCGACCAGTTTCGACGGCTTGCCGAGGCCGATGACGAGCAGCCTGTCGGCGGCGGAACCCTGCGGCGCGATCACGTCGAGCGTCGTCATGGATTTTGCGGAAAAGCCCGAAATCTTCGCCGCCCTTTCGATCACACCGCCCGGATCGGCCTCGGAGGCGCCGGCGACGGCCTGCGCCTCACCCGAGGCCTGCAGCACAACGGCGAGCGCGTTTTCAAGCGCGGCGGAATTGGCGAAAGAAATATCGAATTTGGCGGACATGTTTTCCTGCTCTTCTTCTACGACTTGCACGATGCGCATGATCATGGCCTTTTCGGCCCCGGGCGCAACCCCGCATTCTTTAAAGGCCTACAGTCGTTAAAGGAAAGGCATTTTTGTGGAATGCGAAATCGCGTCATGAAACCGACAGCTTGTTCCACAAAAAGACACAGGCGATGGAAAAATCATCGCGCAAAACATATTTGTGAGCACGCCGGAATAGCCAATTGCAAACGATGCGATTAGATAGGCGGAAACTCGGCGAGCGATCGCACGGAAAAACAATGTCGAACAGGGCCGTATGAAGCTTCTCGAGAACTATATCCTGCGGCGGACAACGCAGATGTTTCTGGTCGCGCTGCTGCCGGTGCTGGCCATCATCTGGACCATCCAGGTTCTCCAGAGAATCAATCTCGTCACCGATACCGGCCAGTCGATGGGTTCCTTCATGGCGCTCGCGACGATGATCCTGCCGACGCTGATCCCGGTCGTCCTGCCTTTCGCGCTGGTGATCGGCATCACCCAGATATTCACCACGATGAACAACGATTCCGAGCTTGCCATCATCGATGCGGCCGGATCGCCCCGTTCGATCATGTATCGCCCGGTTCTCATTCTGGCCGCCATTCTGAGCGCGCTTTCCTTCACCATCACCAATTTCATCGAGCCGCCCGCCCGCAGCTCCGCTCGGCAGATGGTGGCCGCCGCCTATGCCGACCTTCTGTCCTCGGTGATCGAAGAAAAGACTTTCCGTACCATTCAGGACGGTCTTTACGTGCAGATCGCCCAGCGGCAGGGCCGTATCCTCAAGGGCCTGTTCGTCGCCGACCGCCGCGATCCGAATTTCGACCTCATCTATTATGCCAAGGAAGGCATGATCGACGAAAGCGGCACGTCGCTGACCATGCGCGACGGCGAAGTGCAGCAGAAGACGCCGGACGGCAAGGTCTCGATCGTCAAGTTCCTGTCCTATGCCTTCGACCTTTCGACCATGTCGGAAAAGCAGGATTCCGAGCCGTCGCTCTCTCCGGGCGATGCCAGCCTCGGTTTCCTTCTCTCGCCCGACGAGAACAATGCGAGCTACAAGCGCTCGCCGGAAGCCTTCCGCAGCGAGCTGCACAAGCGCCTGTCGGACTGGATGTTCGCCTTTTCCTTCGCGCTGATTTCGCTGGTCATCGCCGCCGATGCCCGTTCACACCGCGAGGCGCGCCTGCATCCGATGGTCGCCGCGCTGGTGACGGCCTTCATGCTGCGGTGGCTTGGTTTTTACGTCACCAATCAGATCAAGCAGAGCGCGGCCTTCATTCCGCTGGTCTATGCCGTTCCGGGCCTTAGCGGCGGGGCCGCCGCCTTCATTCTGCTGACCGGGCGCAAGCCGAAAATGCCGAGAATCATCGCCGATGCGATGGGTCGTCTGCGCCGTCTCTTCTCCAGCCGGATGGCGAAAAGCTCTGGGAGCGGCAACGCATGATTTTCAACACGCTCTCCCGGTATTTCCTGAAGCGATATCTGATCACCGCCATCTGGTTCCTGCTCGGCGTATCTTCGATCATTTATCTTGCAGACTTCAGCGAAACGGCACGGCGCATGTCCGGCCTGCCCGGCTATTCCGTTCCGGCCGCCCTTGGCCTGACGGCGCTTCGCCTGCCGCTGATCCTGCAACAGACCGTGCCCTTCATCGCGCTTTTCGTCGGCATGACGACGCTGATCTCGCTCAACCGGCGTTACGAACTGGTGGTGACGCGCGCCGCCGGCATTTCCGCCTGGCAGTTCATCCTTCCGTTCGTGCTCGGCGCGGTTTTCATCGGCATCCTGTCGGTCACTATCCTCAACCCCATTGCGGCATGGGGCCAGAACAAATCGCTGGCGATGGAAGCCGGCCTGCGCAACGAAGCGGGCGGCGGCCGCCAGCAGGAGATCATTCCGTGGATGCGCCAGGCAAGCGGCGGCCAGGATACTATCATCGGCGCCAAGAGCTTCGAGGACAATGGAACGCTGCTTCTCGACGTGGTTCTGATCGACATCGACAAGGACGGAAACATCGTCTCCCGTAAGGATGCGAAGTCGGCTAAATTGGAAGATGGTTACTGGCTTCTTAACGGCGTTTCGGAAACGCGCGCCGGGCATGTGCCAGTTCGGCAAGAAAGCACGCGGATCAGTACCAATCTGAGACGGGAATTCGTCCAGGAGCGCATGACGCAGACGGAAACCGTTGCTTTCTTTGACCTTTCTCACAAGATCGAAGTTGCAAAGTCCTTTGGACTATCTTCGAAGGCGCTTGAGACGCAGTATCATTTCCTGCTATCGACGCCCCTGCTTCTGGTCGCGATGACCTTGATCGCCGCGACCGTTTCATTAAAGTTCAGCCGCTTCGCCCAATCGCGCTCCGTGATTCTGGGTGGAATCGTTTCCGGCTTCGTGCTTTATGTAGTAACCGTGCTCGTAAGGGCATTCGGGAGTGGTGGCGTTGTCCCTCCCACCGTCGCGGTCTGGGTTCCAGTCATCGTGGCGTTGGCTTTGGGGGCAACCATTCTGCTTCATCAGGAGGACGGCTAGTGGCGGTATATGACCGCGGGAATATCAGGCGGCTTTGGACGGCCCTTCTGACAGGTGCCGCTGTGTGCGCGTATTTGGCATCCAGCCCGGTCGCTATCGGCCAGGATGGTTTGCTTGCGTCGGCAAGCCAAGACGATTCGAAACTCCTGCTTACAGCAAATGAACTGACCTATAATCGCGATTCCCAGCGTGTGATCGCGAAGGGTGTGGTTCGCATGAAATATTCGGGCTACCGCATGGTGGCCCAGCAAGTGGAATATAACCAGCAGACCGGCCGTGTGATCGCCCATGGCAACATCGAGCTGATTGAGCCGGGCGGCAACAAGATCTATGCCGACGAGATGGACGTGACCGACGATTTCGGTCAGGGCTTCGTCAATGCGCTGCGCGTCGAGACCACGGACAATACCCGTATTGCCGGTGAAAGCGCCGAGCGTCTCGAAGGCGACCTGATGGTGCTCAACAACGGTGTCTACACCGCGTGTCTGCCCTGCGCCGAGCGGCCCGAAAAGGCGCCGCTGTGGCAGGTCAAGGCCGAGCGCGTCGTTCAGGACGGCAAGACCCATACGGTGCGCTTGGAAAAGGCCCGCCTGCAGCTTTTCGGCCATTCGATCGCCTATCTGCCGTTCCTCACGGTTCCGGACAATACGGTGAAGCGTAAATCCGGCTTCCTGTTCCCGCAGATGAGCATTACCGACAATCTCGGTTTCGGTATCGGCGTCCCCTATTTCCACGTCCTGTCCGACACCTCGGACGTGACCGTCACGCCGACCTATTACACGACGCAGGGTCTGCTGCTGCAGGCGGAATTGCGCCAGCGCTTCGAAACCGGCATGCACACGGTCACGATTGCGGGCATCAGCCAGCAGAAGTCCGAAACCTTCACGGCCGGCACCAGCGACGCCCTCAACGACAATCGCGGCATGATCGCAAGCAAGGGTGATTTCTCGATCAACCCGCGCTGGGCGTTCGGCTGGGATGCCATGGTGCAGACCGACAATAACTTTTCGCGCACCTACGGGCTGAAGGGTTATAAAAACGACGTTCAGACCAACCAGATTTATCTGAACGGCGCGAGTGAGCGTAACAGCTTCGAAGCCCGCGGTTATTATTTCAACGTTCAGGATACGGACAATACCGAAGCCAAGGAACGCAAACAGGCAATCGTCCACCCGGTTGTCGACTACCGTTATTTCGTGCCGGATCCGGTTTATGGCGGCGAACTTTCGCTGACCACCAACCTGACGAGCATCACGCGCCTGCGGCAGGATGCTTACGCGCTTGGCGGTTATCCGCGTTTCAGCGGGCTTGAGGGTGACTATACGCGCCTTTCCACCGAAGCCGAGTGGAAGCGCACCTTCACGATGGACAGCGGCCTGCAGATCACGCCGATCCTTGCCGCGCGCGGCGACGCGCTCTGGACGGACATGTCTCCTGCGGCCTTCACCTCGGGCGGGACCTCCTATGCCTATGAGGGCATGATGCATGACGGCGCGGCTTTCCGCGGCATGGTCACCGGTGGTCTGGAAGTGCGTTATCCCTGGCTGTTCACGGCGCTCAACAGCAGCCACGTGATTGAGCCAATCGCACAGATTTTCGTGCGCCCGAACGAACAATATGCCGGCCGCCTTCCGAACGAGGATGCACAGGCATTCGTCTTCGACGCGACCAACCTGTTCGAACGCGACAAATTCTCCGGTTTCGACCGGATCGAGGGCGGCACGCGCGCCAATATCGGCTTCCGCTATAACGGTACGTTCGACAATGGCTACGGCGTTCGCGCCATTGCCGGCCAGTCCTTCCATCTGGCGGGCGACAATTCCTTCGCCTCCTACGATCTCGTCAATGCAGGCGCCAATTCGGGCCTCGAATCCGACCGTTCGGATTACGTCGCCATGGCCGCTTTCGATGCGCCGATCGGACTTTCGCTGTCGTCGAGCCTGCGTCTCGACAAGGACGATTTCGACATCAACCGCTCGGAAACCGGTATAAGCTATTCGGACCGTCGCCTTACGGGCAAGCTCAGCTATACGCAGGTCAAGGCGCAGCCGAAATACGGCTATAACGAAGATCGCGATATCATCCAGGCGTCCGGTTCGCTGCGCATGGACGACAACTGGTCGCTGTTCGGTTCGATCAATTACGATCTCAACGGGAAGTTTGCCGCCGAACGCCGCATCGGCATTGCCTATCAGGATGAGTGCACGATCCTGACGGTCAGCTATTCCGACGAAGGCAATATCAATTCCAGCCGTCAGGCCGCCAATGACTGGTCGATCAATGCCCGTCTGGCCTTCCGTACGCTCGGCGATATCAGCGTCGGTTCAGCCAATGAGGACTGGAACGACATGGATATTGGCTGGAAGCCAAACAACTACTGAGTTTAGAGGCAGGTTACGCAGCATCGTGACCTGCCTTTTTACCATTTGGCCAGTAAAGCCACGGTTTCGCCGCAACAACACGCCAATGTCGGCCGCGCATGGAACCTATCGGGTTTTCTTTCAACAAACCGACACATTGCCGTCTTGCGGATCGCGATGATATATACGTGGCAAATTCGCGGTGCGATGCACAGTTGCAGGTCTGAAAAGCGGGAGAGTTCAATATTCCGCTCATCAGGCAGAACAGATTGGCGGGTCAGGGCAACAGGACCCTGCCCGACGAAAGGGAGAAGGATATGATGAATTTCGGAAAGACGGCTTTGCGTGGCGCTGCTTTCGCCTTTGCGATATTCGCCGTTCCCATGGCCGTTGTGCCCTATGCCGGCCAGGCCTTCGCCGATAGCACCGTCAAGATCGTCGTCAACAAGACCCCCATCACCAATGACGATATTGCCAAGCGCGTCGCCTTCCTCAAGCTGCAGCGCCAGTCCGGCAATCTCAACGAAAAGGCGCGTGAGCAGCTTGTCGACGAAGCGCTGAAGCGCGAGGAAATCGGCCGCGTTAAGATGTCGGTTAGCACTGACGATGTCGATGCGGCCTTCGCACGCTTTGCCGGCAACAACAAGATGACCCCGCAGCAATTGACGAAGGTGCTTGCGCAGGCGGGTGTCGGAGCCGATCATTTCAAGGCCTTCATCGCCGTTCAGATGAGCTGGCCGCGCCTTGTCAACGCCCGTTATGGCGCACGCGGCAAGATGTCGACGCAGGATCTCGTTACCCGACTGAAGGAACGCGGCGACAAGCCCGTCACCACGGAATATTTCCTGCAGCAGGTCATCTTCGTCATCCCGGAATCGAAACGCAACGCCATTACCGGCAAGCGCAAGGCCGAGGCTGAAGCCTCGCGTAAGCGTTACCCCGGCTGCGACCAGGCCATGAGCTTTGCCGCGACCATGCGCGACGTGGCGATCAAGGACCTTGGCCGCATTCTGGCGCCGGAGCTGCCGGAAGACTGGAAGGCGCTGGTGGAGAAGACCAAGGAAGGCGGCACCACCGGCACCCGCGTCACCGAAAAGGGCGTCGAATATCTGGCCATCTGCAAGCAGCGCCAAGTTTCCGACGACTATGCGGCGGAAATGGTGTTCAAGTCCGAAGACCTGATGAAGGCCAAGGACGGCGAAAACCCGAACGAAAAGAAATATATGGATGAGCTGCGCAAGAAGGCGCAGATCGTCAACACCTGATATTGATACGAGAGCCGGGTCTTTCCGTGACATATGCATCCCTGCCGCTTGCCCTGACACAGGGAGATCCAGCCGGTATCGGCCCCGACATCGCCATCACCGCCTGGGCTAAGCGCCGGGAGAACGGCGTGCCGCCCTTCATCTTCATCGGCGATCCCGATGTGGTGGCGAGCCGTGCGGCGCTGATCGGCGTACCGGTCAATATCGAGACCTGCGATGCGGAAAGCGCCGTCGCCCTGTTCGAACAGGCGTTCCCCATCCTCCCCCTTCCTGTCGGCTTCGAAGTGCAGGCGGGTCAGCCGCATGTCGGAGCGGCGCACGCGACGATCAAGGCCATCGAGACCGCCGTTTCCCTCACGGTCGAGGGCAAGGCTGCGGCCGTCGTCACCAATCCGATCGCGAAATCGGTGCTATACGACGCGGGTTTCGGATTCCCCGGCCATACGGAATTTCTCGCCGATCTTGCCCTGCGCCAGACCGGCGAGCACATCATCCCGGTGATGATGATTGCCGGCCCCAAGGTCCGTGTCGTCCCGGTGACGATCCATATCCCCGTGAAAGACGTGCCGGCCGCTCTCACCGAAGAGTTGATCGTCACGACCTGCCGGATCATCGATGCCGATGTCCGGCAGAAATTCGGCATTGAGGCGCCGCGTCTGGCGGTTGCCGGCCTCAACCCGCATGCGGGTGAAGATGGCGCACTCGGCACCGAGGATCGCGATATCGTTCACCCGGCGACCATGCGGTTGCGGAAGGACGGGATCGATGCCTTCGGCCCCCTTCCCGCCGACACCATGTTCCACGATGCTGCCCGCAAGCGTTATGACGTGGCGGTGTGCATGTATCACGATCAGGCGCTGATTCCGGCCAAGGCGCTCGGCTTCGACGATTCCGTCAATGTCACGCTCGGCCTGCCCTTCATCCGCACCTCGCCCGACCATGGCACCGCCTTCGGCATTGCCGGCCAGGGCATAGCCAATGAGGCGAGCCTCGTGGCGGCGCTGAAGATGGCGGCGGAGATTTCCCTCCGCAGCCGGGCCAACGCATAATGGCGGCCATCGACGGACTGCCGCCGCTGCGCGATGTCATCCAGCGCCACGGGCTCGACGCGAAGAAGTCGCTCGGCCAGAACTTCCTGTTCGACCTCAACCTCACCCAGAAGATCGCAAGGACAGCAGGGCCGCTAGACGGCGTGACGGTGATAGAGGTCGGCCCCGGTCCCGGCGGCCTCACCCGCGCCATTCTGTCGCTCGGGGCAAAAAAGGTCATCGCCGTCGAACGCGACAGCCGCTGCCTGCCGGTGCTGGCGGAAATCGAAGCCCATTATCCCGGACGGCTCGAGGTCATCGAGGGCGACGCCCTCAAAACCGATTTCGAGGCTCTGGTTCCCGCCGGCGAATCGGTGCGGATCATCGCCAACCTGCCCTACAATGTCGGCACGCAATTGCTGGTCAACTGGCTGCTGCCGAAACAATGGCCGCCCTTCTGGCTCTCCATGACGCTGATGTTCCAGAAGGAAGTCGGCCAGCGCATCGTGGCCGAAGAAGGCGACAACCATTATGGCCGGCTCGGGGTTCTCGCCGGCTGGCGCACGGTTTCCGAAATGGCCTTCGACGTTCCGCCACAGGCCTTCAGCCCGCCGCCGAAGGTAACCTCCACGGTCGTGCACCTGCTGCCGAAGGACAAGCCGCTGCCTTGCGATGTCGCCAAGCTTGAAAAGGTGACGGAAGCCGCCTTCGGCCAGCGCCGCAAGATGCTGCGCCAGAGCGTGAAAAGCCTTGGCGGCGAAACGCTTCTGGAAAGAGCGGGGATCGACCCCACACGGCGAGCGGAAACGCTGTCGGTGGAGGAATTCGTCACTTTGGCGAACTGCCTGTAAATCCGTCGTGGAATGTGCCATTCCGAGTAGCGGGACACGCGTTCGTGGAGGCTGCGAATAAAGGAAGAAGTGCGTGGAGAGTGCCGGTTTTCATTACAAGCTCGACATTCCCGCTGAAACGCCCGACTGCGCGGTTGTCTTGCTGCATGGATCGGGACGAACGGAAGACGACCTCATTTCTTTTGGCCGTTCCGTCTTTCCTAACGGTGTCTTATACGCGCCGAGAGGCGCCGTTCCCTGGGAAAATGGATTCGCGTTTTTCCGCCGAAAGCCCGACAGAAAGCTTGATATTGACGACCTCAAACATCGAGCGACCAGCCTCTGCCAGTTCATCGACTTTGTATTTCATGAGACCGGGCAGAGACCCCTTGTCGTTGGATATTCGAACGGCGCGATCATAGCGACTGAAACCATATGCTTGAATCGGAATTTGTCGAGGGGAGCCATTCTGCTTCGCCCGCTTTCTCCAAGAACGGATCAGGCCCTCCCAGACCTCTCAGGATACCCCATACTCCTGCTCGCCGGCGCGTACGACGAAAGGCGTCACCCCACCGACGCGCCGCATTTGGCCAACCAACTGGCATCGGCCGGTGCGGATGTTGTTCTGCAGACAGTTGATGCGGGCCACGGCTGGGCTGAAGATTCCGCAGACGAGCGGCTGTCTCGCCAATGGGCGGCAAATGAACCTATCGCCCAGAGAACAGCAGCCTCTCCCATCGGTTAGCCGAACGTTTTGGAACAGGGCAAGGCCGAGAACTAAACCCAGTTTTCAACTCGCAAACCGGGCATCCGGACAAACTCGCGCATATTATTGGTTACGACGATCAGCCCCTCGCTACGCGCATGACCACCAATCTGCATATCATGAACGCCGCACGGGGTTCCAGCCTTGGCAAGTTCGGCCCTGATCTGGCCGTAATGTGCGGCGCCTTTGTCGGCGAAGGGCAGAACGTCCAAACGCGCGGTAAAATTTTCAATGGCGTTGATGTTTTCCTGACGCCGGACTGATTTTTCAGCACCATAATAAAGCTCGCCAAGTGTGATGCTCGAAATACACAGTTGATCTGCCAGGGCGTTGAATTTCTCCCGTAGCTCCGGAGGATAAGTCTTCATCACATAGATACATATATTGGTATCGAGCATATATGTGAGCATCAGAAGGGCTCGCGCTCATCCAATGCAGGCTCTTCGCGAACGGAAAGAAAATCATCCGTTGCACGAGGGCCGGTCAGAAAAAGGTCGTCCCAGCGCTTTCCCTGCGGCACTATAACACGCGCAAGACCGATCTTCAGAACATCGACCTTATGCACGTCATCAGGAAAAGCCACGGCCTTCGGTAGCCTTACAGCTTGACTGCGATTGCTTATAAAAACCGTTGACGTAGCCATTGTCAGAGCCTCGTATATCCTATTGGGATATACATAACGCCTAACCGCTTCGATTTCAAGATTTTGGGGCCGGTAGCCAGACGCTGCCTTCCATCAGAGCTTCGGCTCTTCCTCGAGCAACCCCCGCACGAAATCGAACATGCCGTGGCGGCGGTCGCGGCGGACGCGTTCGGCCTTCACGATGGCTTCGACGGCCTCGAAGGCGGCCTGCAGGTCGTCATTGAGGATGACATAGTCGTAGTCGCGCCAGTGTTCGATCTCGGCACGGGAATTGAGGAGCCGGGTCTTGATGACCTCTTCGGTGTCTTCGGCGCGGCGATGCAGGCGCGATTGAAGTTCGGTCATGGTCGGCGGCAGGATGAAGATCGAAACGACGTCCGCCTTCATCTTGTCCTGAAGCTGCTCGGCGCCCTGCCAGTCGATATCGAACAGCATGTCGCGGCCGGCAGCCATGGCATCTTCCACCGGCCCACGCGGGGTGCCGTAAAAATTGCCGTGAACCTCCGCCCATTCCAGCAGCGCATCGCTATCCCGCAGGCGCTCGAATTCACGCGTGGAAATGAAATGGTAGTGAATGCCGTCAATCTCGCTCTGGCGGCGCGGGCGCGTCGTGACGCTGACGGACAGGCCGATATTCTTGTCCTTGTCGAGCAGGTTGCGCGCAATCGTCGATTTGCCCGCGCCCGATGGCGAAGAAATCACCAGCATCAACCCTCTGCGGGCAATCGTGACGGGAGAATTATTCACCGGGACCATGGGGTCTACTCCAGATTTTGGACCTGCTCGCGGAACTGGTCGATCACCACTTTCAGCTCTATGCCTGCTGCGGTTACCGCACTGGCGTTCGATTTGGAACAGATTGTATTCGACTCGCGGTTAAATTCCTGTGCAAGAAAATCGAGCTTGCGTCCTACCGGTCCGCCATTGGCCAAAAGCTCCCGCGACGCCTGAACATGGGCGTGCAGCCGGTCGATCTCTTCGCGCAGATCCGCCTTGGTGGCGAGCAGCGCCGCCTCGGCATGCAGCCGGTCACGGTCGAGACCATGCAAGCCGTCGCCGATGAGGCCGATCTGCTGGGCGAGCCGTGCCGCGATCTGTTCCGGCTGGCGGGAAGGATCGTTTTCAATGATGTCCGCGAGCTGCTCGATCCGGTTGATATGACCGGACAGGATGGAAAACAGCGACGCCCCTTCCCGCTCGCGCATATCCTTCAGCTTCTCAACGGCGGCGGCGAAGCCGGCAAGCACATCGCCGTTGCGTGCGGCCTGCGCCTCCGCGTCATCTTCCGCCTCGCGAAAATCGACGAGCCCGCGCAGCGTAAGCAGCGTGTCGAAGCTCAGCGGCTTGTCTTCCACGACATCGCCAAGCTCCTTCTTCAGCGCCAGAACCGCCGCCAGAGCATCGCGGTTGATCACCGCCTCCAGCCGGTTTTCCGCAATCGCCAGCGTCAGGCCCGCCTGGATATTGCCGCGGGAAAGATGCTCACCCGCGATTTCGCGCAGGGCTGTTTCCAGCGCTTCAAGACCGGTCGGCAGACGCAGGCGCACATCGAGCCCCTTGCCGTTCACCGAGCGCAATTCCCACGCCCAGCGGTAACGGCCGGAGGTTCCTTCGCTGCGTGCGAAGCCGGTCATCGATTGCAATGTCATATCTGGAAGCCCCCCGTCATGCTGTGCAAAACCGGGCCCGTGCGGATCGCAGGGCCCGGTCAGGATTTTCAATTGTTGGCCGGCTTTTCCGCCTCGGCCCCGCCCGGCTGGCCATCCACGACAACCTCGGGATTGGCGCCGGAGGCCGCCTTTTCGGCCTCTATCTTGCGCCAGCGGCGCACATTGGCGTTATGCTCTTCAAGCGTCTTTGCAAACACATGGCCGCCGGTGCCATCGGCAACGAAATAAAGGTCATCCGTGCGCCATGGATTGGCCACGGCCTCAAGCGCCGCCCGGCCCGGATTGGCGATGGGCGACGGCGGCAGGCCCTTGATGACATAGGTGTTGAACGGCGTCTGCTTCTGCAGGTCCGATTGATAGATCGGGCGGTCCGACGGTTTGCCGTCGCCACCGAACAGGCCATAGATGATCGTCGGGTCAGATTGCAGGCGCATGCCCTTCTTCAGACGGTTGTAGAACACCGAAGCGACATGGGCGCGCTCATCATCCTTGCCGGTTTCCTTCTCGACAATCGAGGCGAGCGTCACGAATTCCTCGATGGTCTTGATCGGAAGGTCCGGATCGCGCCGTTCCCAGATCATATTGATCAGCTTGTCCTGCGCCGCGCTCATCTGGTTGATGATTTCTTCGCGCTTGGTGCCGCGGGTGAAACGGTAGGTATCGGGGCGCAGGCTTCCTTCCGGCGGCAGGGCCGAGGGCAATTCGCCATCCAGCACTTCATCCGCCCCAAGGCGCGCGAACATCTGCTTCACGGTCAGGCCTTCCGGCAGCGACACGGAATAAAGGATCGACTTGCCGGACTCCAGCAGCATCATGATGTCCTTCATCGATGCGCCGGCCTTGATCTCATATTCGCCGGCCTTCAGCGTCTGGTCCTTTTGCAGGTAGCTGCCGGTCATCAGGCGGAAGACACGGGCGTTGGAGATGACCTCGTTACGCTCGAGATTATTGGCGATCTCGATAATACCGGCGCCGTTGCGCACCGTGAAATGCGTGTTCGTCTGAAGCGGACCGGGCTCCTGAAACGCATCGATCATGTAATAGAAAGCGGCAATGGCCAGCACACAGACGGCAACCGCGAGCGTCATCAGAAAATTCAGAAAGATCACAAGCTGGCCATGGGCCTTGCGGGAGCGCTTGGGCGGAGCCGGCACTTTTTCCGGCCGCAGGGCTTCCGTCGGGGATTTCGGAATGATCGGGCCACGATTGCCTTCGCCCGCGCCGTTCTGTCCGTATTGTCCCTGGCTGTTCTGGTTCGTGTCGCTCACCGTCGGTCCTTTTCAGTTCGGCGTTGTCAGCGCTTTTTGCGCAGGTAATGCGGCAAAAACAGGTTCGGAATGTCTTCCTGCACCACATAGAGATATCGTGAAGCCTTGCTATTCCGCTTCACGAACATCGTTTCGGACAAAGCCGATGGAGGAAGCAGCTTGCGGCCGGAAATTACCCCGAACCGGCAAACGCTTCCCATAAACGACTACAATATCGGCGCGAAAACCGGAATGGCTTTCGCAAGCCGCAATGCGTTCTTCAAAGGAAAGAACGTCCTTTGTCAGCACCCGGTGGGAGGGCGCCAGCGGCGGCAGAGCCGCCGCCGCAATTATGCTTCGTAACGACGCAGCACGAGGGAGGCGTTGGTGCCGCCGAAGCCGAAGGAGTTCGAGAGCGCCACATCGACCTGCCGCTTGCGCGCCTTGTGCGGCACGAGATCGATCTTCGTCTCCACATCGGGATTGTCGAGGTTCAGCGTCGGCGGAACGATGTTATCGCGGATCGCAAGCGTCGCGAAGATCGCCTCGATAGCGCCCGCCGCACCGAGAAGATGGCCGGTGGCCGACTTGGTGGAAGACATGGAAATCTTCGAGGCCGATTCGCCGACAAGCCGCTCGACCGCGCCAAGCTCGATCGTATCGGCCATGGTCGAGGTGCCATGGGCGTTGATGTAGTCGATATCGTCAGGCGTGAGACCTGCACGCTTCAGCGCCATCGACATGCACCGATAGGCGCCTTCACCGTCCTCGGACGGTGCGGTGATGTGATAGGCATCGCCCGAAAGGCCGTAACCAACGACTTCCGCATAAATCTTCGCACCGCGCGCCTTGGCATGTTCCAGCTCTTCCAGAACGACGATGCCCGCACCTTCACCCATAACGAAACCGTCGCGGTCGCGATCATAGGGGCGCGAGGCCTTTTCCGGATTGTCATTGTGCTGGGTGGAGAGCGCCTTGCAGGCGGCGAAGCCGGCAAGCGCGATGCGGCAGACCGGCGATTCGGCGCCACCGGCGACCATGACGTCGGCATCGCCGAGCGCGATCAGACGGGCGGCGTCGCCAATGGCGTGCGCGCCGGTCGAGCAGGCCGTCACCACGGCATGGTTCGGTCCGCGCAGCTTGTGGCGGATGGAAACCTGGCCGGATACGAGGTTGATCAGGCGGCCGGGAATGAAGAATGGCGAAATGCGCCGCGGGCCCTTGTCGCGCAGCGTATAGCCCGCCTCGACAATGCCCTCCAGGCCGCCAATGCCGGAGCCGATCAGAACGCCGGTGGCGATCTGGTCCTCGTCCGTTTCCGGATGCCAGTCCGCGTCGGCAAGCGCCATGTCGGCGGCAGCCATGCCGTACAGGATGAAAGGATCGATCTTGCGCTGTTCCTTGGGTTCCATCCAGTCGTCGGCATTGAAGGTGCCGTTGGAACCATCGCCCACGGGAATACGGCAGGCGATCTTTGCCGGAAGGTCTTCGACTTCGAATTCAGTCACGAGACGGGCGCCATTCTGGCCGGCGAGAAGCCGCTCCCAGGTTACTTCCGTCCCACATCCAAGAGGAGATACCATGCCGGTACCGGTGATAACGACACGCCTCATCGCCAATGCTCCGCCCTTATCCAAATCATCGGTCTTCATGCAACGCCGGACATCAGGAGATGTTCATCGGATGCTGCAGTATTCAAATCTCGGCACGAAGGTTGTGGGCGCCGTTTCCGGCCCTTGACCCCATGCATTGCCCGGAACACGCACCACCCGCGGGCATGTTACCGTCTGCCTATAAAACATTGGCCCGGACGAGCCGGGCCAAGGACGGGAGGATATTGCACCTCCCCCATTAAGGTCGATCAGGCCTGGGCCTTCTCGATGAACTTTACGGCGTCGCCGACGGTCAGGATCGAGTCAGCTGCGTCGTCGGGGATTTCAACGCCGAATTCTTCTTCGAAAGCCATGACCAGTTCAACGGTGTCGAGCGAATCAGCGCCCAGATCGTCAATGAAGCTGGCGCCTTCGACAACCTTGTCGGCGTCAACGCCAAGATGATCAATTACAATTTTCTTTACGCGTTCTGCGATATCGCTCATGTCGGTTTCCTCGACCTTTATTTTGAAGGGAATGCCTTGCGGCACCCTGCCCTGTTAGAAGCCCTCATGCGCCGTTCAAATCCGGCACTGCTGGCAAACCCGTTCAACCCGGTCCAAGCTAGACATCGTCACGCAAAATCGCAACGGCTTCCTGTCTCTCCGGGACGACTGTTCACAGTCTTGGCCCGCTTAACATGGTTTCAATCGGTCGAAAAGCCTGAAAACGCGCTAAGCACAGCGTATGACAGGCAATTTCGCCGAAAACCAGCCGGCGGGGCCTTGCGGCGCCAGCTACCCAAGAAGGTGCTTAAACAGCGCCGCAATCCTTTTATGACGGTCACAAGTGCCGTCAGATCATCGCCATGCCGCCGTTGACGTGCAGGGTCTGGCCGGTCATGTAGCCCGCCTCGTTGGAGGCGAGGTAAAGAACGGCCGAGGCGACCTCAGCACCGGTTCCCATGCGCTTCATGGGAATGGCGCCCATGATGGCGTCTTTCTGCTTGTCGTTCAGCTTGCCGGTCATCGCGCTTTCGATAAAGCCCGGAGCCACGCAGTTGACGGTGACGTTGCGGGTGGCGATTTCCTGGGCCAACGACTTCGAAAAACCGATCATGCCGGCCTTGGAGGCGCAGTAGTTGGCCTGACCGGGATTGCCGGTAACGCCGACGATGGAGGTGATGTTGATGATGCGGCCGAAACGGCGGCGCATCATCGGATGCGTCAGCTCGCGCGTCAGGCGGAACATCGCCGTCAGGTTCACCTCGATGACGTTATCCCAGTCCTCGTCGCTCATGCGCACGAAGAGGCCGTCCTTGGTGATACCGGCATTGTTGACGAGGATATCGACGCCTTCCAGCTCGGCTTCGGCCTTTTCGCCGAGCGCCTTTACTTCGGCGCGGTCGGCAAGGTTGGCCGGGAAAATCTTGACGCGTTCGCCAAGTTCCGCCGCCAGCGCTTCGAGCTTTTCAACGCGGGTGCCGTGCAGGCCAACGGTTGCGCCCTGGCTGTGCAAAAGGCGGGCGATTTCTTCGCCGATGCCGCCGGTCGCGCCGGTTACGAGAGCCTTGCGGCCTGTCAGATCAAACATGTCCTATTCCTTCTTTAGAGCTTCGGACTGAAAATGTTCAGCGCAGTTGCGCGCGATGAATGCGGCAGCCGGAGTATCCGTCTCAGCCGATGAGGGTGGCAAGAAGCTGGTCGATATCGGCAGCACCGTTGACGGCAACGCCGTTCACCGTCTTGTCGATGCGGCGGGCAAGGCCCGTCAGCACCTTGCCGGAGCCGATCTCGTAAAGCTGCGTGACATTGTTGGCGGCGAACCATTCCACCGTCTCGCGCCAGCGCACCTGACCCGTCACCTGCTCGACCAGCAGCGCGGCGATCTCATTGGCATCGGAAACGGGGGCGGCGCGCACATTGGCGATGACCGGCACGACCGGGTTGTGCTTTTCGACGGCCGCCAGCGCCTCGCGCATGGCTTCCGCCGCCGGCGCCATCAGCGCAGAGTGGAAGGGTGCGGAAACCGGCAGCATGATGGCGCGCTTGGCGCCCTTTTCGGAAGCGATCGCCGCAGCCTTTTCGACGGCGGCCTTGCCGCCGGAGATGACGAGCTGACCGCCGCCATTGTCGTTGGCGATCTGGCAGATGCCGAGAATGGCCGCCTCTTCGCAAATTGCCGAAACAGCGTCATGCTCAAGCCCGATGATCGCCGCCATGGCGCCCTCGCCCACCGGCACGGCGGCCTGCATGGCGTTGCCGCGGATGCGCAGAAGGCGGGCGGTATCGGCAACAGAGAAGGTGCCTGCGGCACAGAGCGCCGAATATTCGCCGAGCGAGTGGCCCGCGACATAAGAAACCGTATCGGACAGTTTGAAGCCGCGCGCTTCGAGAACCCGCATGACCGCCATGGACACCGCCATAAGCGCCGGCTGCGCGTTGGCGGTCAGCGTCAGCGTCTCTTCCGGGCCGTTCCACATGATATCGGAAAGCTTCTGGTCGAGCGCCTCGTCGACTTCCTGAAACACGGCGCGCGCTTCCGGATAGGTATCCGCCAGCTCCTTGCCCATGCCGACGGCCTGGCTTCCCTGTCCGGGAAATGTGAATGCAATACCCATGGGATGTCGTCCTTCTTGTCTGGCCTTGCCTTTATTCTTTCGGACTTCCATTCACATTCCCGCCAGCGAAGTCAAGGCTTGAAGCCCCATGGCAGGCCCATGTCAGGGGTTTTGCCGTCCTGTTTTCCCCTTATCTTTCATCATATTTTTTCTTGCACTGCGGCAATTCCCCATTACTTTCACACCACCTTCCAAACTATCTGGCCAAGCACCGGGACATTTCCATGAAACAGAGACTATTGGGCCGCACGGATATTTCCGTGTCTGAAATCTGCCTCGGCACGATGACGTGGGGCACGCAGAACACTGAAGCCGAAGCGCATGCGCAGATGGATTACGCCGTCGAAAACGGTGTCAATTTCTTCGATACGGCAGAACTTTACCCCACCACCCCCGTTTCCGCCGAGACCCAGGGCCGAACGGAAGACTATATCGGCACTTGGTTTGAAAAGACCGGAAAGCGAGATCAGGTCGTGCTCGCCACCAAGGTTGCCGGTTCGGGACGCGATTATATTCGCGGCGGCCGCGATATCGACGCCGCCGCCATCCGCGAGGCGGTGGATACCAGCCTCAAGCGCCTGAAGACGGACTACATCGACCTCTACCAGATTCACTGGCCGAACCGCGGCACCTATCATTTCCGCGGCGTCTGGAGCTTCGACGCTTCAGGTCAGGAAAAGCAGCGCACGCTTGCCGAAATCACCGAAAAGCTCGAAACGCTCGGCGAACTGGTGAAGGCCGGCAAGATCCGCGCCATCGGCCTTTCCAACGAGAGCGCCTGGGGCACGCAGAAATATATCGACATCGCCGAGGCCAACGGCCTGCCGCGCGTCGCCACCATCCAGAATGAATATAACCTGCTCTACCGCAGCTTCGATCTGGACATGGCGGAAGTCGCCCATCACGAGGATGTCGGCCTGCTCGCCTATTCGCCGCTGGCGGCAGGTCTGCTCACCGGTAAATACCAGAACGGCGCGCGCCCGGCGGGATCGCGCGGCACCATCAACAGAGACCTCGGCGGCCGCCTGCAGCCGCTTCAGGAAGCGCCCGTCAAGGCCTATCTGGAGCTTGCCGCGCAGCATGGAATCGATCCGGCAAAGCTCGCCATCGCCTTCTGCCTGACACGTCCCTTCATGGCCTCGGCCATCATCGGCGCGACGACGATGGAACAGTTGAAGGTGGATATTGCGGCTGCGGATGTGACGCTGTCGGACGAGGTGCTGACGGGTATTGCCGCGATCCATCGGCAATATCCGATGGCGATCTGAACTATCTTCAAACAAAAATCAAATAAACCGTCTTTCAATACTGATTAAATTCTGTATCATTGCCCTCAGCGGCGTATATTTTTATATACGCCGGTGAACTTCAGATGATAATTCAGAATTAAAGAGATATTTTTTCAACGACAAAACATATTATAATTTGGGAGAATTTGATGGCGAAGACGGTCGCAGATATTCTCAAGATAGCTGGCAATGAGTGGAACCATTGGGGTAAGTCCACATGGAACCTTTCTACTGGCGCCAAGAACATCCAGCACAAGGATGACGACCCCGTATTTGCGAAACACGTCATCAAGAACTACAATGCTGTTGGCGGCGGAGCGCCGACTGAAGACGAGATAATGAATGACGAGTATTTCTGGTCTGCCGTCGGAATTTCATATGTCTTCCATGCCGCGCAGTTCAGCAAGAAAGAGTTCCCCTTCGCGCAAGCGCATTCCGTGTGGATCCGCCATTTTATAAAGGCGCGCCAGCAAAATGCGACAAACACCCTTTATCACGGGTATCGCCTTAAAGAGCCCGGCGCGACACCGGATGTGGGCGACATCGTTGGGTACACTTACGAAAAAGTGAGCTTCCAGCAGGCCCAGGGCTACTATGACAAAGTCGGGACATACAAGTCGCATACCGATATTGTCGTCGCCAGACGACCGGGAGAAATCGACGTCATTGGTTTCAACGTTCTCGACTCGGTCACGAAGAAAACGATACCGCTCACCGAAAGCGGCCATATCGCCGATACCACGCATAAATGGTTCGTCGTTTTGAAGAAAAACGCGCTGCACTGACAAAACCATTGCCAAAATGCGAAAAATCCGTATAAGCGCGCTGTTCACAACACCCGGTCCAATTGGCTGGTGGCTGAACGGAGGGCTGGTTCCGGTAACGGAACAGCAGGAACCATAAGGTTTTTCCGGCCTCCCGTGTCTCCGCTCTCGACCGTCTCGAACAACGCTTTTCTTGCTTTAAGGCTCACGCCTTTTCAGGAGCAGTCGTTGAGGCTTAGCGCCGTTGCCGGGTGAAGGACGAAACGCAAGAAAGGCAAAGCTTAAATGGCTCTTTACGAACACATCTTCCTTGCCCGGCAGGATATTTCTGCCCAGCAGGTCGACGCACTTGTCGAGCAGTACAAGGGCGTTATCGAATCGTTCGGCGGCAAAGTCGGACGCATCGAGAACTGGGGTCTGAAGTCCCTCACCTACCGCATCAAGAAGAACCGCAAGGCTCACTACGCTCTCATGGACATCGACGCTCCGGCGGCCGCCATCCATGAAGTCGAGCGCCAGATGCGCATCAACGAAGACGTTCTTCGCTACATGACCATCGCCGTCGAAGCCCACGAAGAAGGCCCGTCCGCGATGATGCAGAAGCGCGACCGTGACGACCGTCCGCGCCGCGATGGCGACCGTCCGGACCGTGGCCCGCGTGAAGATCGTGGCCCGCGCGCACCGCGCGAAGGTGGCTTCGGCGACCGCGAAGACCGTCCGCGCCGTCCGCGCGAAGACCGTGCATAAGAAGGAGTTTTGACCAATGGCTGACGCATCCTCTTCCCAGGCACGCCGCCCGTTCCACCGCCGTCGCAAGACGTGCCCCTTCTCCGGCGCAAACGCTCCGAAGATCGACTACAAGGACGTACGTCTGCTGCAGCGCTACATTTCCGAGCGCGGCAAGATCGTTCCGTCCCGCATCACGGCCGTTTCCCAGAAGAAGCAGCGCGAACTCGCCCAGGCGATCAAGCGCGCCCGTTTCCTCGGCCTGCTGCCCTACGTCGTAGCGTAATGAATTGAAGCGAGGCTGCGTCTTGGCGCGGCCTCGCTTTTTCCTCGAAGCAGCTGACTCTTAATCAGCGGGTCGAGAAATATTCATCCTTCCGCGTTGGGCGCGGATCGATACCATAAAACCCATGTTGGGGATGAGGCTCCAGGGAGCGATCCTCTAACTGCTTTCGTTTCAGCAGGACAGCGAAGTGCAAAAGTTGAACCAGACAGTGCTGATCACCGGCGTTCTCGCCGGCATATGCGCCGCGTTTTTGACGCTTGGCGCAACGGCACAGTCGTCCTTTTCCTTCCTGCTCTATGCCGGTTCCGCCATGCCGATCCTGATCGCAGGCATGGGATGGGGCAATCGCGCCGCCATCGTCGCGATCATCACCACGGCCATCATCGGCGCTCTCGTCATGTCGCCGCTGTTTGCGCTGACCATCGCGATCTTCACGCTGATCCCGGCGGGCTGGCTTTCGCATCTCGCCAATCTGGCACGCCCGGCTTCCGAACTCGGCGGCCCGGACGATCTTCTCGCCTGGTATCCGCTCTCCGGCATCGTCCTGCACCTGTGCATTCTGGTCTCCATCGCCGTCGTCATTCTCGGCTGGATGATCGGTTATGGCCCCGATCTGGTCGCCCGCATGGTCGATATCATGATGACCTCGGTGCAGAACCGTGAGCCGCTGTTCGAACCCAATGCCGAGGCGCTCGCCCAGACGAAATCGCTGCTGGTGCTGATGCTGCCGATCGTGCAGGGCGGCCTGTGGGTCATCCTTCTGTTTGCGGCCTATTATTTCGCGACCCGGGTGGTCGGCTCCTTCGGCAAGGGCCTTCGCCCGCGTGAGGATATCGCTTCCGCGCTGCGCATGCACCGCAACGCCATCTTCATTTTTCTGGCCGGCATCGTCGCCATGTTCCTCGGCGGCGTCGCGGCCATGGTCGGCGCGGTCATCTGCGGCACCTTCGGCGCGGGCTTCCTGATGGCGGGTTACGCCTCGCTGCACAAGCGCGCCCGCGGCAAGGACTGGCGGCTGCCGGTTCTCATTCTCGCATATCTCTCGGCGGTCTTTGTCTTTCCGCTGTTCATCATTCTCGTGTTCGGCCTGAGCGACGTGCGCAGCACGATCTCTCTTACTCCGACGCGGAAAACCGACAATACGAACGAAACCAAACCATAGAAAGGATCAAGAAGATGGACGTCATTCTTCTCGAACGCATCAACAAGCTCGGCCAGATGGGCGAAACCGTAAAGGTTCGCGACGGCTACGCCCGTAACTTCCTGCTGCCGCAGGGCAAGGCGCTGCGCGCCAACGCTGCCAACAAGGCACGTTTCGAAACCGAGCGCGCAACGCTCGAAGCCCGTAACCTCGAGCGCAAGTCGGAAGCCCAGAAGGTTGCCGAGGCTCTGGAAGGCAAATCCTTCATCGTCGTCCGTTCGGCTGGCGAAACCGGCCAGCTCTACGGCTCTGTCGCCGCTCGCGACGTCGTTGAAATCCTCGGCGCAGAAGGCTTCAACATCGGCCGTAACCAGGTTGAACTGAACACGCCAATCAAGACCATCGGCCTGCACAACGTTACCCTTCACCTGCATGCCGAAGTCGAGCTGCAAGTTGAGCTGAACGTTGCCCGTTCGGCTGAAGAAGCCGAGCGTCAGGCCAAGGGCGAAAGCCTCACCTCCGCTGACGCCATCTACGGCGTTGACGAAGACGCGCTGCGTCCGGAAGACTTCTTCGATCCGGAAGCCGATCGCGACGGCGACGACGAGTAAGATTTGGCTTAACGGTCAAAGGAAAACCCCGGATGGAAACATCCGGGGTTTTTTGTTGGGTTGAATTCGCGGAAGAATACCCCCCTCTGCCCTGCCGGGCATCTCCCCCTCAAGGGGGGAGATCGACTCGCGATTAGGTCTCGCCCATCTCAACGTTTGCGAATGAAGTGGTGGCAGTGCCTCTTGCCGATCTCCCCCCTTGAGGGGGAGATGTCCGGCAGGACAGAGGGGGGTGAAGCCGCAGCCACCAAACTTTCCTACTACTTCTCCGCCGTCTCCGCTCCCTCAGGCGCCTTGCTCTTATCCACATGCACCACCACCGACATGCCCGGCGAAAGCTCCGCCGCCAGCGGCTGATCCGCATCGATCACGATGCGCACGCCGAGGCGCTGGGCGATCTTTACGAAATTGCCCGTCGCGTTATCCGGCTTGATGACGGCGAATTCCGAGCCGGTGGCGGGCGAGAACCGTTCCACATGGCCGGTAAGCTTGCGGCGATGCAGCGCATCCACGGCGATCGTCACCGGCTGGCCGACCTGCATGCCCGCAAGCTGGGTTTCCTTGAAATTGGCGATGACCCAGACATCATGCGGCACGACGGCCATCAGTTGCGTTCCGGCGGTGACATATTGGCCGGTGCGGACGCCGACTTCACCGAGCCTGCCATCCACGGGCGCGTGGATTTCGGTATTGGCAAGGTCGATCCTGGCAAGCTCGACGGCCGCTTCAGCATTGGCGACGGCCGCCTGCAGCGAGCTGCGGTTGACGATGATGGTTTGCAAATCCTGCCGCGAAACCTCAAGCGCCGCCTTGGCCTGCGAAAGCGAAGCCCGCGCCTTTTCGAGGGCGGCATGGGCCTCTTCCTGAAGGCTGGAGGTTCCCGCACCGCTCTTGATGAGGTTATCCTGACGGTCGGATGCGAGCTGCGCCTGTTTCAGCGAGGCCTGCGCGCTGTCGACCGCCGCCTGGCTGGAAAGAATATTGGCATTGGCCGCATTTTCCTGCTGGCGGGAATTATCGAGAGCCGCCTTCTGCGTATCGAGCGTTGCTTCCGCCTGCGCCTGCTTCTGGCGGTAGATGCGGTCGTCGATCTTCGCCAGCAGCGCGCCTTGGCTGACCTCCTGATAATCCTTCACCGGCACGTCCACCACATAGCCACTCACCTGCGGGCTCATCGTCGTGACATAACCACGCACGAAGGCGTTGTCGGTCATTTCGACGGTGGAAAGGAACGGCGGCAGCCGCCAGGCGTAAAGCACCAGCGCCACGCCGGCGAGACCGCCGAGCAGCACGAGAATGGAAACGGGGGTAAAAAACTTCTTCAGCATTTTGTCACTCTTGGAATGTTCAAGACTGTGGTGCCGGTGCGGCATCGATTTCTTCCCGGAAAAGGAAAGGACGGATGCGCAGCCATGCAAGGTGGATCAAAAGCGCGGCCAGCGCCAGCGCAGAGACGACGGAGATCAGCAGGAACGTATCATTATAGGCAAGCACATAGGCCTCCTTGCTGACCTGCTGGCCAAGCAGCGACAGCCCCTCGGCCTTCAGCAATGCCGGATCGGTGATGACATGGCTGTAAGCGCCGGAAAGCTGCGAGACGCGCTGGGCGACCATCGGATTGGTGAGCAGGATATTTTCCACCAGAATATTGGAGTGGAATTTCTCCCGCAGCGTCACGAAACTGCCGAGCAGGCCGGTCATCAGCATCGATCCGGTGATCTGGGTAAACAGGAAGATGGTGATGAAATTCACCAGATAGGGCGCACCCCGGGCCAGTGCGGCGGCAAAACCCTTTGCCATGACGGGCGGCAGGAACATGGCCGCGCCAAAGGCGATCATCATCTGGCTGAGATACATCTCACCCGGCCGCGTCAGATTGTTGGACTGGCTATCCATGAACGAACCGGCAGCGATCAGCGCCAGCGCAATCACGTGGGCGGTATCGACGTATTTCGTGAGCATCAGCCACGCACAGGCCGCACCGCCGAGAACGGTCGCCAAAAGCACAAGCGCATAAAGTGTTGTCGTCTGTTCGTTCAGCAGGCCGAGCTGCTGGTAAAAGCTGACCGCCGTTGAGGATTGCTCGGAGGAAACCGCGCGGTAGACGAGCAGGACCGCAATAATGTGCAGGTTGGTTTTCGAGAAAATCCAGCGCAGGTCGAGCAGCGGGTTCTTGCGCGGCAATTCGATGAAAGCCATGAGGGTCAGAAGTGTGATCGACGCTGCCAGAAGGACGCCCAGCCACCATGTTTCGAACCACCAGTAGAACCGGCCGAGCGTGAGCATGACCGCCAGACAGCCGAGACCACCTGCAAACAGAAGATAGCTCAGAATATCCATGCGCTCGATAACTTTCGCGCGCGGCGGCGGCGTGACTTTCAGCACATAGATCATGGCGAAAGCGATCAGCGCGAATCCCACTTCCATGGAATAGAGCGCATTCCAACCGTCGATTTCCAAGAGGGATGGCGAGACGATGCGCGCGAGCGGCGCCGACAGCAGCGTACCGGTCAGCGCTATGCTGAAACCGAGCGAGAATTTCCGCGCAGGCGGAAAGGCCTCCAGAATGTAGAGAAAGCCGAGCGACGAGATCGGTGCGGCTGCCATGCCACTGACAAAACGGATAACGATTGCCGAATGCAGGTCTGTCACGAACAGGTTGAGACAGGAAGCGACGACAAACACGATAATCGAAACTTCGGCGAAAGGCCGCAGGCCATATTGCGCCCGGACCTTGAACAGCGCAATGGAAAAGGTGGCATAGGGCGCCATATAGGCGGCGGAGAGCCAGGCGACCTCGGCCACGGTGGCGGAAAACTCGCCCTGCAACTGGTAGATATTGGCCATGACGAGGTTCATGCCCAGACCCTGGGTAATGAAGAACGACAGGCCCGCGAAGATGAAACACAGCCGCAGCCATAGCGGCCGCTCGGCCGGCTGAGGTGCGGCGGCGGCAGGCTCTGTCACTGTTTCAGCCGCGCCCGAAGCACTCATCGGCGTCACAGCCTCTTCCGGAAGGTCGGCGGGTTTGGAGACCGCCTCGGCATTTCGGGCAGCGGCCTCATCTGCGGTTTGCGGCACCGGGGTACTCACGATTGCGCCCTCCCCGCCGCCAGATGTTGCAGATTGGCCGAAAGCCGGCGCATGACATCGAGCGCCATGGCCAGTTCCTGCGAAGAAATATCGGCGGCAATCTCGGAGCGCAGCGACTTCGCCATCGCCTGCACCGTCTCGGAGGTTTTCTCCCCTTCCGCCGTCATGTGGATGCGTTTGGCGCGGCGGTCGTTCTCATCGGAACGGCGTTCGATGAGGTTCTGTTTCTCCATGCCATCGAGCACCCGCACCAGCGTCGGCGTTTCGATTTCCATTTCCTCGGCAAGCTCCGTCTGCGTCAGCGGTCCACGACGCGAGAGTGCAAAAAGCGCTCGCGCCCGTGCAAGCGTCAGCCCGCTCTCCCCCACCCGCGCATCGAAAAACGCGCGCAGTTTGCGGGTAAAAGCGGAGACTTCATCCAGAAGCTGTTCCTTGTCGGTCTCGCGGGACATGTCAGCAAGCCTTATAATTAGCACACTACTTATTTTCTGCCTATTTATTCGTAAGACTGACGATTTTCAAGTTTCTTTCACGCCGGGTCTGCCATGCGATAAACTCATGGCAGCGAATCACCTTGCCGGAAGGATCCGGCGCCTTGTCCCCAACCCGCCTGTGGATTGCTGGGGACAACTGAAGAAGTGATCGAGCTTCGCAGAGCGGACGTCAGCCTGCCATAGAGTGTTGCAACATTATCATTGACTGCCATGCCCCAGAAAGCCAAACCCGAGGTTCAAGGACAAAGGCAAAGGGAGATCGCGCAAACCATGAACGACGCTGTGAGAAAGATCACCCCCGCGCAACCGGCGGAACCGCATTACCGCGAAGCGCCGAACAACATCGAGGCCGAACAGGCGCTGCTCGGCGCCATCCTCGTCAATAACGACGCCTATTACCGCGTGTCGGACTTTCTGAAGCCCGTGCACCTTTACGAACCGCTGCACCGCAAGATTTTCGAGGTGGCGGGCGATATCATCCGCATGGGCAAGACCGCCAATCCGGTGACGATCAAGACCTTCCTGCCCGCCGACGACAAGATCGGCGATCTGACGGTGGCGCAGTACCTCGCGCGCCTTGCGGCGGAAGCCGTCTCCATCATCAATGCGGAAGATTACGGCCGCGCGATCTATGATCTGGCGCTGCGCCGCGCGCTGATCCAGATCGGCGAGGATGTCGTCAACATCGCCTATGACGCGCCGCTCGACATGCCGCCGCAGGCGCAGATCGAAGACACCGAACGCCGCCTGTTCGAGCTGGCGGAAACCGGCCGTTACGATGGCGGTTTCCAGTCCTTCAACGATGCGGTGGCGCTGGCGATCGACATGGCGGGCGCGGCCTTCGAACGCGACGGCAATCTCTCCGGCATTTCCACCGGCATTCATTCGCTCGACGCCCGCATGGGCGGGTTGCAGCGTTCCGACCTTATCGTGCTTGCGGGTCGTCCGGGTATGGGCAAGACCTCCCTTGCGACCAACATCGCCTACAATATCGCCGCATCCTATGAGCAGGAAGTGCAGCCGGACGGATCGTACAAAGCCAAGAACGGCGGCGTCGTCGGCTTCTACTCGCTCGAAATGTCGTCAGAACAGCTCGCCACCCGTATCATTTCCGAGCAGACCGAAGTCTCCTCCTCGAAAATCCGCCGCGGTGACATTACCGAGGCTGACTTCGAAAAGCTCGTTGCCTGCTCCCAGATGATGCAGAAGGTGCCGCTTTACATCGACCAGACCGGTGGTATCTCGATTGCCCAGCTTTCCGCCCGCGCCCGCCGCCTGAAGCGCCAGCGCGGCCTCGATGTTCTGGTGGTCGACTACGTTCAGCTGATGACCGGCTCCGGCAAGAGCGGCGAAAACCGCGTGCAGGAAATCACCCAGATCACCACGGGTCTGAAAGCGCTCGGCAAGGAACTCAACGTTCCGATCATTGCGCTGTCACAGCTCTCACGTGCGGTGGAAAGCCGCGAAGACAAGCGCCCGCAGCTTTCCGACCTGCGTGAATCCGGCTCCATCGAGCAGGACGCCGACGTGGTGCTTTTCGTGTTCCGCGAGGAATATTACGTCAAGAACATGGAGCCGCGCGATATTTCCGATCCCAAATATGCCGAATGGGAAGCGCTGTTCGACAAGGTGAAAGGCACGGCCGACGTCATCATCGCCAAGCAGCGTCACGGACCGACCGGCACGGTGAAGCTTGCCTTCCAGTCCGAATTCACCCGCTTTACGGATCTGGCCGATCCGAGCTTCAGCCAGTACGAAGAACATTGATCTGGAGCACAGCGAGGGTGATGTATTTTTGCCCTCGCTGCGCCCGTTGCATTTCGAACGCAGAGTCCGGAATCTTTTCAGGACTTTGGCAGGATTTTTTTACAATCCGATTCCGCGTAGCAGCGCCACGGCGGCAACACCGAGCGTTGCGGCCGGCAGAAGGCTGAGGCGCAGCGCCGCGATGGCGGTGATTGCGCAGGCGATGGTTTCCGCCGGCCCACTGGCGAGCGCCGTCGGTGTCACCACGGCCATCAGGACGGCGGGCGGCACCACGCCGAGCGCCTTTTTCAGGCGTGGCGTCAGTGTAAAATGAGTGACCAGCAACAGGCCGCCAAGGCGCGTCGCGACGGTTGCCGCCATCATGGCAAGGATTGTCAGCAGCGTATTCGGATCGAGTGTCATGCCGGCTGCTCCGCCTGTTCCTCGTGGCCAAAGGCGGCGACGGCCAGACCCGCCAGCGCGCCGGCGGCGATATACCAGGCGCCGGGAACCAGCGCGTGGGTGAGACAGGCGGCAGCGGCGCTTGCCAGAAGCACGAAGCCGGTTTCCCTGCCCTTCCAGAACCCCATGAGCAGCACGATGAAGACGGCGGGAAAGGCGAAATCCAGACCGATGACCGACATGTCCCCCACCACCGCACCGAGCAGCGCGCCGGCAAGGGTTGCGAGGTTCCAGACGAGATAGATGGAGAGCGCAGCACCGGTGAAGAAACCCGCCGTCAACCGGCCGGCAATGACACGGAATTCCGACAATGCCCAGGATTCATCCGTCAGCACCAGCATGGCGGCATATTTGCGCCAGCCCCTGAAATCATCCAGCTTGCCGGCTATAGAGGCGCTCATCAGCACATGGCGCAGATTGACCAGCAGCGCCGCAAAGCCGAGTGCGCTCCAGCTTGCCGGATGCGTCCATAAATCCATCGCCACGAATTGCGAACCGCCGGCAAAGACCAGCAGCGACATCAGCGAAGCTTCGAGCGGCGACAGGCCCTTGCCGATGGCGACCGCGCCGAAGACCACGCCGATGGGCACCATGGCGACCAGCAACGGCGCGGCTGCCCGCAATCCCGCGCTGAATTCCGTGCCTTTTCCCGATATGGACATCGCATTCTCCCTTTCGAAAGAGAGGGATTACGCTTGCGACATTGTTCGGTCTTGAACGAAAGTGATGTCAGGCGGTTTTCTGCTGAAGCGCCGCTTTTTTTGTCGCATTTCCGAACGGAAATGCGGGGTTTGAACTCAGGCTACCCGAAACTGCCCCGGTGTGACACCGGTGCGGGCCTTGAAATGTCGGGTGAAATGCGCCTGGTCGGCAAAACCGCACATCGCCGCCACCTCGGCCGGCATCTCGCCGGCGCGCAGAAGCCGGCGCGCCCTGCGGATGCGCACATCCGTCAAATAGGCATGCGGGGTAATGTGAAACTCTTTCCTGAAAGCGCGAATGAGGTGCGCACGGCTGAGACCGGCGATGGAGGCCAGTTCCTCTAGGCCGATATCGGTCTCGTAATTGTCGGAAAGATAATCGCGGGCGGTATAAACCGCCGTTTTCTCGCGTGTTTCGACGGGCAGGATAATGGCGCTGCCGTGCCTGCCGAACAGGGCGGCGAGAACCGAGAACATGCCCTCATCCGCCTCCAGAGCGCCGGATTTCTCCTCCAGCCGCCGATGCGCCATCTGGAAAGCCGCCGCCATCTGCGGATCGCGGGGCAAAAATCTCGGAAAGGAGGGCGTGCCGTGAAACGCCCTGCCCGTCACATCCTCGATAATATCGCGGAGCAAGCCGATATCGGGATAGATCATCCGATAGCGATAACCGCCGCCGCCCGGTGCGCCATCGTGAACCTCATCCGGGTTGATGAGATAAAGATGCCCCGGCCCCGTCTGTTCGGTGGTGCCCTGAATGGTGGAAATTTGCGAACCGCTTTCGATCGCGCCGATCGAGAAGGTATCATGCGCATGCGGCGAATATTCATGGGTCAGAAAAGTCGCGCTCAGGCACTCCATGCCGCCAAAACGCCTGTCGCGCCAGAAACGGGTGGTTTCCGTCGTCGCAATCGGCATGACATCTATGGCCTGTTCCTGCGAAACATTGTGCATAGCGTGAGTTTAAAACATTCCATCCTTACCGTCTTGAACAAAAGTGCTAGGGTCCAAACCGGTTCAAGATCAACCGGACGCATGGCATGACAGACGACTTCGAAGACAGCTTTCCCGAAAACGAAACCGACATTTTCGAGCACGCACCGCTGAGGCTGACCGTCGATCTCGGCGCGCTCGCCGATAATTGGCGGGACATGAAGAAGCGTTCCGGGGGGGCGCGGACGGCGGCGGTGGTCAAGGCCGATGCCTACGGTCTCGGTATCGAGGATTGCGGAGCGACGCTTTACCACGCCGGCGCGCGCGATTTCTTCGTGGCGACGGTGGCAGAGGGCGCGACCCTGCGTTCCTATGCCCCGGAAGCGCGCATCTTCGTGCTTTCCGGCATCTGGCAGGGCCAGGAGCGTCAGGTCTTCGACAATGATCTCGTGCCGGTTCTCGCCTCCGAAGAACAGCTCTCCTTCTGGATGGCGACGGTTGCCGAGCGGGGCGATCACCCCTGCGCGCTGCATGTGGATACCGGCTTCAACCGCCTCGGTCTGCCGCTCGATGACGCGCTGTTTCTGGCTGACGACGTGACGCGGCCGGCGAGTTTCGACCCGGTTCTGGTGCTATCGCATCTCGCCTGCGCCGACACGCCGTCTTCGCCGATGAACAGGGTCCAGCTCGAATCATTCCGAAAGGTTAGCGCCGCTTTCGAAGGCATCGAATCAAGCCTCTCGGCTTCCGCCGGTATCTTCCTCGGCTCGGACTATCATTTCGACCTTACCCGCCCCGGCATCGCCCTTTATGGCGGCGAAGCGGTCGACGGCATGGCGAACCCGATGCGTCCCGTCGCCACAGCCGAAGCGCGGATCATTCAGATTCGCGAAGCGGGCGAAGGCCAGACCGTGAGTTATGGCGGCACCTTTCTGCTGAAGCGCGCAAGCCGCCTTGCCATCGCTTCCGTCGGTTATGCGGATGGATATCAGCGTTCGCTTTCCGGTTCCGGCATTCCGCTGCGCGAAATGGGCCATGGCGGCGCCTATGGCGTCGTCAACGGCCACAGGGTGCCGGTCGCCGGCCGCGTGACCATGGACCTCACCATTTTCGACGTGACGGATGTTCCGGCCAATGCCATCCGTGCCGGCGACTATATCGAGCTGTTCGGTCCCAATGTGCCTGTCGACGAGACCGCGCGGGCGGCCGGCACCATCGGTTACGAGATGCTGACGGGGCTTGGCCTGCGTTACGAACGGCAATATCTGATGGCCGACGACTGAGCAGCGCCTTTAGCCCTTGGAAAGCTGCGGCCACCTGTGCTAGAAGAGAACAAAAGGAGATCGAAATGCCCGAAATCCATTTGAGCGAGCAGGACGAGAAGTTCATCGAGGAGCAGGTGGCGGCGGGCGTCTTTAAGGACGCGGATTCGGTCGTCTCAGCGGGTCTGCGTTTGCTGGGCAGCAAGGAAGGCAAGCTTGTAGAGCTTCAACGACTGATTCAGGAAGGGCTTGATGATGTGGAGGCTGGACGGGTTATGGAGTTCTCCAGTGCAGATGATTTTACTGCACACATTATGAAGCTGGCGGAGGAGCAGAATGGAGCGAAGGCGTCTAGTGGTCACCGCACAGGCGCTGCACGATCTTCTGGCCGATCATAATTACATTGCCCAATTCAATCCCGTTGCTGCCAGACGCTTTCTAGACGACATCAACGGCAAAATGATCTCGCTGGCGCGATATGGGATAACGGGCGTACCTCGAAGTTTCGCGCCGAATTTGCGGGCCTTCCCTTATCGTGAGCGATGCATCTATTTCATTGTCGATGATAATAAAATGTATGTGCTGCGCGTGCTTCACGGCCACCAAGACATTTCCGCCGACCATTTCAAACAAGAAGCAAACTGACATAACATGGCCAAAGCCAAGACCCAATTCGTGTGCCAGAACTGTGGAACGGTTCACACCCGCTGGGCGGGAAAATGCGAAGGCTGCGGCGAATGGAATACCATCGTCGAAGAGGATCCGATGGGCGGCATCGGCTCCGGGCCCGGCAAGGTGCCGAAGAAGGGCAGACCCGTCACGCTCACCTCGCTTTCCGGCGAGATCGAGGAAGCGCCGCGCATTCCGACCGGCATCAGCGAACTCGACCGGGCGACCGGCGGCGGTTTCGTGCGCGGTTCGGCGGTTCTGATCGGCGGTGATCCGGGCATCGGCAAATCGACGTTGCTGATGCAGGCCGCAGCGGCTCTTTCGCGGCGCGGACACCGCATCATCTATGTCTCGGGCGAAGAGGCGGTGGCGCAGGTGCGCCTGCGCGCGCAGCGTCTCGGGGCTGCGGAAACCGATGTGCTGCTGGCGGCGGAAACCAATGTCGAGGATATTCTGGCCACAATTTCCGAAGGCAAGCGGCCCGATCTCGTCATCATCGATTCCATCCAGACGCTGTGGAGCGATACGGCCGATTCCGCCCCCGGCACGGTGACGCAGGTGCGGACCGGTGTGCAGGCGATGATCCGTTTCGCCAAGCAGACCGGCGCGACCATGGTGCTCGTCGGCCATGTCACCAAGGAAGGCCAGATTGCCGGTCCGCGCGTGGTCGAGCACATGGTCGATGCCGTGCTTTATTTCGAAGGCGACCGCGGACATCATCATCGCATCCTGCGCACCGTCAAGAATCGCTTCGGGCCGACCGATGAAATCGGTGTTTTCGAAATGTCGGATCGCGGCCTCAGGGAAGTCTCCAACCCCTCCGAACTGTTTCTCGGCGAACGCAACGAAAAGTCGCCGGGTGCTGCGGTTTTTGCCGGCATCGAGGGCACGCGACCCGTGCTCGTCGAAGTGCAGGCGCTGGTCGCTGCCACTTCGCTGGGTACGCCGCGTCGCGCCGTGGTCGGCTGGGACAGTTCACGGCTTGCCATGATTCTGGCCGTGCTGGAGGCCCATTGCGGGGTGAAGCTCGGCCAGCATGATGTCTATCTGAATGTCGCCGGCGGCTACCGCATTTCCGAACCGGCCGCCGATATGGCGATTGCCTCGGCGCTGGTTTCATCGCTTGCCGGTCTTGCCCTGCCCGCCGATTGTGTTTATTTCGGCGAAATCAGCCTGTCGGGCGCGGTTCGGCCGGTTTCGCATACGGGCCAGCGATTGAAAGAAGCTGAAAAACTTGGCTTTTCCGCCGCACTTCTGCCTTCTGCTTCGGCTGAATTGCCGAAAGGCGGCAAGGGACGCTGGACGGAAATCGAAAGCCTTCCGGACCTCGTGGCCCGCATCGCCGGCTCCGGCAACCGGTTCAAACAGGTTGAGGACGACGAATATTGATCCTTTCGCCAAGGGAAACAGTGGTGTAAGAGGATCGCAAAATTGGCAAGGCAGCGTCTGACAAGGCGTCGCACCTCCGGAGTTGGTATATGCCCATTACAATTTTCGACGGCATCGTCATCGCCGTTGTTCTTTTCTCCGCCCTTCTTGCAATGGTGCGCGGTTTTTCACGCGAGATTCTGTCGATTGCGAGCTGGGGCGGTTCGGTCGCCGCTGCCTATTATCTCTATCCCGTCCTGCTGCCCTATGCGCGCAACTATACCGATGACGACAAGATCGCCATTGCCGGTTCGGCGGGCGTGGTCTTCCTCGTCTCGCTGATCGTGATTTCCTTCATCACCTCGCGCATTGCCGATTTCATCATCGACAGCCGCATCGGCGCGCTGGATCGCACGCTCGGTTTCCTGTTCGGCGCGGCGCGCGGCATTCTGCTGCTTGTCGTCGCGGTCGCCTTCTGGAACTGGCTGGTGGATGTGAAGACGCAGCCGGAATGGGTGACGCAGGCGAAGTCCAAGCCCTTCCTAGACGGGCTGGTGGGCAAGCTGGAGGCGGTTCTGCCTGACGATATCGAACCGCAAATCCGCGCCCGCATCCTCGGAAAACCACAGGAGCCGGCAGCCACGCAGGCGCCTGCGGAAGATGTGCCGGCAACAAATCCGCCGGCAACGAATAATTGACACAGTGTCGCGCCTTGCAATGCATGCAAGGCGCGCTATTTGTGCTAAATATCAAGCACGACACAGACGGACCGACCGGGGGAAATACTCACCGGAGAGGTCTTTCTTTTTTTCTCGGTAGAGAGCAAGGGCAAGCCGGATGATTGAGCCGCTTTCGCATTCCCCGTTCCCGGGGGCCACTTTCAAGGAAGAGATTGACGGCGACACGCTGCATGAAGAATGCGGCGTGTTCGGCATTCTCGGCCATGCCGACGCCTCGGCGCTGACCGCTCTCGGGCTGCATGCGCTTCAGCATCGTGGCCAGGAAGCAGCGGGCATCGTCTCCTTCGACGGTAAGCGCTTCCATCAGGAACGCCATATGGGCCTCGTCGGCGATCATTATACCGATCCCGCAACCCTTGCCCGCCTGCCCGGCTCCATCGCCATTGGCCACACCCGTTATTCCACGACAGGCGAAGTTGCGATGCGCAACGTGCAGCCGCTGTTTGCCGAACTGGAAGAAGGCGGCATTTCCATTGCCCATAACGGCAATTTCACCAACGGCCTGACGCTTCGCCGCCAGATCATCGCCACCGGCGCCATCTGTCAGTCGACGTCGGATACCGAAGTCGTCCTTCACCTCATCGCCCGCTCGCGCCACTCCTCCACCGCCGATCGTTTCATCGACGCCATCCGCCAGATGGAAGGCGGTTATTCGATGCTGGCGATGACGCGCACCAAGCTTATTGCCGCGCGTGACCCGATCGGCATCCGCCCGCTGGTCATGGGCGAGCTGGATGGCAAGCCGATCTTCTGCTCGGAAACCTGCGCTCTCGATATCATCGGTGCGAAGTTCGTTCGTGACGTGGAGAACGGCGAAGTCATCATCTGCGAAATCCAGCCTGACGGTTCGATCACCATCGATGCGCGCAAGCCTTCGAAGCCGCAGCCGGAGCGTCTCTGCCTGTTCGAATATGTCTATTTCGCCCGCCCCGATTCCGTCGTCGGCGGCCGCAACGTCTATACGACGCGCAAGAACATGGGCATGAACCTGGCCAAGGAAGCGCCGCTGGAAGCCGATGTGGTGGTTCCGGTTCCCGATGGCGGCACGCCGGCAGCACTCGGTTTTGCGCAGGAAAGCGGTATTCCTTTCGAATACGGCATCATCCGCAACCATTATGTCGGCCGTACCTTCATCGAGCCGACGCAGCAGATCCGCGCTTTCGGCGTCAAGCTCAAGCATTCCGCCAACCGGGCGATGATCGAGGGCAAGCGCGTGGTGCTGGTGGATGATTCCATCGTGCGCGGCACGACCTCGGTGAAGATCGTGCAGATGATCCGCGAGGCGGGCGCCAAGGAAGTGCATATCCGCGTTGCGAGCCCGATGATCTTCCATCCGGACTTCTACGGCATCGACACGCCGGACGCAGACAAGCTGCTCGCCAACCAATATGCCGATGTCGAGGCGATGGCGAAATATATCGGCGCCGATTCGCTGGCCTTCCTGTCCATCGACGGACTTTACCGCGCCGTTGGCGGCGAAAACCGCAACCCGGCCCGTCCGCAGTTCACGGACCATTATTTCACCGGCGATTACCCGACCCGCCTTCTCGACCAGAATGGCGAGGCGATGGGCAGCAAGATTTCCATGCTGGCCAGCAACGGCTGATACGCCTCACACAAGCGGCCATCCGGCTTCCGGTGGCCGCTTTTTTCTTGCCTTTTGTTCAGGTCATCGCATGCGACGATATGATCGCTTGCGAAAAGCCAGCGGCGCTTCGTAGAAGGAAGCGCAATCATTTCGGGGGAGACAATGACGACTATCGATCTCAAGGGCCGCATCGCTCTCGTTACCGGCGCATCGCGCGGCATCGGCTATTTCACGGCGCTGGAGCTCGCCAAGGCCGGGGCGCATGTCATCGCCTGCGCCCGCACGGTGGGCGGCCTTGAGGAGCTGGACGACGCCATAAAGGCCGTCGGCGGCACGGCGACGCTGGTTCCCTTCGATCTCTCCGACATGAAGGCCATCGATGCGCTGGGCGCGAATATCTTCGAGCGCTGGGGCAAGCTCGATATTCTCGTCGCCAATGCCGGCGTTCTCGGCGTCATCTCGCCGGTTGGCCATATCGAGGCGAAAGTCTTCGAAAGGGTCATGAACATCAACGTCACCGCCACCTGGCGACTGATCCGCTCGGTCGAACCGCTGCTTCTGAAGTCGGATGCCGGCCGCGCGCTGATCCTGTCCTCGGGCGCCGCCCATAGCTGTCGCCCCTTCTGGGGTGTCTATTCCACCTCCAAGGCGGCAGTCGAAGCGCTGGCCCGCACCTGGGCGGCGGAAACGCAGAAGAGCGCGCTTCGCGTCAACAGCATCAATCCAGGCGCCACGCGCACGGCGATGCGCGCGCAGGCCATGCCCGGCGAAGACCCGGCCACCGTGCCGCATCCATCTGAGGTGGCCGCAGCCATTCTTCCGCTCGCCTCGCCCGATCTCAAAGAGACCGGTAAACTCTTCGTCGTGCGCGAAGGAAAATTCGTGGATTACCGTCAGCCAGAGTGAATATTTTCCGCTCGGGGCGGCGGTTTGGCCACCACGGTTGCTCTTGACCGGGCCGCACCGCCGCGCCATAAAGCAAGATATGAGAACGATGATCTGCACCTGCTGCTGAGATTTTTTTTGCTGGTTCGCCACCGGCCAGATCGTTTTCGTCTCCCGCAAGGTCAAGAAAGATAAACGTTCCGGCCAGGATAATATTCTGCCTTTAGGGAACTGCCGCATGTCCTTGCGCCTGAAATTTCACAATACACTCACACGCGAAAAAGCGGAATTTGCACCGATCGACGCTGACAATGTGCGCATGTATGTCTGCGGTCCGACGGTTTATGATTTTGCTCATATAGGCAATGCGCGCCCGGTCATCGTTTTCGATGTTCTCTACCGGCTGCTGCGCCACGTCTTTGGCGAAGACCATGTGACCTATGCCCGCAACATCACCGATCTCGATGACAAGATTAATGCGCGGGCGCTGAGGGATTATCCGCATCTGCCGCTGAACGACGCCATCCATGCGGTGACGAAAAAGACCGCCGACCAGTTCCATGAGGATGTGGCCACGCTCGGCTGCCTTCCGCCGACCGTCGAACCGCGCGCCACCGACTATATAGCCGAGATGATCGACCTCATCGAGAAGCTGATCGCCCGCGGCCATGCCTACACGGCTGGCGGAGAGGTGCTGTTCGACACCCGCTCGATGGCCGATTACGGCCAGCTTTCCAAGCGGCCGCTGGACGAACAGCAGGCCGGCGCGCGCGTGGCGGTGGAGGCCCACAAGAAGACCCCCGGCGATTTCGTGCTGTGGAAACTGTCCTCCCACAACGAACCGGGCTGGGAAAGCCCCTGGGGTCGCGGCCGTCCGGGCTGGCACATCGAATGCTCGGCCATGTCCGGCCGATATCTCGGCGAGGTCTTCGATATTCATGGCGGCGGGCTCGACCTCATCTTCCCGCACCATGAGAACGAAATCGCACAATCGCGCTGCGCCAACGGCACGCATGTCATGGCCAATGTGTGGATGCATAACGGCTTCGTGCAGGTGGAAGGCCGCAAGATGTCGAAGTCCGAGGGCAACTTCGTGACGATCTACGAATTGCTGCACACGGAGAAATTCGGCGGCCGGAAATGGCCCGGCGAGGTTCTGCGCCTTGCCATGCTGATGACGCATTATCGCGAGCCGATCGATTTTTCGGTGAAGCGTCTGGAAGAAGCCGAACGCCTGCTCGCCAAATGGCCAGCGGCGGAAGCCTCCGATGCTGCACCGGATGAAACCGTGCTCGAAGCGCTTGCCGACGATCTCAATACCGTTGCCGCCGTACAGGCGCTGCATGCGCTGGCGCATGCTGCCAACACCGATCCATCCAGGCTGCCCGCCTTTGCGGCGAGTGCTGCCCTGCTCGGTGTGCTGCCGAAGAAGGCGGAAATGGACGAGGCCATCGTTTCGGCCGTCGATGCGCTGGTGGAATTGCGTCTGGAAATGTTGAAGGCGAAGAACTTTGCGGAAGCGGATCGTTTGCGCGACGAGCTTTCCGAGAAGGGCATTCAGTTGAAGGATGGGAAGGACAAGGAGACCGGGGAGAGGACGACGACGTGGGAGTTGAAGCGGTAGGCTCCGCATTCGAGGCTCACCCCCCTCTGCCCTGCCGGGCATCTCCCCCACAGGTGGGGAGATCAATCGCGGTGACCGCTCGCCCAACTCTGACGCTGCGGATGGAGCGGGGAGTGTGCTTCTAGCCGATCTCCCCACCTGTGGGGGAGATGCCCGACAGGGCAGAGGGGGGGCCGACGGTCACCACAATCCGCTTGCGGTTTTGAGTTACCTCAACCAATCTAAGTTGAGGCACTAAACAGCGAGCCAAATCATGCCGCATGCAGACGTAGATCCGATGCATCGCCAATATGCGAAGCAGATGCGTAAAGTCATGACGGATGCCGAGCTGAAGCTCTGGAATGCCATTCGCGCTCATCGCCTTGAACGACTAAGTTTTCGCAGACAAATGCCGATTGCCGGCTTTATCGTTGATTTCGCCTGTTCGGATCATCGTCTGATTGTTGAGGTAGACGGTTCTCAACACACATCTGAAGCGGCACTGCGCTACGATCAGGCAAGAACTGCGCGGCTTCAGGAAGACGGCTGGACAGTCCTCCGTTTCTGGAACGAGGATATCCTCGGAGACATCGACAATGTCTGTCTCCACATTATCCGAATGGTGAAGGAGGACCGACCATGACGACATATACCGGCGGATGCCAGTGCGGCGCGATCCGTTTTCGCGCCTCCGGTGAACTGAAAGACAGTTCCATATGCCATTGCCGCATGTGCCAGAAGGCTTTCGGGGCCTATTACGCGCCGCTGGTTTCGGTGCGCGGCGTGGAATTCGAATGGACGCGGGGAGAGCCGAAACGCTTCCAGTCCTCCAGCGTCGTCAAGCGCGGTTTCTGCCCTGAATGCGGAACGCCGCTGACTTATGAAGCGCCTGACGGTGTGGCGGTGGCGGCCGGGGCCTTCGACGATCCGGCCGCGTTGCCGCCGACCATTCAGTGGGGCGTGGAACGCAAGATCGATTTCGTCGACACGGTTCACACGCTGCCTGCCGTTGCCACCGAAGACGACCTGACGCAGGTGGATTACCTCGCCGATCTCGTTTCCTACCAGCATCCCGACCACGACACTGAAAACTGGCCACCGGAGAACAGATGATGAGCGAAGCGGGATTTTCCGGCGGTTGCCAGTGCGGCGCCGTGCGTTTCCATGCGGGCAAGCTCGGCCGGGCCTCCATCTGCCATTGCCGCATGTGCCAGAAACATTTCGGCAATTTTTTCGGCGCGCTGGTCAGCGCCGATCAGGCTCATTTGACCTGGACACGCGGCCAGCCGTCCCTCTTCCGATCTTCGGGAAAAATCCATCGCGGTTTTTGCAACAAATGCGGCACGCCGTTGACCTATCATTATCCCGGCGGCGTGGAGATCGCCATCGGCGCTTTCGATGAGCCCGAGCGGATCGAGCCGCAGGTGCAGGTCAATTTCCACAAGCGCATGCCCTGGATCGAGCAGCTGTTCGGCAAACCGGCCGTGGAACAGGGCGTGGACGAGGCGGAGATCACCTCCTATCAGCACCCGGATCACGACACGCAGGTCTGGCCGCCGGAAGACGAGCGCGCATGAGCGGGGCCGAGGGTTTCAGCGGCGGATGCCAGTGCGGCGCAGTGCGTTATCGGATAGAAGGCGGTCTTCGTTATCCGCATCTGTGCCATTGCCGCATGTGCCAGAAGGCATCGGGCAATTATTTCATGCCGCTTGCCGCAGCTGCGCTTACGCAATTTGAAATGACCCGTGGCGAAGCAGCGTGGTTCCAGTCTTCCGATCACGTGCGTCGCGGTTTCTGCGGCAGATGCGGCACGCCGCTATTCTATGACATGCCGGGCGCCGATTTCATCAATATCACCCTCGGTTCGCTGGACGAACCCCAGCGGGTGAGGCCCGAGGCGCAATCCAATCTCGCCGGTAAAATGCACTGGTTCAGCTCACTCGATGGCTTGCCGGTCGAGCCGGAACCTGCAACGGATAGCCCTCCCCCTAGGGTGAAAAATTACCAGCACCCGGACCATGATACGGCCGAATGGCCAGCGAAGGACGATGACCCATGACCGAAGAATTGCGCGGCCTTTACCCCGAGATCGAACCCTTCGAGACCGGCATGTTCGATGTCGGGGACGGCCACACGATTTATTGGGAACGGGTGGGCACGCGCGGTGGAAAACCGGCGGTTTTCCTGCATGGCGGCCCCGGCGGCGGGGTGAACCCCACGCATCGCCGCGTTTTCGATCCCGCCCTTTACGACGTCATCCTGTTCGATCAGCGCGGCTGCGGCCGCTCCACGCCGCATGCCGAACTTGAAGCCAACACCACATGGCATCTCGTTGCCGATATCGAAAGGCTGCGCGAACTCTGCGGCTTCGAAAAATGGCTGGTTTTCGGCGGTTCCTGGGGCTCGACGCTGGCGCTCGCCTATGCCGAGACCCATCCCGACCGCGTCAGCGAACTGGTTCTGCGCGGCATCTACACCGTCACCAGACCGGAACTGGACTGGTATTACCAGTTCGGCGTTTCCGAAATGTATCCGGATCGGTGGGAAAAATTCATCGCGCCCATCCCGCAAGCCGAACGCGGCGAGATGATGCAGGCCTATAACCGCTATCTCACCGGCACCGACGACGCAAAGAAACTCGAATGCGCCAAGGCATGGAGCCAGTGGGAAGGGGCGACCATCTCGCTCGTCAGCGATCCCGACCGGGTCGAGGATTTCGGCGAAGATAAATACGCCATCGCTTTCGCCCGCATCGAAAACCACTTCTTCGTCAATGGCGGCTGGCTGGAGGAAGGGCAATTGCTGCGCGACGCCGGCAAACTGAAAGATATTCCCGGCGTCATCGTGCATGGGCGTTATGACATGCCCTGCCCGCTGAAATATGCCTGGCAACTGGCCAAGGCCTGGCCGAAGGCGGATTTCCACATCATCGAGGCGGCCGGACACGCGATGAGCGAGCCAGGCATTCTTGACCAACTGATCCGCGCCAACGACGGCTTTGCGGAAAAATAATCCGCTGCACCTGCCCTTCGGTTTACCAGATCTTGGCAAAGATCGTGCAATCGCTGGTTTGCGGCTGGAACGAATGACGCATTAGGGGGCATTTTGTGAACGACATCCTCAAGACGCTCGACCTGATTTACGAAGCAGCCTTCGTGCCGGAACGGTGGCGAGAGGTGCTGGATGTCATGGCGAACGGCGCCGGTGGCCATGGCACAGCGCTCTTCAACACCGGCAAAACGGCTGCGCGGTCCCTCGCTTCGGACTCGCTTGCCGACCTCACTCAGAAAATGGTGAACGAGGGCTGGCTCGGCCGCAATTCGCGCGCTGCCAGGCTGCTGACCATCGAGCACGAGGGTTTCATCAACGAGGCGGATTATTTCACCGCCGAAGACTACAATTCCCAGCCAATCTTTACGCAGGTGATGCAGCCGCTCGGTTATGGCTTCGGAACATCCACCTTCATTACCGCCCCCAGCGGCGACCGCATGATTTTCGCGGTGGAGAAAAAAGCGGCGACAGGGCCTGTCACCACTTCCGCCATCCTCTATCTGGACAGCCTTCGGCCGCATCTCGCGCGGGCGGCGATGATGTCCAGCAGACTGGAATTCGAGCGCGTCCGGGCCGCAACCGAGGCCTTGCAGATCGCCGGTCTTCCCGCCGCCGTTCTTCGGGCCGATGGCGTGGCGCTTGCCGTCAACGACCTGCTGGAACGGATGTCACCGCGTATAGTGACAGCGGCTTTCGACCGAATTCGGTTCCAGCATGCCCCTGCCAACAGTTTTTTAGCCCGGTTGCTCGAACGAAGCCGGGTCGCTCACAGCGGTGCAAGCGGATCGCTTCCCTTGCCTAGGGTGGAGGATCATCCTGCGGCCGTCGTCCATGTCGTGCCCGTGGAAGGCGGCGCGCGCGATATTTTCACCAATGCGGCGTTGTTCATGATCATTACGCCTGTCGACCGCCAGCGCCTGCCTTCCGCCGACATCATCAGGGGCCTGTTCGATCTGACGCCAGCCGAGGCGAAGGTGGCGCGCGAACTGGCGACGGGAAGCGATGTCGCCGCCGTGGCCGACCATCTTTCCGTCGGCAGGGAAACCGTCAGATCGCATGTGAAAGCGATCCTGTCAAAAACGGGAATGTCTCGTCAGGCGGATTTCATAGCCGCTATTGCGAGCATCAGAACCATCGAACAATGACGGACCTGCTTCTGCCGGAACGCGCCGTTCCAAAAGACCGGCAATGGATGGCGGCGAGCACGAGAAGAACGGCCAGCGGCCACAGGAGACACAGGATAAAACCCAGCAGTCCGGCCAAAGTCACTTTTCCGCTTCGGCGTAGCTGTTCCCTCAGCGTCTGACAAGCAAAAAACGCCGCGACGAGTACATAACCGGCAACGCCGAAAACTTTTGCGGCAATATCGAACTCGCCCATGAATTTTATCTTCCCATCCTGCAATGACGGCACAAGTCGCATAACAGGGCGGCGCATTCCTCCCCAATTCGGGGGACACAGGATAAAGAAATATGTGGGGTCGCCCCGATGACAGCGGAAGAACAGGCACGCACCTGTTCCATGCAGTTTTTCTCATGAACCCTTCACGGAAATGAATTGGCCGCCACTGTGGCGATCCGTTATAAAACGCTATCCGAACAATTGGCGGTACTCCCCATGGCACTCGACAAATCGCTCCCGGCCCAGGAGGGCGGCGACAGCGCGCGCGGTTTTGCTTTCGCGCTTTCCGCTTATCTGCTCTGGGGGTTTCTTCCCTTTTACATGAAGGCGGTTGCGCATATTTCGCCGATCGAGGTCATCGTCCATCGCGTCGTCTGGTCGGTGCCGATTGCGGCGGTTGTGCTGATTGCGCTCGGGCGCACGGCGGAAATCAGAACCGCGCTCAGAACCCCCAAGATGCTGGCAATGGCCAGCCTGACGGCCATCCTCATCAGCATCAACTGGGGCGTCTATATCTGGGCGATCGGCGCAGGCCGCGCGCTCGATGCCGCGCTTGGCTATTTCATCAATCCGCTGTTCAGTATTTTCCTCGGTGCGGTTCTCCTCAAGGAAAAGCTCTATCCGGCGCAGATCGCCGCCATCGGCCTCGTGGCGCTGGCGGTGGCCATCCTCACCTGGCATGCGGGCAGCCTGCCCTGGGTGTCCATCGCGCTCACCGTGTCCTGGGGTTTTTACGCCTTTTTCCGCAAGACTTTGCCGATTGGCGCGACGCAGGGCTTCCTGCTGGAAGTCATGCTTCTGTCCATCCCCGCCGTGCTGGTGATGATCTGGCTTGCTTTCAACGGACAGGCGCATTTCATGGGCGGCAATTCCGCCGATACCTGGCTTCTGGCGACAAGCGGGCTCATCACGGCCGTGCCGCTCATCCTCTATGGCAATGGCGCGAAACTGCTGCGGCTGTCGACCATTGGCATCATGCAATATATCGCGCCGACGATGATCTTCCTCATCGCCATCTTCGTCTTCAAGGAGCCGTTCGACATGGTGCGCATGGCCGCCTTTGCGATGATCTGGGTGGCGCTGGCGATCTATACCGGCTCCAGCCTGCTGCGGCTCAAGCGGTAATCCGGGCTGCTTCCCTCATTCCTTTGCTCATCACGGGAATGGGGAGAAGTGGCGTCAATAATCCACCAGCAATTGCGGGTTGGCATCATAGCCGAAACGCGGTTTAACGCCGAGAAGGCCTGCCGTCTGGGCGATGATTTCGCGGGTCATGGGGGCTGCGGTGGAGGCCGCCGTGCGCCCGCCGTTCACGCCGGTTCTCGGGGCGTCGATCATCGTCAGCACAACATATTTCGGCTTGTGCATGGGAAAACCGGCCACGAAGGCGTTGAAATTGATATCCTTGGCGTAACGGCCATTGATCACCTTGTCGGCGGTTCCGGTCTTGCCGCCCACATGAAATCCTTCCACCTGCGCGCCACGGCCGGAACCCTTGATGCCGTTCCAGTTGAACAGGTAACGCATATCGGCGCTCGTCCTGTCGTTGATGACGGTGCGCGCGAGCGATGCGGCAGCCTCTTTCGAACGCGGCAGGAAGGTCGGCGAAATCAGGTTGCCGCCATTGATCAGCGCGGCAGCGGCCACCGCCGTCTGCAACGGGGTGGTGGCGACGCCGTGGCCGAAGGAGATGGTGACGGAATTGATCTTCTTCCAGTTTCTCGGCTGGGTGGGCGTCGCAACGCCCGGCATTTCCGTGTCCATCCGGGTGAGAAGCCCGAGCTTCGTCAGGAACTGCTGATGGCCTTCGACGCCAACCTTGTCGGCCACCGCCGCCGTGCCGATATTCGATGAATATTGAAACACTTCCGGAATGGAGAGCGGCCGGTTCCGGCCCTTGAAATCCTTGATGGTGAAGCCGCCCATGCGGATCGGCCGCGACGCATCCACCACCGAACCCAGTGTGATCGCCCCGGCATCCAGCCCCATGGCGAGCGTAAAACTCTTGAAGGTGGAGCCCATTTCGAAGGTGGCGTTGCTCATCCGGTTGAACCATCCCTTTTCGTACTCCTTGTCTATGCTGCCATCGGCAAGGGTGCGGGAAGGTTCGTTCGGATCGTAATCCGGCACGGAGGCCATGGCCAGCACCTCGCCCGTCTCCACATCGAGGATCACTGAACCTGCCGCTTCGGCCTGATAGGCGCTTTTCGCCTTCACGACCACTTCGCGGACGATGTTCTGTACCCTGAGATCGATGGAGAGACGCACCGGCTCCAGCGGCGCGCCGCTGGCAAGACCCACGGCGCGCAGATCGGCCAGGCCCTGCTGGTCGAGATAACGCTCCATGCCGGCAAGCCCCTGATTGTCGACATTGACGTGGCCGATAATATGCGAAGCGGTGGGGCCACCCGGATAAAACCTCCGCTTTTCCGGCCGGAAGCCGATGCCCGGTATGCCGAGATTGAGAATATCCGCCTGCTGCCGGGGCGTCAGCTGGCGTCGCAGCCATTGAAAGCCGGTATCCGAGCGCAACCGGCGGTGCGTTTCACGCCAGTCGAGATTGGGAATGACGGTCGCGAGTTTCTCCACCACCTCATCCGGATCGACGATCCGGCGCGGATCCGCATAGAGCGAGACCATGTTGAGATCGGTCGCCAGAAGCGTGCCGTTGCGATCGATAATATCCGGACGGGAGGCGACGGCGTTGGCACCGGTATTGATCCATGCGGTCGCCACCGGTTCGGCAAGACCGTATTGGACGAGACGCGCCGCGACGACGCCATAGATGGCGACGAAGACGGCGATCAGGATGCCGAGCCTCATGCGCGCGTCGACCCTGCGGCGGGCGGCGGAACCGAGGAGCGCCTCCCTGCCCTGCGCGGAATTTCTCTGAATAATAAAATGCGCCCGGCTTTTGAGCCGCACCACAAAAGCAATCATTTCCCGATGACACCCACTCTCATGGCGGCGAAACGAATTTCGCGACACCAACGCCTTATTGACGCTGGCACAGGATCGGTCGCGGGGCCATGAAAAGAGCGGGCGGGGCGAGGCCGCCGTTAAATCTGTATTAATATACACTTAAAATTGTAACGAGCCGTGAGGCGGCCGTTAACAATCGTCGCGCCGATCAGGATGAACAGACCGGGATTTAAGGCGAAAACCGCTTACGCTTTTCGCCACCCCGGCCTAGAGGCGGGAAATCACCGAAGGGTCGCCTTCCGGCTTCTGCTGCGCCAGCGCCCGGTCGATGATGGCGGGCACGATATCCTTCACCTCGTCGATGACGAGCGGGTTGAGAAGATGCGCGCGGTGGATGAAACCCTGATCGCGCATGTGCTGCACCAGTTCCAGCATCGGGTTCCAGAAACCGTTGATATTGGCGAAGACTATCGGCTTGGCATGGCGGCCGAGCTGCGCCCAGGTCATGATCTCGACGATCTCTTCCAGCGTGCCGACACCGCCCGGCAATGTCACGAAGGCATCGGAGCGCTCGAACATCATATGTTTGCGCTCATGCATGTCCTTGGTGATGACAAGCTCGTTCAATTGTCCGAGAGAATGGCGCGTCGCCTCCATATCGACCAGAAATTCCGGTATGATGCCGGTCACTTCGCCGCCATTGGAAAGAACGCCGCTGGCAACCGCGCCCATGATGCCCTTGGTGCCGCCGCCGTAGACGAGGCGAATGCCGTTTTCGGCAATGGATTTCCCAAGCGCGCGGCCCGCTTCCATATGGGCCGGATCACGTCCGGGCTGGGAGCCGCAATAAACGCAGATGGATCGAATCGCTGTATTTTTGTCCGTCATGAAGGGAAGGAACTATGTGCGATGCGGCACGTCAAGAAAATTTGGGAAATCCCTTGCAAATATGGCCTTTTGGCCACTCGCCGCTTGTCTGGCGCAAGGTAAGACGCTAGCAATCTCAACTCGTGTGAAAAGCTTGAAATACCCGGAGATTCCAGGATGAAAAACAATAAGGCCGGTTTGCTGGCGCTGATCGTGCTGGGCGTTGCGTCCCTGCTCATGATCTTTTTCGTCCTGCCGCGGATTTCAAACGACGGCAAACCGATCGGCGACGCCATCAACGAGGCCGGCAACGCCGTGAAGAACAGCGTTGAAATGGGCGCAGACAAGGCGGGCGACATTCTCTCCGACGCCGCCGAGGAAACCGCCAATATCGCCGACAAGGTCGGGCGGCGGGCCGCTTCCGCCACCCAGTCGATCAAGGATCTGACGACGCTTTTCGCCGATAGCAAGGTTCCCTCAGACGCCGATTTCGCGGCGGCGCGCAAGAAGGTCGAGACCTCGCTCAAGGAACTGACGAATATCGAAATTCCAGAGTCGCTGGACGAAACGACGTCGCGCCTCATCACCACCGCCCGCACGGCGGCCGAGCGCACCACGGCCTTCCTGCGCGGCCTGCCCGACAATGCGGCGGCGGCGGCAGCACAGGTGCGTCGTCTGGCAGGCGTTTTCGCCGGCACCGACGATGGCGCGCCCGAACCGGCAAAACCGGCCGCAGCACCGCCCGATGCGGCACAATCGTCTGCCGCCACGCCGACTTTCGACGTGCTGCGCGTCGAGCCGGACGGTTCGGCCGTGATTGCCGGCAAGGCACAGCCCGGCGCGAAGCTCGAAATCTTGAGCAACGGCAAGGTGGTCGCCCAGACGACCATCGACGGCACCGGCGATTTCGCCGCCGTTTTCGACAATCCGCTTCCCCCGGGCGATCACGAGCTGGTGCTGCGTTCGACCGATGCCAGCGGTAAGGCGACGCAATCCGAAGAAGTGGCCACGGTTTCCGTGCCTGACGGCAAGACGGGCGAGCTTCTGGCCATGGTTTCCAAGCCCGGCAAGGCAAGCCGCGTGCTGGCCATGCCGGAGGCGGCTCCGCCGGCGCTCCAGCCGCAAGCCGCGCCGTCGCAGCAGCCTGCGGCGACATCTGAGCCCAGCGCCAACACCGCCTCCGCACCGCTCGCCGGTACTGCGGCTCCGTCCGCCGCGGCCCCGCTGACGTCGAGCGTCCAGGTGACTGCCGTCGAGTTCGAGGGATCGAAGATTTTCGTCGCGGGCTCTGCACCTGCCGGTTCAACGGTGCGTGCGCTGGTCGATGACAGGGAAATCGGCAAGAGCACCACGGAAGCCTCCGGCCATTTCGTCGTCGAAGGCGATGTCGATCTTAGCGTCGGCAGCCATATCATCACCGTCGAGGAACTGAATGCCGACGGCACCGCGAAGGTGCGTGTGCGCGTTCCCTTCGAGCGGCCGCAGACCGACCAGGCAACGGTCGCCATGCAGTCGCCGTCCGCTTCGTCGTCAGCAACCACGACTACGGCGCCTGCCGAAAACCAGAGCACGGCAAGCGACCGCGCCGCTTTCGAAAAGCTGCGCGCCGATGTCGCCAAGGCCTTCGGCATTCTTTCCAATCTCTACAAGGATCAGGCCACGCCTGCGCTCGATCAGGCCATTGCCGGCCGCTCCGCCGTCGTCATCGGTCTCAAGTCGCTTTCGGAATTCCGCACCGCAGCCGCGACCGAACCCGCCTTCACCGCTTTTGCGGGCGATATTACCGCCAAAGCGCGTCAGTTGCTGACATCGGTTGAAGCATGGCCGAACGATGTGGCGGCAATCGGCAAGGGTATTGCCTCGCTAGCAAGCCGCCTTGCCGAACTCCACATCACGGCACCTGCTGCTCCCGCGCCACAGGCGCCCGCCGGCACGCAGACCTTCGAGCAGGCGCCGCTAGCCGAGAGCCAGAACAGCGTCATCATCCGCCGTGGCGATACGCTGTGGCAGATTTCCCGTCGCGTTTATGGTCAGGGCGTGCGTTACACCACGATCTACCTCGCCAACGAAGATCAGATCAAAAACCCCGATCTGATCGAGCCCGGCCAGATTTTCGGCGTGCCGAAAGAGGCGCTGCCGAATGCGGAAGAACTTCACCGCAAGCGGCTGAAGAGCGGCTCCTGAGCATTTGAAGCGTTGCGGTGAACCCGCAACGACCCTATCTGTGACACGCGCGGCGGCTTGACCAAAGCCGCCGCCCTGCTGTCGGCTTCCGGCAGTGACCGGAGCGAATGATGGCCACGAAGAAAAAAACCATTTCGGCGGATTCCAGCAATCCCACCCAGACGCTGATCAATCTCTGGCCCTATATGTGGCCGGAAGGGCGGTGGGACCTGAAGATGCGGGTGATCTGGGCCACCGTGTACCTGATCGTCGCCAAGCTGGTGCTGATCTCCGTTCCCTATTTCTTCAAATGGGCGACCGATGCGCTGAACGGCCGGCTGGACATGGCCGGGCTTGTTCCCGCCTTCCTGCTCGGCGCCGTCGCGCTGGTGATCGCCTATAATCTGACGCGGCTGATACAGGTCGGGCTCAACCAGCTGCGCGATTCGCTTTTCGCCAGCGTCGGCCAGCATGCGGTGCGTCAGCTCGCCTACAGGACCTTCGTGCATATGCACCGGCTTTCTTTGCGGTTCCATCTGGAGCGCAAGACCGGCGGGCTGTCGCGGGTCATCGAGCGTGGCACCAAGGGCATCGAAACCATTGTCCGCTTCACCATTCTCAACACCGCGCCGACCTTTATCGAATTTCTGCTGACGGCAATCATTTTCTGGGCCTCCTACGGTTTTTCCTATGTGCTCGTCACGGTCATCACGGTCTGGGCCTATATCTGGTTCACCGTGCGGGCCAGCAACTGGCGTATCGGCATTCGCCGCGCCATGAACGACAGCGACACAGACGCCAATACCAAGGCGATCGACTCGCTTCTGAATTTCGAAACCGTCAAATATTTCGGCAATGAGGAGATGGAGGCGCGGCGTTTCGACGTCGCCATGGAGCGTTACGAAAAATCGGCGATCTCGATCTGGACCTCGCTCGGCTGGCTGAACTTCGGCCAGGGCGTGATCTTCGGCATCGGCTCCACCGTCATGATGGTAATGTCGGCGCTTGCCGTGCAGCGCGGCGAACAGACCATCGGCGATTTCGTCTTCGTCAATGCGTTGCTGCTGCAGCTTTCGGTGCCGCTCAATTTCATCGGTTTCGTCTATCGCGAAATCCGCCAGGGCCTGACCGACATCGAACAGATGTTCGATCTTCTGGAAGTGGAGGCGGAAGTCACCGACAGGCCGGATGCAAAACCGCTCGCAGCCGGACCCGGCGCGATTTCCTTCCGCGACGTGCATTTCGCCTATGACCCCGAAAGGCCGATCCTGAAGGGCGTTTCCTTCGACGTGCCGGCCGGCAAGACGGTGGCCATCGTCGGCCCTTCGGGTGCGGGAAAATCGACGATCTCGCGGCTGCTTTATCGTTTCTACGATATTCAGGAAGGCTCCGTCACCGTCGACGGGCAGGATATTCGCGATGTGACGCAGAAGAGCCTGCGCTCGGTGATCGGCATGGTGCCGCAGGACACGGTGCTTTTCAACGACACGCTCGCCTATAACATCCGTTATGGCCGTCCCTCAGCCACCGACGAGGAACTGAGGGCGGCCGCGGATGCGGCGCAGATCAGCGCCTTCATCGGCAAGCTGCCGGAGGGTTACGCCACCATGGTCGGCGAACGCGGCCTGAAGCTTTCCGGCGGGGAAAAACAGCGCGTGGCGATTGCCCGCACGATCCTCAAGGCGCCGCCGATCCTCATTCTCGACGAGGCCACCTCGGCGCTCGATACGCATACGGAACAGGAAATCCAGAGCGCGCTCGACATCGTCTCGAAGAACCGCACGACGCTGGTTATCGCCCACCGCCTTTCCACCGTCATCGGCGCGGATGAGATCATCGTATTGAAGGACGGGCAGATCGCCGAACGCGGCACGCACAGCTCGCTGATGGGGCAGAACGGCCTCTACGCCTCGATGTGGAGCCGCCAGCGCGAGGCGATCCGCGCCGAGGAAATGCTGCGCCATGTGCGTGAAACCGACGATCTGGGTGTCATCGACCGCGGGGAACCCGCCCATTGATGGCTGTACCCCGGGGTAACAGGGCCGACAGAAGAACCCCACCATTGCCGGGCGGCCCTTTTGGCTGTAACCAGCTAGGCAAAATTTGTCGCATTGCCGTTTGGATCGTGTCGTATCACGACCATATAGACGCGACAGACGGAAACCGGAGCAAGGAATCTCATGAATCTGTTCGACACCATTCGCAACACCATCGTACCGATCCACAAGGAAGGTTATGTCTTTGTGGCGGCCTTCTTCGTCGCATCGCTGGTGCTCGGCTGGATCGCCGAACCGCTGTTCTGGGTCGGTCTGGTGCTGACGGCCTGGTGCGCCTATTTCTTCCGCGATCCCGAGCGTGTCACGCCGCAGGATGACGACCTCATCATCAGCCCGGCCGATGGCAAGGTTTCCGCCGTGCAGAGCGTCGTTCCGCCGCTGGAGCTGGAACTCGGCAAGGAGCCGCTGGTGCGCATCTCGGTGTTCATGAACGTGTTCAACTGCCATGTGAACCGTTCGCCGGTGCGCGGCCGTATCGTCAATGTCGCCTATCGTCCCGGCCTCTTCCTCAATGCCGAAGTCGACAAGGCTTCCGAAGACAATGAGCGCAACGGCCTCGTCATCGAGACATCGCACGGCAAGGTCGGCGTGGTGCAGATCGCCGGCATGGTTGCACGCCGCATCGTCTGCTGGGTAAAGCCGAATGAACCAGTCGATGCCGGTGAGCGTTTCGGTCTTATCCGTTTCGGTTCGCGCCTCGATATCTTCCTTCCCGCAGGTTTCGAGCCGCGTGTATCGGTCGGCCAGACGGCGATTGCCGGTGAAACCGTGCTCGCCGAATTCGGCTCCGCCAAGGGTCCGGTCGTCAGCCGCCGCGGCTGACGGAAACAGGAAGGGCATGCGCATGGAAACGCCGATCGCCGAGCCGCAGCAGAACGGCAAACCAGAGGGCCGCAGCGACAGCGGCCGTGGACCGCGGCTGAGGGAAATTCCCTTTCGCCTCGTCGTTCCCAATCTCATCACCGTTCTGGCCATCTGTGCAGGGCTGAGCGGTGTGCGTCTCGCCATCGAGGGGCGGTTCGAGCTGGCCGTGGGCATGGTGCTGCTCGCCGCCTTCCTCGACGGCATAGACGGGCGCATCGCCCGCATGATGAAAGCGACGTCCAAATTCGGCGAGCAGATGGATTCTCTGGCCGATATCGTCAATTTCGGTGTCGCGCCTGCGCTGGTGGTCTATGCCTACCTTCTCGATCAGGCACGCTCCATCGGCTGGATCGCCGCCCTCATTTACGTCATCGCCGCCGGCCTGCGTCTGGCGCGTTTCAACGTCATGATCGAGCGGCCGGTGAAGGCGCCCTGGCAGAATGAGTTCTTCGTGGGCGTTCCCGCCCCGATGGGCGCCATGCTGGTGCTGCTGCCGGTTTATCTCGGCTTCCTCGGCGTCGAGCCGGACAAGCCCTTCGCCTATGTCGCCGCCGCCTATACCGTGCTGATCGGTTACCTTCTCATCAGCCGCCTGCCGGTCTGGTCGGGCAAATCGGGCACCAGCCGCATTCGCCGAGATCTGGTGCTGCCAATGATCCTCGTCGTCGTGCTCTATGTAGCGATGCTGATGAGCTTCACCTGGGAAGTACTGGTTCTGACGGTTGCCGCCTATCTCGTCTTCATTCCCATCAGCGCCCGCCTCTGGCATCGCCGCTACGGCACGCTGACCATCGAGGAAGACGGGCATGACGACGCCAGTGGTGGCAACGGCCTCGATCGCGGTATTTAAAACCACAGGTTTATTTTTTCTCGCACATGCCGGCGAAGGATGTGACGCAAAATGTCGCAGCCTGAAAAGCCGGCTTCGTTTTTCTTCGCCTCGAATCCGTCAAGATTAGCCGCGAAAGAAGTGGCTCACACGCATCGCAACGGCGATTGGCGTGAATTGTGGAGAGAGAGAAATGACGAACGAGACGAAGGCGCAGCCGCAGGCGAAGCCCGACCTCAACAGCCACTACCGCCCGCTCGGACTGAAGGCCGTTGCGGCCGCAGCCCTGATGCTGAAGCGCAAACCTGCCGCCAAAACCGCCTGAAAATATTTGGTTTTTTGATTTTTCGAATTTTGCGGACTGTCCGGAAAACGGAACGTTCCCACCGGAAAATCGACAATCACGCGGCGCCTTTCCGGGCGCCGTTTTTGTTTCAAGCACTGCCGCTAAATTGCAGCGCGTCAGTCATTCATAAAATCGGCAGCCTTCTGTAACGAAGCTGCAACGAAAGTGTAGTAAAAATCTCGCCTTCCACAAGAAGGCTATACGAACACCGACGTATAGATTAGTGAATACAAAAGAACTTTTCTATTCCGCATTTTTTTCCACAACAATGCATAAGCTGGCTTTCGAATCCGCAGACACGCGGATGACGAGTATTCGGCGTTGAGGAAAGATTGTGAAGACAGGCCAGGGGGGCTTGGGACGGCCATGCAGGATAAAATCCTTCTGATTGAAGATTCCGTTGCTCTTTCCATGCTGCTGAAGACGCGGCTTTCGGAAGAAACGGAGGCCGAGGTCGTCCATTGCGACAGCATGGCCGCGGCCGATACCCTCATGCAGGCCCATAGTTTCACGCTGGCGCTGACGGGTCTCAACCTGCCCGATGCGCCGAAGGGCGAGATTCTCGCACTTCTATCCGAGCGCAAGGTGCCGGCCATCGTTTTCACCGCCACGGTGGATGAGGAGGCGCGCAAGCGCTACGCCGAAAAGAAGATCATCGATTACATCGTCAAGGACGGTCATCGCACCGTCGATGCGGTGGTAAGAACCGTCCAGCGGATTTTGAACAACAAGCTATTCTCCGTTCTTGTGGTCGATGATGTGCGCGCGGCACGGTCCGGCCTCGTGGAAATTCTGGAGCGGCAAAATTTCAGGGTCAGCGAGGCCCACTCCGGCAAGCAGGCGCTGGAAATCCTGTCGCAGAACCCGACGATCCAGCTCGTCATCACCGATTATCATATGCCTGACATGGACGGTTATGAGTTGACGCGCCGCATCTGCGACAGCCGCTCATCCGAAGATTTGCGGGTGATCGGCATATCGTCCTCCACAGACCGGTTGCTTTCGGCAAGCTTCCTGAAGGCTGGCGCCTCGGATTTCGTCTACCGCCCCTTCGTGCCGGAAGAATTGCAGTGCCGTATCGATAACAATATCGAGACGTTGAAGCAGCTCAAACGCCTGCGCGAACTGGCCGAACGCGACCACCTTACCGGCCTGCCGAACCGCCGCTCCTTCTTCGAGCGCACGCGGGCGCTGATGGATGTCATCAACGGCAATGACGAGAGCGGCGCCATTGCCATTCTCGACATCGACCATTTCAAGAAGATCAACGACACGCTGGGCCACGATGCCGGCGACAGGGCGCTGAAAAAGCTGGCCGAACTGCTTCATGATATGTGTGACGAGCAACGCCACATTCCCGCCCGCCTGGGCGGCGAGGAGTTTGCCGTGTTCCTGCGCGGGCTGGATGCGCACGCCGCCTATCAGTTCTGCGAGGAGCTGCGCGGGCAAGTGGAAAAGAACGGCCGGCAGCTGAGCGGTAGCAGCCTCGCCCTGACGATTTCGCTCGGCGTCGTGGAGATCGAAAAGGGCGAACCCTTCGACAACCAGCTGAATGCGGCGGACCAGCTGCTCTATCTCGCCAAGGCGAATGGCCGCAACCGCGTTTACTCCGACATCATGATCCAGGAAGGCCTGCAGAAGATCGGGCGGAACGGGTAAGAGCCTCCGCGAAGTCGCGTGTAGGATCGAGCCGATGCCACTTGTTTCTTCTCCCCGCCGGGGAGAAGGTCGCGGCAGCGGGATGAGGGGGCAAGGGTGCGGTCTATCGTTGGCGTTGCCCCCTCATCCGACCCTTCGGGCCACCTTCTCCCCCTTGGGGAGAAGAAACGAGCGGCAAAGCCGATCTACAATAATCAGCCTCGAATGCTAGGAAAGCACATCAGAACAGCGACATCTGCCCTTCGTCCTTCGCCGGCTTGATCTTCGCCAGCGGCGCGCTTTCCGGCACCGGCTCGATGAGATCCGCGCCGACATTCGCGACCTTGTTGACCTTGTCCGATACCGGGATCATCTCGAAAAAATCATCCTGAACCGGCCGCATCAGATCGGCGACCTCGCGCGGCTCCTGGGTCTTGCAATCCAGCCAGCGGCTGAAATCCTCGGGCGCGATGACAACAGGCATGCGATCGTGAATACGGCCGATCGCGGCATTGGCGGCGGTGGTGAGGATCGCGCCGGTATCGACCTCCGAGCCATCGGCGGAAGACCATGTTTCCATAAGACCGGCGAAGGCGACGATGCCGCCGCTTTTCGGGCGGATGAAATAGGGCTGTGGTTTGCCGCCCTCCTCCTTCGGCGGGCGTCGCCATTCGTAAAAGCCGGTGGCGGGAACGAGGACGCGGCGATGGCGCATGGCGGCGCGGAAGGAGGCCTTGCCGATGGCGGTTTCCGACCGCGCATTGATGAGCAGCGGAAAATCCTTCGGATCCTTCACCCAGCCCGGCAGAAAACCCCAGCGGACCAGCACGGCTCGGCGATTGGGCAGGTTGCTGCCGCGCTCCTGCCGCTCCCCCTCCATCACGACCAGAATGGGCTGCGTCGGCGCGATGTTGAAACGGGCGGGAAAATCCTCAAGGCCGATCAGATCGAGATAATCGGCGATCTCTTCCGGCGTCGCCTTCAGCACGAAACGTCCGCACATGCTTTTCTCCTCAACCCCTTGGTCCGAACAGGATGATGGCGGTGCCGGCAAGGCAGATGGCGCCGCCGGCAATGTCCCACCAGTCCGGCGCATGCCCTTCCACGCCCCAGAGCCAGAAGAGCGAAGCAGCAATGTAAATCCCGCCATAGGCGGCATAGGCCCTGCCCGCCGCCTCTGTCGGAACCAACGTCAGAAGCCACGCGAAAACGGCCAGCGCCACCATGCCAGGCAGCAATATCCACCCGGTCTTGCCGAGTTTCAGCCAGGCCCAGAAGGAAAAGCAGCCGGCAATTTCGGCAAGAGCCGCCAGGACATAGATAAGATAGACCTTCATTCCACCGTCTTTAACATGCACAATCGCGCCAGTTCCGGACTATAAGCATCGGCACGGAAACCGGAATCGATTTTTCCGAGCCACGTACCACTATAGACAGGCCGGCAACGGCCGAAACAAGCGAAACCATTCATGACCCTCCGTATCAAGCCCCGCCCCGCCTCCTCCGCCATCGTCAGGAACGGCGACCGGCTGCTTCTCGTGCGCCGCATCAACCCGCCTTCGAAGGACATGTTCGCCTTTCCGGGTGGTCGCGGCGAAGACGGCGAAACCCCGGCCGAAACGGCGCTGCGCGAATTGCACGAGGAAACCGGCATCGTGGCGCGCAGGCCGCAGCTTTTCGCGACATACGATCTTCCCTCCCGCGACGCCGAAGGGGTGCTGACGAGCCATTATTTCCTGTCGGTCTTTACCGTGGAAACCGATGCCGATCCGCTCGTGACTGTCGGTGACGATGCGGCGGATGCGGGCTGGTACACATTGGCGGAAATCCGCCTTCTGCCGGCGCCGGAAAGCGTCGTCGAATGCGCCGAGCGCCTGCTTGCATGATTGCCAGCCAGCCAGAATCGCTATTATCTAGGGCCGATCCGCCCGCCGGATGGTCGCGAGCCAACAGTTCACGAGCCAATAGTTCACGAGTATGTGTGGGGCAGAATAGAATTTTGATACGGCCAACCATCTTCCTGTCTCTTTTTCTGACAATGCTTGCCACCGCCGGGCAGCAGGGCGTCGCTTATGCGCAGCCTTCAAAACCCGGTTCCGAGGTGCGTCCGGCGGAAGCCGCGCCGCCCAAACCCGCTCCTTATGACGACAAGCTCGCACGGCTGTCGGAGATACTGGGCGCGGTGCAATATCTCAGAACCCTGTGCCCTTCTTCCGGACCGGAGGACTGGCGCAGATCGATGAGCGATCTTCTGGCTGCGGACACGGTCAACGAACCTGAACGACGTCAGCGCATGACGGCTGCGTTCAACCGTGGATACCGCTCCTTTGCGGCCATCCACACCAGTTGCACACGCGCCGCCATCATGGCAGAAGAGAACTACCGTAACGAAGGGGCAACACTCGCGCAGGAAATCGCGTCCCGGTTCGGAAATTAGAGGATTATTAACCTCTTTTCGCCGCAGGCCGTGCCGTTTTGATAAAAGGCTGCTAGTGTTGTTAACAGGGTGGTAAGGACTTGCCCGCCCTGTCGAGGATGAAAGATGCAGACAAGCCGTAACGAAATCGACGATATGATCGTGCATGAAAAGATGCAGGTCGCTCTGGAACACCAGAACGAGGCATGGGCTGACGGCATGGCCGACGGCATCGAGCCGGAGATCATCGCCGATGCCGCCATCGCTCTGGCCATGCGCGAAACCATCCGTATCCATGGCGAGGCCGGCGCTGAAGCAATGCTGGAATCGCTGCGCCAGCGCATGCTTCAGGGCGAGTTTTCGCCGCAGCGGGTAATACAGTAAAGCCGGGGTCTATCATGTCTTGCCTGAGCAAGGGGCTTTTGCGCTCTTCCGCCCTGCTGTCCATCCTGCTTGCCCTGACCGCCGGGCCGATTGGCATGCCAGGCCGCGCCTTTGCCCTTTCCGAGCTGAAGCCGGCGCAGAACACCGAAAGCGAGCCGAAGGCTGAGAATGGCGGTGAGCCGCAGCAGGCCCAGCCCGCAGAGCCGGACGAGATCGAAGGCGATTCGGAAGGCATTCCCCTGCCCGACCCTCTGGTGGACCGTTCCGCCAATCAGGCGAACCAGCAATCCTCCAAGCCCGACAACACGCCGGAAATGTCCGTGGTGATCGAGCACGACATTTCCAAGGCGCCGGAACCCGTGCGCAAGCTGCGCCAGCAGATCATCGAAGCCGCCGCCTCGGGCGATATCGAAAAGCTGCGGCCCTTCATCGCCGCCAGCCAGAAAGAATTCCGCATCGACGGCAACGACGGCGAAGACGCGATTGCGGCGCTGAAAAGCTATTCCGGCGATCCTGACGGGCTGGAAGTGCTGGCGATCATTATCGACCTTCTGTCTACCGGTTATGCCCATATCGATGCCGGCACGCCTGACGAAGCCTATGTTTTCCCCTATTTCGCCGGAAAGCCGCTGAATACGCTGACTGCGCAGGAAAAGGTGGAGCTTCTGCGCATCATCACCGCGGGCGATCTGGCGGACATGCAGGAATATGGCAATTACAGCTTCTACCGGGTCGGCATTTCGCCCGATGGCAAGTGGAAGTTCTTCACCGCCGGCGATTGATCGCATCGCGGTGCTTGCCGTTCTGTGGCAAAAATCCTAACTGTGCGGAATGAGCATTCCGGCAAAGCGCATCGGCTTTTGCCGGAGATCACAGAGTCTCGACGAACCGAACGGTGACGCCATGCCTTCCGCCCTTCTTGCCGACCGCCGCCTGATCCGGGTTTCCGGCACCGGCGCCGAGGAATTTCTGAACAACCTCATCACCGCAGACGTTGAAAACCTGCCGGAAGGCGAAGCACGGGCCGCAGCCCTTCTTACGCCGCAGGGCAAGATCCTGTTCGATTTCCTGATCTGGCGCGATGGCGGCGATTATCTGATCGAGACGGGCGTCGCCGAACAAGACGCGCTGCTGCGCCGCCTGACCATGTACAAGCTGCGTGCACCGGTCGATCTCAAAGCCGAGACTGTCGAAGGCGTGAGTGTCTTCTGGAACGAGACTGCGCCGACGGCAGGCATTCGGGATGGTCGTTTCGGCAAGGGCGGCATCGATCTTTACCGTATGCCGGGCGCATCCGCATCCGGCGACATCGCGGCCTATGATGCGCTCCGTGTCGAGCATGGGATTGCCGAATCCGGCCGGGACTATGCGTTGCAGGATGCCTTTCCCCATGATGTGCTGATGGATGTGAATGACGGCGTTTCCTTCAAGAAGGGCTGCTTTGTCGGCCAGGAAGTCGTCTCGCGCATGAAACATCGCGGTACGGCAAGACGCCGCGTCGTCACCGTTTCGGCCGAGGGCGCGCTTCCAACCAGTGGGACGGAGATGACCGCCGATGGAAAACCGGTCGGCACGCTCGGAACCGTTTGCGGCAACAGGGCGCTTGCCATCGTTCGGATCGACCGCATTGCCGATGCGTTCGCATCCGGCACGCCGCTTCTGGCGGAGACTGTTCCCGTGACCGTGGCCCTGCCCGCCTGGAGCGGCCTTTCCTTCCCGGCGGCCGATCCAGCAGCGCGGGCGGAGGACTGAGAGTGGCGCCTGCAAAAAGCCCGCGCGCCTGGCAGCGCATGCTGTCCGGTCGGCGGCTCGATCTGCTCGATCCTTCGCCGCTCGATGTGGAAATCGCCGATATCGCCCACGGCCTTGCCCGCGTGGCCCGCTGGAACGGCCAGACGCGCGGCGACCACGCCTTTTCCGTCGCCCAGCATTGCCTCATCGTCGAGACCATCTTCTGCCGCATGTGCACAGGTGCGACGCCTGACGACATGCAGATGGCGCTTCTGCACGATGCGCCGGAATATGTCATCGGCGACATGATCTCGCCGTTCAAATCCGTGGTCGGCGGCGGTTACAAGACCGTGGAAAAACGGCTGGAAGCCGCCGTGCATCTGCGTTTCGGCCTGCCGCCGCATGCATCGCGCGAATTGAAGGACCGCATCAAGAAGGCCGATACGGTCGCCGCCTTTTTCGAGGCGACGGAGCTTGCCGGTTTTTCCACCGCCGAGGCGCAGAAATTCTTCGGCCTGCCGCGCGGCATTACCCGCGACATGTTCGACATGACGCCCCTGCCCTCAACCGAAGCGCAAAAGCTGTTCATCGAACGTTTCGAGGCCATCGAGGCGATGCGTGCCGTCAAGACGGGGGGTGCGACATGACCGCCATTGTCGTATCGCCGCTGTCGCGGATCGCAGAGATGGCCGTCAAACACAAGGCCCGCGAAATGGTGACGCTGATCGCCAAAGAGCAGTCCTTTCACCGTCCCGCCGTCATTGCCGCAGGCCGGCATCTGACGCTTGCCATGAACGACATCGCATTCAAGGGCACCGCCGATCTCATCGCGCCTGACGATGCACATGTGCTGAAGCTGATCGATTTCGCCCGGCAATGGGACCAGTCAGCACCACTGCTCATCCATTGCTGGATGGGCGTTTCCCGCTCACCCGCCGCCGCCGTCATCGCCGCGCTCAGCCTTTATCCGGACCAGGATGAGATCGAACTTGCGCTGCGCCTGCGCGCCGTCTCGCCCTATGCCACGCCCAATGCCCGCATCATCGCCATCGGCGACCGTCTGCTCGGGCGCGATGGCCGGCTGGTGGCGGCGATCAAAAAAATCGGCAGGGGCGCGGATACGGATGGTAACGTGCCCTTCGTGCTGCCGCTTGGTAACTGAGGTGGTTTTGGCGGAACCCTCACGGCGTCCAGTCGTTACCAACCCTGAAGAGCAATGAAAATCACAGGTTAATTCATGGAACAACAGGCAACGGATATCATCGTCGCATCGCAGGCGGCGTTGCAGCAGGCAAGCGCGCTTGCGGTGCAATATTCCTTCTCGGTCGTCGGTGCGCTTCTGCTGCTGATCGTCGGCTGGCTGGCCGCCACTTTCCTGCAACGCTGGGCTTTTCAGGGCCTGTCGCGCATTCGCGGCTTCGATGCGACACTCGCCGGTTTCTTCGCCGGCGCCATCCGCTATGTGGTTCTCATTCTGGTGCTGGTCATGGTGCTTGGCCAGTTCGGGGTGCAGACGGCCTCCATTCTCGCCGCCCTTGGCGCCGCCGGTCTGGCCATAGGCCTTGCGTTGCAGGGCACGCTGCAGAATATTGCCGCCGGCATCATGCTTCTGGTGCTGCGCCCGTTCCGGGTCGGCGAATATATCGAGACCAGCACGGTCAGCGGCACTGTGATCGAGATCGGGCTGTTTGCGACCGAGCTGAAGACCAGCGACGGGCTTTACCGTCTCGCGCCCAACTCCACGCTCTGGAACGTGCCGATCACCAATTACAGCCGCTTTCCCTCGCGCCGTCACGAACTCAGCCTGACGGTCAAGAATGATGAGGATCTGGCGGCCGCACAGGATATGCTGATGAAAGTCGTGCGTTCGGAGAGCCGGGTTTTGCTGGACCCCGCCCCCGTCACCTTCGTCGATTCGGTCAGCGCCGACAGCGCCACCGTCAAATTGCGCTACTGGGTGCGCAGCGACACTTATTTCGCAACGACCCGCGATGTGACGAAAGCCATGAAACTCGCCTTCGACGAGCGCAAGGCGGAAGTGAGCGCCCAGCCGGCCTGAGACCTCACGTCTTCCTCTCTTTTCAAGCGCGGTGGCTGCAACAGCCACCGCGCTTTTTCGTTGGCCACGTAGCAGCGCGCACTTGCATCCCGCGAATGCGGCCTCTATAGGTCGATACGTAATGTTATTACGTAACTATCTTCGTCGATATGAGAGGGCCGAAACAATGCAGAAGATACTCACCCGCGTCACCGGCGCCGTCGCACTAGGTTCCATGCTGCTGGCGGCAACCGCGGCAATGGCTGCCGGTGGCGACAAATCCGCAGCCCACAGCCACGACCATGGGCACGATCACGGCCACCAGATGACCGAAGCTGAAAAGCAGATTTACAAGGGTTATTTCGAGGATGCGCAGGTGAAGGCGCGCACGCTTTCCGACTGGGAAGGCGACTGGCAGTCGGTCTATCCCTATCTGCTGAACGGCTCGCTTGATTCCGTCATGGCCGAAAAGGCGGCGCATGGCGACAAGACGGCGGCGGAGTACCGCGCCTATTACGAGATCGGTTACAAGACCGATGTGAACCGCATCGTCATCAAGAGCGACAGCGTGGCGTTTTATAAGGACGGCAAACCCGCTGAAGGCATCTATGTCAGCGATGGCCATGAAATCCTGACCTACAAGAAGGGCAATCGCGGTGTCCGCTACATCTTCAAGAAAACCGGCGGCGATGAGGCCGCGCCGCAATTCATCCAGTTCAGCGACCACTCCATCGCCCCGGTCAAGGCAGGCCATTACCATCTCTACTGGGGCAACGACCGCAAGGCATTGCTGGACGAAGTGACCAATTGGCCGACCTACTACCCGTTCCTGATGGACGGCGGCGATATCGTCGAAGAAATGGCGGCGCATTAACTTCGCACGACATTCCGGCACGGGCATATTCTTCATGCCCGTGCTGCATTCCTTATTGCCCCAGGGTGGAGCGATGCGCCCAGCCGGTCATGCGCTTTTCAAGCCAGGCCATGATCGCATACATGACGATGCCTTCCACCGCGAGCATCAGCAGGCCGGCAAAGACGAGCGGCACGTTGAACTGGCTCTGCGCCGAACTCATCATGTTGCCGAGGCCGTAATTGGAGGCGACGGTTTCCGAGACGACCGAGCCGACAAAGGCGAGCGTGATGGCGATTTTCAGCGAGCCGAAGAAATAGGGCATGGAGCGCGGAATGCCGACCTTCAGCATAATGTCCATCTTCTTTGCGCCAAGCGCCCGCAGCACATCTTCCGTTTCCGGCTCTATGGTGGCAAGCCCGGTGGCGACGTTGACGACGATGGGGAAGAAAGAGATCAGGAAGGCGGTCAACACGGCAGGCACCGTGCCGATGCCGAACCAGATGACGAGGATGGGCACCAGCGCCACTTTCGGGATGGCGTTGAAGCCGATCATCAGCGGATAAAGCCCGGCATAAATGGTTTTGGACCAGCCGATGAACAGGCCGATGGCGAGGCCGGCGGCCACCGCAATGGCGAAACCCAGCGTCGTGGTATAAAGCGTCTGCAGCGAATTCTTCCAGATCGGCGACCAATATTGCAAGATGGCCTGTCCGACCCTTACCGGTGACGGCAGAATGGTGGGCGGCATTTTCAGCGCGTAGACCAACAGTTCCCACAACACGAAAAGCGCCAGCGTATAAAGCCAGGGCGCGGCTTTCAACCAGTTGACGCGGGCAATCAGCGGCTTGCGCGGCTCGGCCACAACGGTGCCTTCCATGATCGCGCTCATGCCGCCACCCTCGCCTGCGCGATCTCGCCATGCAGTTCCTGCACCATGTCGTTGAAACCCTTGTCATACATGATATCGAGCTGGCGCGGGCGGGCAAACGGCACGCGGTGTTCCGCCAGCACCCGGCCCGGCCTTGCGCTCATCACGAAAATCTTGTCGGCCAGAAATGTCGCCTCGCGCAGATCATGGGTCACGAGGATGATGGTGACGCGCTGCGCGGCGTGCAGGTCGCGGATGACGCACCATAATTCCTCGCGGGTGAAGGCATCGAGCGCACCGAAAGGCTCGTCCAGCATCAGCAGTTCCGGTTCGTGGATCAAGGCCCGGCAAAGATTGGCGCGCTGCTGCATGCCACCGGAAAGCTGCCACGGATACTTCGAACCGAACCCCTTCAGGCCGACGATTTCCAGAAGGCGCTCGGCTTTCGCGACATATTCCGCCTTGTGGGCGCGCAGGCGTCGACGATGTTTCTCGACGATCTCCAGCGGCAGCAGGATGTTCTCAAGCGTGGTGCGCCACGGCAGCATCGTCGGGTTCTGAAACGCCATGCCGACGATGGAAACCGGCTCCGTGACCTGCCGCCCGGCAACGATGACATTGCCCCTCTGCGGAATGTGCAGCCCCGTCACCAGCTTCATCAGGGTCGACTTGCCGCAGCCGGAGGGGCCGACCACGGCGGCGAATTCACCCTTGTCGACCGTGAGGTTCAAGCCGGATACGGCCAGCGTGCCGGCGGAGCCGCCATAGCGCATGTCCACACTGTCTATTTCCACGAGATGTGACATTGCTGTTCCCTATTTTGGCGCGCGCCCGCGGCCCCATCATCCTCGCCTCACTTTCGAGGCAATCGCTTACGCCCGGCGTCGCTGCTTGTTTCTTCTCCCCGCCGGGGAGAAGGTGGCCCGAAGGGTCGGATGAGGGGGCAACGTCAGCGATAGACCGCACCCTTGCCCCCTCATCCCGCTGCCGCGACCTTCTCCCCGGCGGGGAGAAGAAATTTGCGGCGCCCGCTCGCTCTATCCGCAACGGCTATCCCAATCAGGGAAGCATGCGTTCTTCCTTGGCCGGCAGATAGGTCGCGTCGAAGACCTGCTCCGCCTTGACGTTGCCCTTCAGGCCAAGAGAAACTTTCAGCGTCTCGATGGAGGCGGAAAGCCGGGCCGGATCGACGCCGCCCATGCCGTTTTCCACCACATAGGGCGTCTTGATATTCATGCTGTTGGCCATGTTGAGGCGTTCAAGCTCGATGGCGCTGTCGAGCGTCTCGTTGCGCTTGAGCACGGCCGCCACGCCCTCTTCCGGGTTCTTGACGGAATCGGCGAAGCCCTTGGCCAGCGCTTTCAGGAAGCCCTTCACGGCATCCGGGTTTTTCTCTGCGAAATCAGTGTTTACCAGCACCGCATTGCCATAGAGATTCAAGCCGTGCTCGGCCATCAGGATGGTCGAGATATCGTCATCGGCGATGCCCTGTTTCTTGAGGTTGAGGATCACCGAAAAGGCAAAGCCGAAAACGGCGTCGACATCGCCCTTGGCGAGCATGGGTTCCCGCACCGGAAAACCGATCGATTCGATCTTGATCTTGCTGTCATCGAGACCTGCTACCTGCTTGAAGGCAGGCCATTGCGCAAAAGCGCCATCCGGCGGCGGCGCGCCGAGCTTCTTGCCTTCCAGCGACTTCGGATCGCCGGTGACACCGAGCGACTTGCGGCCCACCACGGCAAAGGTCGGGCGCTCATAGACCATATAAACGGCCTTGATCTTCTGGCTCGGATCCTCGTCGAGGAACTTCATCACCGAGTTGATGTCGCCGAAGCCCATCTGGTAGGCGCCGGTCGCCACGCGCGGAATGGCTTCCACCGAGCCGTTGCCGCTATCGATGGTGACATCGAGACCTTCAGCCTTGAAGTAACCCTTATCGAGCGCCAGCAGGAAACCGGCAGCGGGGCCTTCGAACTTCCAGTCGAGCGTGAATTTCACCGGCGTTTCGGCCCGCGCCTCGACGACCGGCAGCGAAAAACCAGCGGTTACACCGATGGCGGCAATGGTCAGAGCCCTGGTCAACAACCTGCGCGTTAAAATCATCTATTCCCCCTGATGGTTTTGTTGGATTGGTTGCATAAGACCCAATTCCAGCCCTCAAGGCAAGATAAAATTGCATACAAAATAGCCGTTATTTTGTATGCTTATTTTATATGCATAAACGGGCGCAGGGCAGGCAAAAAGCCGGCATTTTGCCCATCGCGCATGCAACGAAGCGAAAGCGGGATCGTTCACGCAGAGAACACAGCGTTCTCATTTGCCGGGGTTGCGGATCAGGGGCAGCGTGCGACAAATGGGGCCACGAACAGCAGGCGAACAGCGGGACGGCAAGATGAATTCTGCACTGGGCATACACCACATCACCATGATTACCCGCAAGGTGCAGGCGAATGTGGATTTTTACGCCGGCTTTCTGGGCCTGAGGCTGGCCAAGCGCACGGCCGGTTTCGAAGACGCCATGCAGCTGCACCTGCTTTATGGCGACGATATCGCCTCGCCCGGCTCGCTTCTCACCTTTCTCGTCTGGGAAGATGGTGGTCAGGGCCGTGTCGGCTATGGCCAGACGCTGGAGATTTCCGTGGCCATCGATCCCGCCGCCATCGGCTTCTGGCTGACGCGGGCGCTGAAATTCGGCATCCGGGCGGAAGGCCCCTCCGATGAGTTCGGCGCTCCGGTCATCCGGCTGAAAGATCCTGACGGCCTGATCGTCAAGCTGGTCGGCACCCACGCCTTTGCCGATGCCACGCCGCATGTGACGGACGATATTTCCGCGGAGGACGCCATTCGCCGCATCTATGGCGCGACGGTGCTGAGCGAAGTGCCGGAAGAAACCGTGGCGTTTCTGGAGAAACATTTCGGTTACCGGCAGGAAAGCCAGGCAGGCGCAATCCGCCGCCTCGTTTCCGAAAGCGGCGACATTATCGATGTGCGCGACGCCACCGGCTTCTGGTCCAGCGCGCCGGGCACCGGCACCGTCGATCATATCGCCTTCCGGGCCAAGGACATGGACGAGCTGAACGCGGTTCATACGGGGCTGAAATCGCTGAATTCCAGCACCACCAATGCCCATGACCGCAAATATTTCCACTCGCTCTATGTCCGCGAACCGGGCGGCGTGCTGATCGAAATGGCGACCGACGGGCCGGGCATGACGGTGGACGAACCGTTGGAATCGCTCGGGGAAAAACTGTTCATCCCGCCGCTCTTCATGAAGGACGAGGCGGATGTGCGTGTCGCCCTGCCGCAGTTTGCAATGCCGGGCGAAGAGCGCATCGTCTATCGCGACCTGCCCTTCGTGCACCGTTTCTATACGCCCGAGGAGCCGGATGGCAGCACCATCATCCTGCTGCACGGTTCCGGCGGCAGCGAAACGAGCCTGATGCCCCTGGCGCACCGGGCAGCGCCGCGCGCAACGCTTCTCGGCGTTCGCGGCCGCAGCACGGAGGAAGACATCGCCCGCTGGTTCCGCCGCAATCCCGATTTCAGCTTCGACCAGAAGGATATCGTCTCGGAAGCGGAAGCCTTCGCCGCCTTCGTGGAGGGGGCGATACGGTCCTATGGTCTCGACCGTTCGAAACTGAAGTTTATCGGCCATTCCAATGGCGCAAATTTCTACGCGGCCTTTGCAGCACTTTATCCGGAACTTGCCGGAGACGCCCTGCTCTATCGCCCGATGCCGGTTCTGGAAACATGGCCGCAGGCTGATCTTTCCGGCCGCAATGTCCTGCTTGTGGCGGGAGAACGGGACAAATATCTCGACAAGGCTCACGAATTGCAGGGCCGGCTGGCGGCGAGCGGAGCGAGAGCCGAGTTGGAAACGGTTGAGGACGGGCATGAGCTCGGGGTTGCCGATATCGAAGCGGCGCGGCGCTGGCTGGCGGATGTTTCCTGATTTGAATGCGCAGTGGGCACGCGGGGGCCTCCCGTTTCTTCTCCCCGCCGGGGAGAAGGTGGCCCGAAGGGTCGGATGAGGGGGCAAGCTCTCCGTATATCTCCACCCTTGCCCCCTCATCCCGCTGCCGCGGACTTCTCCCCGGCGGGGAGAAGAAACAAGCGGCTTACTCCCTCGCCAGCCGCATCCGTCATCAACCGGGCCTTGCATAAATTCACCAAAAGGGCTTTAAAAACAGCTTCGTAATTGGAGAGTCCGTTTGGAAATCCCGCTGTTTATCCTCGCCCTCGTCGCGGCCTTCGTCTACACGCTGGTCGCGAGCATCCGCAATTCAAGTCGAATCAAGTCGCTGGAACGGGAAGTTCTCAGTCTCAAGCGGCTGATGGCTGCGGACGTGACGTCGCCTGTGGCGGCGCAGGCGGAGAACGCGGAATCCACGGCAAGACCGGATCTCAAGGCGGAAGACGAAAGCAGGACGCCTGCGGAAGACGCAACCTTCCAGGCTGAATACGCCTCCGAGCCGCAGGAAGCCGCCGCCATGGTGCAGGCGGAAGACGCCGTCCGCGAGGAGGCACCTTCCGCTCCTGCGAGCGATACGGCATCCGCACCGGCAACGAAGGAAAGCTTCGAAAGCCTGCTCGGTGCGCGCTGGGCCGTCTGGGCCGGCGGGCTGGCGCTGGCGCTCGGCGGTATTTTCCTCGTCAAATATTCGATCGAATCGGGGCTGCTCAGCCCGGCGGTCAGGCTGTCGCTCGCCGCCATTTTCGGCCTCGTTCTCGGCGTTGCCGGCGAGGCTGTCCGCCGCAAGGCGGTGCCGGGCATCGCCGCCACCTATTCCAACGCCATGATCCCGGGCGTGCTGACGGCGGCCGGCGCCTTGACGCTGTTCGGCGTCGTCTACGCCGCCTATGGCATTTACGGCTATATCGGCCCCGGCATGGCTTTTGGCCTGCTCGGGCTCGTCGCCTTCGCCACCATCGGGCTTTCGCTGCTGCACGGGCAGGCGCTGGCCGGTCTCGGCCTTCTCGGTTCGATGCTGACGCCGGCGCTGATTTCCACCGAGACGCCGAATATCTGGGCGCTCTTCGTGTTCCTCACCATCTCCTGGCTGGCAACAGCGGCCGCGGCGCGCAGGCAGGGCTGGACCGTGGTTCCCTCTCTCGCCAATGCCGGCCTCGGCCTCTGGGCGCTCGGCTATATCGGATTTTCCGAAACGATCAGCGCCGAACCGCCAACGCTTGCCCTGCTCGTCATGCTGGCGGGAACCATATTCCTCTGGCCCGGAAAGACATTCGACACGCCGCCTGCGGAGACCGGCGAAACCGCCGCTCCCGAGCGGCGCGCCATCCGCGGCATGCGGCTTATGCTGCGCCCGTCGCTCGCCCTCAATCTCACCGTGTCGATGGCCGTGATCCTGCCGGCCATCGGTTTCCTGTTTGCCGATGGCGGTATCGACACCCATCCGGCACTCATCGTTTCAGCGCTCATCGCCGCCCTTGCGGCCCTTGGCGCCGCCCGCCACTATGCGGTATGGCCCGCCATTATCGCAGCGCTCGGCGCGCAGGCTGCCGTGTCGCTGATGTCGCGGCAGGGCATCGACTTCATCGGCCTTATCAACGATACGTCCGTGTCCCTTCCGCCCGTATCGGTCGGCTACACGGCGGAAATCGCCATGGCGCTCGGCCTCGGGGCTGTCTTCGTGCTCTGCGCCTTCTCTTTCCTGAAACGCAAAGGCGCTGAAGATGCGGATTTCGCCCAGCTCTGGGCCGGTATCGCAGCACTTTTCCCCGTCTGGCTCGCCACCTCAAGCTTTGTCGAATACGGCAATCTCGGCCGTGACTGGCTGCACGCCGCCTATGGCCTCGGCCTTGGGCTGGTGTTGCTTGCGGGCGCCGAGTGGCTGCACCGGCAGAACAACGAGGCCTATCGCAAGCCGCTGAACATCCTCGTGCTCGGCTCCTTCGCCGCCTTTACGCTTTGCCTGCACACGCTGACGCAGGGGCTTGCGACGACCGTGCTGCTCTCCGTCATCGGTTTCGTTTATGTGCTCGCGAGACGTTACCGCAACTGGGATGTGCTGCCCTGGGTGATGGCCGTGGCGAGCGTTGCCGTTCTCGGCCGCATCGCCTGGGAACCCACCATTGTCGGGCCGCAGAACCTCGGCACCACGCCGGTCTTCAACGCGCTTCTGCCGGGTTACGGCATTCCCGCACTGCTGGCTGTCGCTTCGGCATGGCTGCTGCGCGACTGGCCGGGGGTCAGGGCGAAGAACTTCCTGCAGGCAATTGCCAGCGTCATGGGCCTTCTCGCCGTCGCCATCCTCATCCGCCACGCGATGAATGGCGGCACGCTGGATGACAGCGTGCCGACGCTTGGCGAACAGTCGATCTACACGCTGCTGACCATCGGCTTCTCGGGCGTCTTGATGACGCTGGACCTGAAGAGCCCCAGCCCCGTCTTCCGCTACGGCTCGATGATTGCCGGCGTGATTGCCGTCATCAATGTGCTGACGATGCATTTCTTCACGCTCAACCCCTATTTCACCGGCGAAAATACCGGCAGCATTCCATTCCTCAACCTGCTGCTGATCGGCTACCTGTTGCCGGCGCTCGCCTATGGCGGCCTGGCCTATTATGCGCGCGGAAAACGTCCGCCGCCCTATGTCAGCATGCTGGCGGTGGCAGGTGCGGCACTCGGCTTTGCCTGGGCCACGCTTTCGGTGCGCCGTTTCTGGCAGGGCGAGAACATTGCCGACTGGAAGGGTTTCCTGCAGGGCGAGACCTATAGCTATTCGGTGGTCTGGCTGCTGATCGGCGTGTTGCTGCTCGTGCTCGGCTCGCGCTTCAATGCCCGCAGCCTGCGTCTTGCATCCGCCGCCTTCGTGCTGATCTCGGTTGCCAAGGCGTTCCTGATCGACATGAGCAACCTCGAAGGCGTGCTGAGAGCGCTGTCCTTCATCGGTCTTGGCGCAGTGCTGATCGGCATCGGCCTGTTCTACCAGAAAATCCTCACCCGGAAGCCGCAGGCATGATCGCGGCCGAGGCTTTCGCGCCCTATGCGGCGCTTGCGCAGGACCTGATACCGCACGCCGCCGATACGGGCGACGGCTCGCATGATCTTGCCCATATTCACCGCGTCTTCCGCAACGCCATGCGCATCCATGCGGGCGAAGGCGGCGATGGCACTGTGCTGGCCGCCAGCGTGCTGTTGCATGATTGCGTGGCGGTGGAGAAGAACTCGCCGCTCCGCGCGCAGGCCTCACGGCTGGCGGCGGAAAAAGCCTCGGGCATTCTTGAAGCCCTTGGCTGGCGACGCAGCGATATCGACGCCGCCGCCCATGCCATCACCACCCACAGCTTTTCAGCCAATATAGAGCCGCAGACGCTGGAGGCGAAAATCCTTCAGGATGCCGACCGGCTGGACGCCATCGGCATGGTGGGAGCGGCGCGCTGCTTTTATATTGCGGGACGCATGGGCTCGGCTCTCTACGACCCGGTCGACCCGCTGGCAAAGGAGCGGCCGCTTGACGACCGCGCCTTTGCCATCGACCATTTCGAAACCAAGCTGTTCAAGCTGGCCGACGGCTTTCGCACCGAGACGGGCCGGCAGATGGCCAAGGCCCGCCATGAGCGGCTGAAACAGGTGCTGGACCTGTTTCTCGACGAGATTTGAGGAGACCCGAGATGCGTGTGACCGAGCTCAACATCTATCCGCTGAAAAGCGCGCGCGGCATTCCCCTCTCCGAAAGCACTGTTTCGGCAGAAGGCCTGCCGGGCGACCGCCGCGCCATGCTCATCGATCCCACCGGCCATTTCATCACCCAGCGCGAATTGCCGGCCATCGCTACGGTTCTGGCCCGGCACGAGGATGGCGGCATGGCGCTTTCGCGGGAAGCGAATGGCGAGGTTCTCGCAAGGCCTTCCGGGGAGCGCATGGATGTGGCGGTGTGGAAATCAATCGTCAGCGCCAACATAGCCGATGACGAGACCAACGACACGCTCTCGGCATGGCTGGGGCGCGCGGTGAAGCTGGTGTTCTTCGACGACGCCTCGAAACGCATTGCAAGCCTCGAATGGACCGGCAACGAAACGCCCGTCACCTTTGCGGACGGTTACCAGATACTCGTCACCACCACCGCCTCGCTTGCCGCGCTGAACGACAATATGCGCGCCAATGGCGAGGACGCGGTCGGCATGGAACGCTTCCGGCCCAATATCGTGCTTGATACGGACGAGCCATGGGCCGAGGACCGCTGGGCGGCCATCGAGATCGGCGGCATTCGCTTCGATCTGGTCAAACCCTGCGCCCGCTGCATCATGACCACGCAGGACCAGACGACCGGCTCCCGCGATGTGCCCTCCCCCATGAAAGCCATGGGCCGCATCCGCATGTCCGGCGACCGGCGCGTGCCCGGCCCGCTGTTCGGCTGGAACGTGACGCCGCGTGGTGAAGGCAGGCTATCCGTCGGTGATGTAGCGAAGGTGACCGAGGAAAGGCCGGAAGGCTGGGCGATCAAGCGGCGGTAAGCCGGTCCAGGTCAGATCGAGCCTAAGGGACGCGGATGTCCTCCCTCATTCCTGTGCTTGTCACAGGAATCCAGTCAGCCCAAGTCCTTGGGCTGAAAAGACTCTTTCCGCCACGCAGACGCGTGTCGACTGGATCCCTGTGACAAGCACAGGGATGAGGAGAGGATGGAATCGATCACGGCTTGCGAGCGCTGACGATCAGAAAGATCGGGCGGCGATCTTCGTGCTTCATCTCCGGTCGCTCCGCGAGCAAGGCGGGATCGGGCCTCGGCTCGGCCAGACGCGTCAGGGCAAAGCCGGCAGAAAGCAGGCTGTTGAGAATGCCTGACATCGTGCGGTGATATTTGACCACATCGTCCGCCATCCATTTGGAATGGCGCACGCCCTCGCTTTGATAATTATCGAGCGGCCAGTGCAGGATTTCGCCATCCTCGCCATAAAACCAGTCCTGTTTTTCCAGCGCCGTGAAAACGGGGTGTTCGATGGAAAAGATGAAATCGCCGCCGGATTTCAGCACGGCGAAAATCTTTGCGAATGCCATGTCGAGATCGCGGACGTAATGCAGGGCGAGAGAACTCAGCACCACATCGAAACTTTCCTGCGGAAAATCGATGTCTTCGATAGCGGCGCGACGGTATTCGATGCCGGGCCCGCCATTTATCTCGGCGGCACGGCGCAGCATATTCTCCGACAGATCGACGCCAACGATATGGGCCGCCCCCTGCTCTGCGGCATAACGGCAATGCCAGCCGAAACCACAGCCGAGATCGAGAAACTCCGTGCCTTTCAGCTCCGGCAGCATGGCGCGCAATTTATGCCACTCGCCGGCCTGACGCAGACCTTCCAAAGAACGCGGCATGGCGCTATAGCGCTCGAAAAACCCGGGATCGTCGTAGATATTCTGTTTCATCGTCGTCTCTCCGGTGGCGGCATGTGGGGCATTCCATCAATCCCATGAATAGTGGCCGTCAAGAAAAGTCGCTAGTGGGACCGGCTGACAAAAGATAATATTCATCCCATCGTAGCGGAATCTGCGGCAAGCCATGTCCCTATTTTTTGGGACGCGGCGCCGCGATGGGGGAATATTCATGTCGCAAGCCACACGCCAGACCATGCCCTGGCTGATTATCGCCGCCGGGTCGCTGATCGCGGTCATGACCTTCGGCCCCCGTTCCGCCATGGGCTTTTTCCAGCTGCCGATGCTCGCCGATACCGGCTGGGACCGTTCCACCTTCGGTCTCGCCATGGCCCTGCAGAACCTCTTCTGGGGGCTCGGTCAGCCCTTCTTCGGCGCCATCGCCGATAAATACGGCACTGGCCGCGTGCTCGTGCTTTCCGGCCTGCTTTATGCTGCCGGCCTCATCTGCATGTCCTTCGGCACCTCGCCCTTCTGGCTGCATTTCGGCGGCGGCGTTCTCGTCGGGCTCGGCATTGCCGCCGGCTCCTTCAGCGTCATCCTTTCGGCCTTTGCGCGCCATGTCACGCCGCAGCAGCGTTCGCTCGCCTTCGGCATCGGCACCGCGGCGGGCTCAGCCGGCATGTTCCTGTTCGCGCCGATCAGCCAGGGCCTGATTTCCACCTATGGCTGGTCGGACAGCCTCGTCTGGCTTGCCGCGATGATGATGCTCGTGCCGCTGCTCGCCTTTCCGATGCGTGGCAATTCCTCTTCCGGCAGCCAGTCGCAGGCGCAGTTCCAGCAGACGGCGGGCGAAGCGCTGAAAGAAGCGCTCGGCCATAAAAGCTACCTGCTTTTGACCACGGGCTTTTTCGTCTGCGGTTTTCAGGTGGCCTTCATCACCGCGCATTTCCCGGCCTATCTCGGCGATATTGGCATCGAACCGCGCTACGCCGTCATCGCCATGGCGCTGATCGGCTTCTTCAACATCATCGGATCGCTTGCCGCCGGCGTCATCGCCCAGCGTTATTCGAAACCCTATCTGCTGGCCTATATCTATATCGCCCGCTCGGTTGCCGTCACCGCTTTCCTGCTCCTGCCGCAATCGCCGCTTTCAGTCATCATCTTTGCGGCCGTCATGGGCATTCTCTGGCTTTCCACCGTGCCGCCGACCAATGCGCTGGTGGCGATCATGTTCGGCACGCGCCATCTCGGCATGCTCGGCGGCGTCGTGTTCCTGTCGCACCAGATCGGCTCGTTCCTCGGCGTCTGGCTCGGCGGTTTCCTTTACGACAGGCTGGGTTCTTATGATCTCGTCTGGTGGCTGGGCGTCGGCATGGGGATTTTCGCGGCCATCGTGCATTGGCCCATTCAGGAGCGACCGGCTCCGAGGCCTGCAATGGCCTAGTCAGACGGCCTTATCGAGGGCGGGCGACATCGCCCTGCCCTCCTTCGCCCTGCGCTCAAGCGCCTTCAGCGCCGCCTGCACGAAACCGTCGCGGGCGGCGTTTTCGTTGAGGCCACGCGGATCGTAGACATGCCGGTTGAGGAAATGAGCGGTGAGGCGGAAAGCAGCCGCGAGGCTGTCAGGATCGGCGGCCTTCGACTGGCCTTCGCTTAAGAAAGCCGGAAGCGACAGCATCCGCTCCGCATAGGGCGCACCTGCCGTGCGGCAAACCGCCCTGCCCGTTTTCGGCGATACATAGATGAGGTCGGTGCGCAGCCCCGTCGCCGCGCATTCGGTGAGATCGAGCCCGAAACCGAGTTCGTTCAGCACCGCCAGTTCGAAGCGCACGAACAATTCCCCGGCATCGACGGGGTCATGCAGATTGTCGAGAATGATATCCAGCGCCTGATAGAGATGCGGGTGCGGATCGCGCTCCGGCAGAAGCCTGAGCAACGCGCCCATGGCCTGCACACCATAAACGGCGGTCGCTGTTTCCATCAACTGCGCAGCGCGCAGTTGCAGCGGCTCGATGCGGAATTCACCCAGATGATCGTGGAGGCGCGCCCGCCAGATGACATCCACCCGGTTGCCCGCCTGTAGCACAGGCTGCATGCTGCGGGAACGGCCGGAACGCACCAGCCCCAGATGGCGGCCACGCGAAGGGGTCATCACCTCGGCGATGACACTCGTCTCGCCGTGGCGTTTGACGCCGAGAATGATTGCCTCTTCCTGCCACTGCATGAAACGCGTCCGAATTTCGATTCAGGAGTTCGATTCAGGCCCGATCATACCCGATCTGGCGGCAAAACGTTATTCTTTTACGGCACCGTCAACCACGCCGACGAGGTTGAGAACGAAATCGATAATTTCGTTTTCCCCGAAGGGTTTGCCGAGCAACGGCGCGTGCGTGAGATCTTCCGGAAAACCCGTCGTGTCACCATAACCGCTGACGAAACCGAAGGGAATGCCCGCATCGCGCAGCCCGCGCGCGAAATCGTAGCTCTTGCCGTCGGTGAGGCTGACATCGAGAAGCACGCAATCGGCGCCATCCTCTTCGACAGCCTGCCTCGCCTGCGCAAGCGTGGTGGCGATGGCGACGGATTCCACCCCCATGGACTGGAGAACCGCTTCGACATCGAGCGCCACCAGATATTCATCCTCAACGATGATAACCCGTTGTGGCACCATATGTTTTCTTCTTCCCAAAAAGAGGACCGCACGGCTCGAAGCTGCGGTCTCCGACATGATTCTCCCGTCAGATAACACGACAGGAGTCGCAAATTGCGGCTGCGCCGTCATTTAAAAAAGACATGTCAAAGGAAGATCAGATGAAGGGCCTCTGCCGCTTTTCATCGCTTTCCCAACCCGCCACGTTGGTCAAGCCGGCATCGTCCAGCACCAGACAGCCCTTGTCCGTCCAGCGGATGAGACCGCGATCGACGAGCTTTCTCAAGGTCTTGTTGGTGTGAACGATGGACAGGCCAAGCGTATCGGCAACGTGTTGCTGGGTGACCGGGATCGGTGTTTCGCCGGGGATGAGGTTGACCGCTTTCGCCTTGCGATAAAGAAACGCGATCAGATAGGCGGCGCGTTCCAGCGCGGTGCGGCGGCCGATGCTGAGGAGGTGGTTGTCCAGCATGCGTTCCTCGCTCGCCGCGATCCAGGTGAGGTCATAGGCAAGCGTCGGGTGATCGGTGAAGAGGTTGTTGAGGCGGGAGCGCTCGAAGACGCAGAGCGTCACCGGCGACAGCGCCTCCACCGAATGCTGCATTTCCCCCATCACCGTGCCCTGAAGACCGACGAGATCGCCGGGCATGACATAGTTGAGGATTTGCCGCCGGCCGTCCTCAAGCGTCTTGTAACGGAAAGCCCAGCCCTGCAGAACGGTGTAAAGATGGGCGCTGTGCGAGCCTTCCATCAGGATGACGGAGCCGCTTTCCACCGCAAGTTCCCCCGTCTTGAAACGCGAGACGAAATCCAGTTCGGAAGAGGAAAAATCCCGGAAATGCGGTAGGTCGCGCAGGGGACATTGCTGGCACGGGGTGGTGGAAATTCCGTTCGGTTTTTTTGGCGACATGAATATCCATCATCGAAAAAGGTTGCGCCCAATTGTTTTGGAACAACCCGCCCGAACGTATTCGGTTCCCGATGGTGAGTGAAGATATTCAGTTCGTTCCGGGATTGCGTCGCGCCCCGTCTCGAACACAAAAAAGCGAAGGGCTTGGGCAATCTCGACGTTCGCGTTGGTTCGCGACATTTCCCGCCCGTCATTCCGGC
>NZ_JAVAYA010000020.1:0-93527 GCF_041954855.1 Agrobacterium sp. LR_9
GACGGCGAGTGCGAGAGAGGGTCAACAGTTCGAGACCTCCGAAAATCATTTCGGAGGTCTCTTCGCTTTTCAACTCAGGTGACAGCTCAGAACGTGCCGCGAATACCGACGCCAAACATGCGCGGTTCAGTCATGCTCGCCTCGATGCCGCCGATGCCGCGGTTTTCCTTCATCAGCGTCGGTGCGCGCTCATCGAAGACGTTCTTGACATAAGCGTAGAATTCAAGCTCCTCCTGGAACTTGTAGCTCGCCCGCACATCTGCAATCGTATAAGGATCGATGGCATAAACGGCCTTGTTATCCGTGTCGGAATAATAGCCGTCGAGATGGCGCACCTGCCCCGAAACGGTAAATTTATCCGTCACGTCCCAGCTTGCTCCGACGGTGAAGCTGTAACCCGGCGACTTGGCGAATTCCTTGCCGACATAGGCGGCATTGCTGGAAATCTCGTCGATCTTCGTCTTCAGCAGACCGGCGCTGGCCTTCAGTGTCAGATTGTCGAGGACCTGATAATCCACGCCGATTTCCAGACCGTAAGCATGAGCTTCTTCGGCATTGACGGTGTAGGACTCGCTGATGCCCGTGGAGACGACGACCGGCACGTTAAACTGGGCGTCCTTCATGTCCATGTAGAACAGGTTACCGTTCACTGTCAGCGTATCGTCCAGCAGGCTGGCGCGGGTGAACAGCTCGTAGTTCCAGATGGTTTCCTTGTCGAAGCTGCGCCATTTGCTGGTCGTCAGGTCGAATGCGACGCCGCCGGGATTGTAACCGCGGCTGATCAGGCCGCCCACCGTCCAGTCGTCATTGATGGCGTAGGCCAGCGACGCCTTGGGCAGGATTTCCGAGAAGGTTTCGTCATAATTGACCGAGCTTCTGCTGGTGGCGGAGAGCGTCCGGTAGCCGGCGCGCTGAATCTGGTCCTGCTGGTAGCGCAGGCCGCCGGTCAGGGTCCATTGATCGGTCAGGCGATAGCTCAATTCGCTGAAGAGGCCGAGATTATCCTTGGTATCGTTGAAGCGCGAGGTTCCGCGCAGATAAAGCACCTCGTCGGCTTTCGTATGCGCGTAATAAATACCCGCGACACCGCTCAGCACGTCTTCCTGATCACCGAAGGTCACGCGTGTTTCGTGAGACGTGTTCTTCAGATCGATTTCGGCGTCACCATTATTCGCAATGCCAACCCGGCGCTCGGCGGAGGAAGAGGAGAACTGCGTCTGGTTGAACAGCTTCACACCGTTCTCGAAATCGTAATTGACGTCGAGGATGCCAGTATTGGTGTATTGGCCGAAACTTGGCATGGTTGTGGTGACGTGGTTCAGGTCCTCGAATGGGCGCGAAGCCGCTTCCTGGCTCGGCCGGTTAGAGGCATTGTAGGAATAGGTTAGCTTTGTCGAAAGACCAGGTATTTCCGAAGGCTCCCACAGAAGCTTGAAGCGACCGTTGAACTCCTTGAAATTCTGGTCCGTACCGGTATGGGCGAAGGCGGAATTGATGTAGTCGATGAAGGTGTCGCGGCCGGAATAATCGATTGCCACACGCGCCGCCAGTTCATCCTCGATCAGCGGACCGGAAAAGGCGAAGGAACCGCGCTTCTGGTGATAATTGCCGATTTCCGCCTGATAGCTGGCTTCCGGCGTAAAGGTCGGGTCCTTGGTGTTGACGAGGATCGCGCCGGCAATGGCGTTGGCGCCCTGCGAGGTGGTCTGCGGTCCGCGGAACACCTCGATGCTTTCGACATCCCAGATGGAGCTCGCGCCATAGATGAACTCGTTATAACCGAGATAATGGCCGTCGACATTGATCGTCGCGCGCGGCACCGTGCCGGTGAAGAAGGCGATGGAGCCGGTATTCGGTCCCTGCGTGTCCTGTCCGCGAATAATCGGGGCGCTGACATTGTCGGTGTAAACGACGTTCGGAATATCCTTGATCGCTTCCGATACGGTCGGGTCGCCGGTCTTTTCCTTCTTGATTTTATCCCCGGATATGACCGAAACGGACGACGCCGTGTTCTTCATGTCGCGCGCCACTTTTTCACCGGTCACGACGATCGGCTTCAGGACGGTGGTGCCCGCCGTCGTTGCCTGCTGATCCTGACCGAGAACCGGCGTCACAAACATTGTCGCCAGCGTCAGAGCGCTGACCCCGCTCATCAAACGACCGTTAGAGCTAAACCCCATCACACACCCCTAATAAACATGAGTATTAAAGTCATATTCAAGTAACGGAAGCGTTATCCGTTTCGCAATAGAGAATGCGTTCTGTATTGCGGACAAAAAGGCTTCCGTAACGGGATGTGCCATATTTACAACAAAGTTTACCGACCGCCATTTGCTCACCCGCAGCGTTTCGAAAGGAAACAGCATAGTTCCGTCCGCAGAAATCCATTCCGATTTCCGGTGCGATGCGTTAGGCATGCTCAACAAAACGGGGGAACGCGCTTGAACGCCATGGATGACGATTCTGACAATCTGCCGGAAAACGAGGGCGAAAAGCGCTCTGCCCTCATTCAATCGGTGTCGATCGCGGCGCGTTTCCTCAATCTTCTCGCCAGATCGGACAGGGCGCTGGCACTTGGCGAACTGGCCAAACGCGCCGGCACCGGCCGCTCCACGGCGCATCGCTACATGCAAAGCCTCGTGCGGGAGGGGCTGGTGATACAGGACCCTGCAAGCGGCAGTTACGATCTCGGACCTGCGGCGCTGGGCATAGGCATCAGCGCGCTCAGGCGAATCAATCCGGTCGAAACCGCCGGCCGCCAGATGAATGCGCTTGCCTCCGAGATCGGCGCCAGCTGCGGCGTGGCGATCTGGACCGAACGCGGCCCGACCGTGGTGCGGTGGGCGAGAAGCGCCAGCTTTTCCATCAGCACCGTCGCGCTCGGCGATGTTCTGCCGCTGGACAACAGCGCTTGCGGGCTAGTTTTTCAGGCCTACCTGCCACCGGACAGGATAGCCGCCGTGCGCAGGCTGCAACCGGCCGCCTTTCGCGGCTCCCGTCCCGATGCCGGCATTCTGGAAACCATCCGCGAAGCGGGTGGCGCGGAACTCAATGAACATCTGTTCTCCGCCCTGACCGGCAAGGCCGCGCCGGTTTTCGACGCCCAGGGCGAACTCTGTTGTGTCGTCACCACCGTATCCTTCGTGGCCACCGCCGAGACCGAACGGCATTTTTCCCGACTGATCGAAGCAGCTAGACAGGCGACGGCCGAATCCGGCGGAGCGTAAGCCTATTCGGCCAGATGCTCCGCAAAGGTGCGGCCGGAATAGGCCGTGCGGAAAAGCCCGGCATCGGCGAGCTTCGGCAACAGCCGCTCCAGCACCAGCCGCATGGACGCCACCGAACCGCCGGGCACTGCGACGAAACCGTCGATAGCACCGGCAGCCGCCCATTCGCGGATGGCCTCAAGGGCATCCTCAACAGTGCCGATGATCTGCCAATGACCCGACCCCATCACTTCCGGACGCCGCAATAATTCCGCAACACTCAGCGTCTCCCGCTCGATCAGCCGGCGTAGCAGGCCGGCATGGGTGCGGCTTCTCGGTGTCTCCGGCGGCGGCGGCAGGTCGGAGGCGGTAACGATCCGCGTGAGCGGCCAGTCCGTGAGATCAAGGCCCGTCATATCGCGAATGGAGGCAAAAGCGCGGGCGCGGTTGGCGCGGGCATGAGTCTCCGCGAAGAGTTCCAGCGCCTCCCTGCCGGTCTCCGCGAGATAGAGGCTGAGGCCCGGCATCAGCTTCACGCCGTCGGGGTTGCGGCCATGCCCCTCGGCACGCCGCCGCAAATCCGCCCTGAGTTCGATGGCCGCCTGCATATCCGGCGTCGAGGCAAAGACGGCGTCGGCCACCGACGAAGCGAAATCACGGCCCTCGGGAGAGGCGCCCGCCTGCACCAGCGGAATGCGGCTGGCATGGGACGGCAGGTTGAGCGGGCCTTTGACGCTGAAATGCCTGCCCTCATGCGCCACCGGCCACACCAGCGAAGAATCGGCGAACCGCCCGCTTTCCCGGTCGAGTTTGATGGCTTCGTTCGGATAACTCGCCCAAAGCGCTTTCACCACCTGCGTAAATTCAGCTGCGCGCTCGTAACGCTCCTGCGGCGAAGGCATCTCTTTCAGGCCGAAATTTTCGTGCCCCTCGAGCGCCGTGACGATATTCCACCCCGCCCTGCCATTGCTCAGCCAGTTCAGCGACTGGATCTGGCGGGCCACCACATAGGGCGGCAGAAATGTGGTCGAAACGGTGGACAACAGCCCGACCTGGCTGGTTTCCCGCGCAATGGCCGCAAGAAGCATGGTCGGGTCCATGCTGGCAAATCCGCCGCCTGTCTCAAGTCCCTCGGTGCGCAGAAAAAGCGTATCGGGCCGAAACACGAAATCCACATGCGCCGCCTCCGCGCGCTGCGCCAGATCGACGAAATAATCGCTGGAAAACACCCCGTTTATATCGCTGTCCGCGCGCCGCCATGCCTCGCCGCTGAGCCAGGTTGGGGCCAGCGACATGCCGATATGAAGCTTGGCTGCGACTGACATGATGCACCTCGACTGAAATAACCGGCAGGAAATCTGCACGTTGAATCGGCAAATTTCGATTTGTGGAGAGTTTTACTATAGTTTAGTGTCGCTTCAAGACCACACCGTCGCGCCTGCCGGAAAGAAATGCTTTTTCCACGGGTTAGACTTTTAAATTCAAATACTTATAAAGACCGTGCGGCGTCTCGACGCATGGACGTATGAATAACAGGAGTTGTATCCGGTGCTTGACGCCACGGACCTTCACGCCAGCTATGGTCATGTTCCCGTCCTGCGGGGGATTTCCGCCCGTTTCAGATCAGGCCGCGTCACCGCGCTGGTCGGCCCCAATGGCTGCGGCAAGTCGACGCTGTTGAAGACCATCATGGGTTTCGTGCCTTTGTCATCGGGCGCGATAAGGCTCGGCGAGCGTTCGATCGGCGAGATCGGACGCCGCGAACTGGCGCGGCGCATCGCCTATCTGCCGCAGGAGTGCCATTGCCCCGACTATATGACGCTCGGTGAGCTGATCGAGCTTGCCGGTTATGCCCACTACGGTCTTGCGGGCGGCCCGTCCGAACGCGACCGCGCGCTTTTTGCCGAGGCGCTGAAGACCGTCGGGCTGGAAGACAAGGCGAAAGCGCAGGTCAACACGCTTTCCGGCGGCCAGCGCCAGCGCGCCTTCATCGCCATGGTGCTGGCGCAGGATACGGACATGATCCTGATGGACGAGCCGGTCAATCATCTCGATATGAAATATCAATATGCCGTTCTCGGCCTCGTGCGCGAACTGACGGACAGGCATGGCAAGACCGTCATCGTCGTGCTGCACGATCTCAACCTCGCCTCCACCTTCGCCGATGATGTCATCATGCTGAAAGCCGGGCGGGTTCTGGCGTCCGGGCCGGTGGAAACAACGGTCACACCCGAAAATGTCGCCGAGGTCTTCGATCTCGAAGCGGATATCTTCTCCCGGCAGGGGCGGCTCATCTGCGTGCCCCGGCTGGTGCGGCAGGAACAGGCCATCCCGGCATGACCCCGAAAATAACGCTGATTTTCGCCGCCGCGCTGCTGCTGGCTGCCATCCTCGCCATCAATCTGCTGGTAATGTCCGGCGAAATGCCGCCTGCCGAAATCCTGGCGACGCTCTGGCGCGGCGAGGCCGACAGCTATGAGCAGTCGGTGCTTCTCTATCAGCAGATCCCACGCGCGCTGATTGCCATCTATGTGGGGGCGACGACGGCCGTCAGCGGTTGTGTGCTGCAGGGGCTTGCGCGCAATCCCCTCGCCTCGCCCTCCACCCTGGGGCTGAATGCCGGCGCGACGCTTTTTGTGATTGCCGGTGCGCTGGTGTTCGATTTCTCTCCGGAAATGCAGGGCCTTGCCGCGCTCGCGGGCGCCGGCTTCGGTTTTGCCGCCTGTTTCGTCGTCGCGCGTCTCGCCGGGCGGGCGAACGATCCGCGCGGCCTGTCGCTCATCCTTTCCGGCGCGCTGGTTTCCATGCTGCTGATCGGCGTGACCAACGCCCTGCTTCTCTCCAACCCCACACGCCGCGCCGAGTTCCTCAGCTGGGTGGGCGGCAATATCAACCACGTCTATGCCGAGCGCCTGTTCGACTTCTGGTGGATCGGCGCAATTGCGCTCGTCATGTTGTGGGCGCTCGCCCGGCCGCTGACGCTGGTTCTGCTGGGCGCGGAAAAGGCCGCCTCCGCCGGTGTGAATGTCGCGCGTATTTCCCGGGTCGCGCTCTTCGCCACCATGCTGGCCTCGGGTTCGGCGGTGGCGATCTGCGGCCCCATCGGCTTCGTCGGCCTCATCGTGCCGCATATGATCCGGCCGCTGGTCGGGGTGAACTTCACGCTTGCCCTGCCGGCCTCCGCGCTTGTCGGCGCGGGCCTCTGCGTGTTGGCCGATCTTGGCGCGCAAACCCTGTTTGCGCCCTATGTGGTCAATACCGGGCTGTTCATGGATCTGCTTGGCGGTCTTGTCTTCATTGTCATCGTCAAGCGCTTCTATCTGTCGCCTTCGGCAAGGGGGCTGTCATGAAGGGGGCTTTCATGAAACGGCATTTCGCCACCGACGGCAAAGCCGTCCTCCGGCTTCCGAGCGGCCTGCAGATCGGCATCGGAAATCTGAAGGCCGGCCTTGCGCTGATGGTGCTGGCGCTGGCGCTCGCCGCCCTGTCCGTCAGCCTCGGCAATACCGAAACGGGCCTCGCCGATCTCCTGCGCGGATTGGTGGGCGGGCATCTCGGCGACGATCAGGCCTATGCACTGTGGACGGTGCGGCTGCCGCGTATCCTCATCGGTTTCATGGCCGGCTGGAGCGTGGCGCTGGCGGGCGCCATGCTGCAATCCGTCGCCCGCAATCCGCTCGCCGATCCCGGCCTGTTCGGTCTAAGCCAGGGGTCGATGACCACCATCATGCTGCTTCTGGTGCTGGTGCCAGCCGCACCCAAGACGCTGGTGGCGCTTGCAGCCGTCGGCGGCGGTCTGGCCGTCGCCTTTCTTCTCATCGCCCTCGTCGGGCGGGAACGCTCGAGCGGCCTAGCCATACTGCTGATGGGCATCGCAATTGAATCGGCGCTTTCCTCCGTCTCCTCCGTGCTTCTGCTCTACACACCGGCCGAAACCTCGCTGTCGCTGGCCGACTGGATGGCGGGTTCGCTGTTTCAGGCCAGCTGGTCGACCATACTCGTTTTCGCCCCCCTCTTCGCCGCAAGCCTTGTGGGCATTTTTCTCATCGGCCGGGCGCTCGCGGTCTTCGATCTCGGCAATGAAATGGCCATGGCGCTCGGTGAAACCGTCAGGCATTCGCGCCCGCTCGTCATTATTTTTGCGGTCATCCTCAGCGCTTCCTCGGTTACCGCCGTCGGCCCGCTGACCTTTCTCGGCGTTATCGCCCCGCATCTCGCCACCTTCGTTTCGCCCGCCGTCGGACGCGCCAGGCTTTTCCTGTCGGGGCTTACCGGCGGCATTCTGGTCGTCACCGCCGATACGCTGTCGCGCGGGCTGGTCGCCGATACGCCGATGCCGATCGGACTTGCGCTGACGCTGATCGGCGTGCCGCTTTTCATCCTCACGCTGCGCCTTCAGGCGTTGCGCAGAACCAATAGCCACTGAAGACATCGAATAAAGGGAATGCCATGCGAATTGCCATGCTCATCGCCGCACTTCTGGCCGCCGGAACGAGTCTCGCCGCCGAGCGCAGCGTGACCGATGCCGCCGGCCGCAGCGTCTCCGTTCCGGAAAAGCCGCAGCGCATCGTCGTCATGCACGAGCCGCTGCTCGGCGTGCCGCTGATGGATCTCGACGCCAATGTGGTCGGCGCCTATGGCCGCAACAGCGACGGCAAATTCGCCACCGCCGTCGATTTCGTCGACACCGTGCTCGGTGAAGGCCGCACGAAACCGAAGGGTTTCGGCGCGGTCGGCCAGATCGACCTCGAAAAACTGCGGGCGCTGCAACCGGACCTGATCGTCGCCACGGAAATGGATGGCGGCAAGGCCGAACAGCTCTCCACCGTCGCCCCCGTCTATCTGCAAAAGGTCAGCACCGGCCATGCCTACGGTTTCAGCGTCGAAGAAAACCTTGCCGCCCTGGTCGGGCGAAGCGATGTCTTTGCCGAGCGCCGGAAGACCTATGACACGAAGCTCGCCGCCGTCAAAAAGACGCTGGGCGACGATATCAAGGGCAAGACCTATCTCGCGATCCTGCTGACCGACCAGATCAATGCGGTGGGCGACATGTCCGGCGCGGTGCAGGCATTGGAGGATCTGGGTTATACCCGCCTGAAGATCGACAACGCCGCCTCTTCGGGCGGCATGGGCTCGACCCTGATGATGCCGCTGAGCGCCGATGCCTTCGGCAAGCTCAATCCCGATCTGCTGGTGGTGATGAACAGCTATACCAGCCCCGCCCGCGGTGAGGCGGGAACGCGCGCCGCACTTGAAAAGATCATTCCCGGCTGGGAGCGTTTCGTAAAACCGGCGCGCGAGAAAAGGATCGTTTTCCTCGATTCCACCAGGGTCACGACGCCTTCAATCCCGAGCGCCCTGCACACACTGGATGAGGTGGAAAGCTGGGCAGGCCTTCGCTGAACGGCGTTATCCAAAGCCAATCCCGGCACGATTTATGTGCCGGGTATAAACTTGAGTTTTTGGAGAAAGTTATGTTGCCGGGGCCGAAACCGCCTGTTATGGTTCGCGCATCTTGACGCAACGACGCCGGAATATCGCGCCGGACGAGACTCCCCAATGCGCGATCCTCCGGCACGCCGACCCGGGACAGCGAAACCGCCGAACCCGTCGGCGATATCCCAGGAAAGACAACAGCATGAGCATGCCAGAAACCATGGATTCCCCCATTCCGGACCGCACTCCCAAACGCCATCGCCACGCCGTCGCGCTGCGCGCGCTCAATGTCGCGCGTGTCGAAAAGCTCAGCCGGTCCATGGTCCGCATCGTCCTGACCGGGCCTGAACTGGAGGGCTTTGCGAGCCTCGGTTTCGACGACCACGTCAAGATGTTCTTTGCCCAGCCCGGCGAAACCGAACCGAGCCTGCCGGTGATCGGCCCGAACGGCATTGAATTCCCGGAAGGCGCGCCGCGCCCGCTGGCGCGCGACTACACACCGCGCAGCTTCGACGCCGAAAAGGGCGAACTCGCCATCGATTTCGCCACCCATCACGACGGCCCCGCCAGCAACTGGGCGAAAGCCGCCAAAGCGGGTGACAAAGCGTGGATCGCCGGTCCGCGCGGCTCTTTCACCGTTCCCTTCACCTACGACTGGCATCTGCTGATTGCCGACGATACCGGCCTTCCCGCGCTGGCGCGTCGGCTGGAGGAAATGCCTGAAGGCACCCGCGTCGTGGCGCTGATCGAGGTAGAGACGGATGCCGACCGGCTGGAACTCACGACGAAGGCGGATGCGTCTATTGTCTGGGTGACGCAGAAGACGGAAAACGGAACCGACCACGACGCGCTGGTGGGCGCCCTGCGCAAGCTCGAACTGCCGAAGGGCGATTTCTTCAGCTGGGTCGCCTGCGAATCGAAGGCTGCAAAGGAGGTTCGCGCCCTTCTGGTCGAAGAATTCGGCGCCAACCCCAAATGGACTCGCGCTTCCGGTTACTGGCGGCGCGGCGCCAGCGGCGTTCACGATCATTTCGATGAGTGAACCGGCAATCGCGGCGGACACCATGCCGGAGGCGGAAACGATGATGACGGAACTCAAGGCCCTTATCGCCAGGGTTCTCGACGATGAAGTGCGCGACATCGAACCGGGGGACAACCTGTTCGGTCGCGGGCTTCATTCGCTTGCCCTCATGCGGCTGATGCCACCGCTTTCCCAGCTTGCCGGGACACGGCTCGATTATGAGGATCTGGCCCGGCAGCCCACGCTTGCCGCCTGGCAGGCGCTCATCGAACGGTCGCGCGCGGGACATTGATCCCACGACACAGCACTTTTCGCGCCGGAGCGCGATTCCCGAATATTTCCAAGGAGAGGACCATGGCAGCAGACAATACGCGTATGCTCGCACGTCGCATCGAAGAAACTTTCGACAGGGGGGATGCAGCCCCGCCGAGCCAATACGAAGAACGGGTCTGGTTCGAGCAGTTTCAGGATCCCGATCAGGTCTTCCGCGCCCTTCTCGCCTATCGCATCGGTGAAGAGTGCGATCTGCTGCGCCTGACCTCGGCGCTGAAGACGCTTTGCGAAGTCTGGCCCGAACTTCGTGCACGCTTTGCCTTCGGCGAGGACGGCACGCTTACCAAGAGCATCGAGGCCCCGTCCGCATCCATCGTGCAGCTAATGCATGTTCCATCGGCAGGCGAGGCCCTGACTTTGCTGCACGACCTGCAGGCAAGGCCCTTCGATGCCGAGACCGACCCGCCGTTTCAGGCCGTCGTGCTTTTGAGCGAGGGAGAAATCCTGCTGGCATTTCTGGTCCACGGCCTGCTCGGCGAAGTCCTCTCGCCGCAAATCCTGCTGGAAGGCATTACGGCGGCCTATGCCGGTGAGACACCGAGACCGCTTTCGCCGCGCGCGGTCGAAAGTAACAGTGTCGATCCGCTTCCGCTCGGCTGGCTGCAACGTCCGGCCTCCGGCTCGACCGTCGTGGCGCTGCGGCAAAACGGGATCGACAAGCCGGCGAGCCACAGCCATGGCGTCGATCTTCCCGCCACCTTACTCGGCCTCAACAGTTCCGCGGCGACGAATGCGCTTCTGGCGCGCGCCGGATCGCGTTTTGCCCTTTTCCTCGCGAAAACCGGCGGTCCCGAGACAGTAACCCTGCGCCTGCAGCCCGGCGTCGGCGCTTCAATGCCGATGTCAGCCGAGGCTGCGGCACAGGTAGCGATCTCCCGCGACCAATCACCCGAACAGGCTGAAAAAGCCGTGCTGTCCGGCTTGGAGCGGCGAAACGACAATGAGGGCGGAACCGCCACCTTCACGCTGCAGGCGCTTGCGACACCCGTTCAGGCCATATCGGAGCATGGGCTCCAGTTTGAGCACCTGCCCCTGCCCTCCCTGCAATCCGGTCTCGGCCTGACGCTTGCCGCCGGTCCGACAGCCGCCGGCGATATCCGCCTCGAACTGACGGGCGGTATGGAGACATCGCCGCATGCGACGGCCTTCCTGCTGGAGCGTTTCGTCAGCCATCTCGAAGGCGGCGCTGATTTTTCCGACATCGTCCCCCAAAACGCCGCGACAGCACCGCAGCAGGCTGCTTCGGGTGAAAACGATGACGACACCGTCGCAACGATCCTTGCGGAATTCCGTGAAGCGCTCGTCTCGCCCGACATGGGGCCGGATGACGATTTCTTCGATTTCGGCGGCCATTCGCTGATTGCGACGCGCATCATCGGACGTCTTCTCAGCAACCACGGCATCGAGCTGCGCTTCAACGACCTGTTCAGCTACCCGACCGCCGCTTCGCTCGCAAAACAAGCGACCCGGCTCGAAACCGCGGCACCCGCGCAGGCCGAGGCGACCGCGAGCGGCTCGCTCACCGCACCGCTTTCGCTGGCGCAGATGTCGCTCTGGAAGGCTTATGCCGCCTTCGGTTTCGGCGAAATCTTCAACATTCCCTTCGCGCTCGATTTCCTCGATCCCGTGGATGAGAATGCCTTCGAATGCGCCTTCCTCGATATCATCGAGCGCCATCCCGGCCTGCGGACCCATTTCTACGTCGAGGACGATACGGTTCTGCAAAAGATCGTGCCGATGCACGATCTGCCCGGTTACAAATGGTTCTGGACCAGCGAAGAAAGCCAAGGTGTGGACCGGCACGCGGAGGCCGGCTGGCGGTTCGATCTTGCGCGTGAACTGCCGATGCGGCTGCGCTTCCTTAAGGATGCGCAGACCGGCCGCCAGGTGCTTTCCTTCCTCTTCCATCACATCGTACTCGACGAATGGTCGGTGAACCTGATGATGGACGAGCTGACCGAAGCCTACCGGGCAAGGGCGGCGGGCAAGGCTCCGGTCTTTGCCACCAAGCCGGCGCCCTTCCATGAATTTGCGAGAAAACAGGTCGCGTCAGGCGTCAATGCCGGCCACCTTGCCTATTGGACCGATATGCTGCGGGATGGGCCGAAAGGCCTTACCCTCAACGGACAGGATGGCACGCCGCACGAGGCATCGCAGGACGAAGCACCGGCAGGCGGCTGGATCGAATTCAAGCTGGAAAAAAATGTCAGCGACGGGCTTTACGCCATTGCCAAGCAGAACAGCGCCTCGCTGTTCAACGTGGTTTACGCCGCCATTGCCGCATCGCTGCGCCATCTCGGCGGGCTGAGCGATCTCGTGGTCGGCACCTCGGCTTCAGGCCGCACCGATAGCGGTTATTTCGATACGATCGGTTACTTCACCACGGTTGTCGCCCATCGCGTGCGTTTCGGTGAGACCATGACCGTCGGCGACCTGATTTCTTCGGTGAAGAACACGATCAACGGCTCGCTGGAACATAGCGAAATCCCGATCGATCTCGTCGAGGAAGCGCTGGGCATGACGCCCGGCCGCGACCATCTGTTCGAGGTATTCATCCAGATCCACGCCAAGAACAAGCTGAACGGCACCCTTGCCGGGCCGGATGGCAAACCGGTGGAGTTCCGCCAGATCGACCCCGACAAGCATGAATCCATGCTGGGGCTGCAATTCGAGGTGATGGAAGAGACGATCGGCGGCGAGCGCTCCATTCGTGTGCTGATGAGCTACCGTTCGGACCGCTACGGTCCGCAGGACGTCGAGCGGCTGCGCAACACCACCAGCGGCGTCTTCAGCCGCTTTGCCGAAGCCGGCGCTTCGAGCCGCGTGCTGACGACACTCGCCTGAGCTGGACTTGGGCAGGAAAAACCCGGCTTCGCCTTAGCAGAGCCGGGTTATTTTTGCCTGTGAATGCTGATGAGAATGTATTGCCGCGGCCGCTGCATCCGCACGCCGTCACCCCGGGCTTGGTCCGGGGTCCAGTGCGATCAAGTCCTTGATCGCGAGAGAGTCCTTTCGCGGCGCAGACGCGCCGTCGCTGGATGCCGGATCTAGTCCGGCATGACGGAAAAGGGATTGTCCGTCTTTATCGGCAACATATGCCCGGCCTCACACTCTGAAGCCGGCCTGGCATTCACCCACAGTCGTCACCCCCCTCAAACCGCCAGACGGAACGCCATGGACGCCTCAGCCGCCGCAAGCGTCCGCGCCTCCTCGCGCAGCATGGCATCGAGGAACAATGGCAGTTCCTCGCGGTAACGGGCGAAATCCTCCGCTTGCGTCAGCGCCGAATCCGCATCGATATGCAGGTTCAGCTCGCTGCCGTCATCTTCGCCACGGAAGGTCAGGTTGAAACCGTCGCCGGGACCGTTGGCGAGAATGTGCCTGACAACGATAAGCCCGGCAAAGACCGGCGCGCTGAAGGGCAGGACATTGATGAGCGGCGAGAAGAAGAAGCGCCGGCCCTTCGGTATTTCCCGGTCGGCGGCGATCTGCTCGATGCGGTAGCGGCCATGCAGGCGCTGCTTTCGCAGATTGGCGGCATTGCGCGTCAGAAATGCGCCGAGGCTCTCCCCCGGCTCGATGGTGAGATGGAAGGGCAAAATATTGACGAGCATGGCCGGCATATGCGCGCCGACGCTGCCCCAGCGGCTCATGAAGGGCAGCCACAAGGTCAGCACATCGCGATCCGGCCGGGGCAGGACACGGTGGAGATAAAGGCCGGAAAGCAGCACCAGAAGGTCCGGCCAGCCGATCTCCAGTGCGCCCGCCACCTGTTGCAACCGCGTGCTGAAACCCTGCGGCAAGGCCGCGTCCGTATGCAGGCCACCGCCGCCATAGTCCTCGCAATCCTTGTCCAGCACCGGCAGATCGGCGGGTGCGGCAAGATAGGCCGCCCAGAAATCGCGGTCCTTTTCAAAACGCCGGCTTTGCCTGTAGGCATCCTCTTCGGCAAGGAAATCGCCGAAGGGGTGGAAATCCGGACCCGCTTCGCCTTTGCCGCAATAGTGCCCGTAAAGCTGGCCGCAACGCTGCTCCACCAGCGTCAGGCCATAACCATCAACGACGATATGATGGGCGCGGATGTACCAGAGATAACGATCGTCGGCGATACGGTAGAGCAGCTGCGCCGAAAGCCTGTCGGTTCTGAGATCGAGCCTTGCTTCCACATCCGCGTTCATGCGCCGCAGCGCCTCCTCCAGGGGAGCGGCATCGCCGCGAAGATCGACAAGCTCCACCACAGGGGCACGGCTTGGATCGCAGCATTGCTGCGGTGTCTCGCCATCGTCGCCGATGCGGAAACGGATCGACAGGACTTCGGATTCGCGCACGGTGCGTTTGATCGCCTCGATGAGCGCGCTTTCATTCACCGCACCGGAAAGATCGATGTAATGGGCGACGGTGGAAACCGGTTCGTCGGGATGGAAGGAAAACTCCTCCCAGAAATCGAGTTGCGGCTGCGTCAGTGGAAGCCAGCCGCCGGCAGGATCGATATGCGCCATCTGTTTTTCCTTGCACAATTTCCGTTATCGGGCGCGAAGTGCCACCCGAAATGATTGGGTTCACGCCGCCCGGGCGGCCAGGAGCGAAGTCACCTGTCTGGCGTTGCGGCACCGCAAAAGCTGCTGCGGTGTGAGCTCCACGCCGAAGGCAGTGCGGATTTCAGCCGAGACGGTTTTCAGATGCGAAGGCAGAAGACCGAGCGCCAGCAGGTCGCTGTTCGCATCCACATTCGCCGGTTTTTTACCCAGCACGCCGAGATAGATATCCAGCACCCGGCGGTCGCCCTGATCGACGGCGGGAGCCGCACGGGCGGAGATTTTTGCCGGTTCCGCAGCACCGGTCAGCAATTCGCGGGCGCGACGGCGATCCGGCTTGCCGTTGGCCGAAAGCGGCAGATCGTCGACCTTGAGAAACCGACCGGGAACATGCGATTCCGGCAGATGCTGGCGGGCAAAATTGCGCAGATCGGCGGTGGGGAGTTCAAGGCCCGGCGCAACGACGTAAAGCACGCCGATGGCCGCCTCGCCCTTTTGTTGGACGCCGTAGTCCACCACCAGAACGCGCTGGATGGAAGGATGGCGGATAAGCTCGTTTTCCACATCCGGCAGCGAAACGCGCACGCCGCGCACCTTGACGTAACCATTGACGCGGCTGGCAAACATGATTTTGCCATCCGGCCGGTAACGGCCCCGGTCTCCGGTGCGGAACGCCCGCACGGGGTTTCCTTCGGGATCGGCAACCGTCACGAAATCCGTCTGGGTAATCGCGCCATCTTCGAGATAGCCGATTGCCACATTCACGCCGGCCGTATGGATGCGGCCAACGACACCGGCCGGGCAATGGCCACCCTGATCGTTGAGGACGAAGTAACGATTGGCGGGCAGCGGGTGGCCATAGGGCACGGCCGCCACATCTTCCGCAACGATCTCGTGCCAGATGCTCCAGATCGTGGTTTCCGTCGGGCCGCCGAGCGATATCAGCCGCAGGCCGGGCTTCAGCCGGCGAAGTTCTTCGATAATCATCGGCTTGATGTAATCGCCGCCCTGCGCCACGAGCCGCAGCGAAGCAAGCTGGTCGCCACGGCGGCAGGAGAGAAGCATTTCGAGAATGGCCGGCACCGAGCACCAGAGGGTGACGCCATGTTCGGCCACCAGCTCGTTCCAGCGCACCGCATCCTTTTCCTCGCCCGGTTCCGGCAACACCAGGGTAGCTCCTGCGACGAGCGCGCCGAAAACATCGAAGACAGACATGTCGTGATGCAGCGGCGTGACGGAGATGAACACATCGCTATCCGTCACCGCCCATTCCGCAAGCGTGCTGCCGATGACATTGGCCGTGGCGCGGTTGGAAAGCACGACGCATTTCGGTTTGCCCGTCGTGCCGGAGGTATAGAGATAATAGGCAGGCTCCTCGCTTTGGGAGAGCGCCGCCACCTCCTCCATGGTAACGGGTGCGCCAGCCGGTGCGGGCGCGGACAGAAGCGCCGCCGGATCGACAGCGTCGAAACCCTGCGGAACGCTGCGGGCGACGATGATCGCCGGGCGGCAATTGGTTAGCAGATAGCGCAGGCGATCTTCCGGCGAGCCGGCATCGACCGGCACCCAGACCGCACCCATCAGCGCTACGGCGAGCGTGATGGCCGTATGTTCCGGGCTGCGCGGCAGGCACACGGCCACGACATCACCGCGGCCGATGCCGCGCGCCTTAAGGCCCGCCATCGCCCCTGCCACCATCTGACCGAGTTCGCCATAGGAGATACGTCGCTTGCCGCTGACGAGCGCCGTGCGCGACGGGTCGCCCTCGAAAAGATGGCCGGCGATCCGTTCCAGAAATGGCGGGCAGGCGAAGTTTCTCTCGTCGCCGTTCAGCCGGTAGTGGGACAGGTCGACAATATCGCGTGCGTTGAAGGAGAAAGCGCCGTTATTGGCGATCCAGGCAATCGCACGCTCGATGGCGGCGAGAATATCCGCCACCATCGCCGCATCGATCGCCTGCTCGGCATAGTCGATATCGAGCACGAGATCGCCCTGCGGATTCTGCGAAAAGCGGAAATCCAGCGCCACCTGTGGCGTCTGGGTAAGCCCGCCGGTCCATTGCATCGTCGATTCGGATGAAAGCGTCGGCCAGGTCAGACCGTTGGTGATCACCACCGGCAAGGCGAGCCCGCCCGGATTGGCATTGAGAAGTACACGATTGAGATCGATACCCGAAAAGGCGAGATGGTTCAGCCCTTCCAGCACATCCGTCTGGAGGCCTGCCGCCCGCTCCGCAAAGCTATTCCTGGCCGCATCCCATTGGACGGCGATGAAGCTGGAGCGGTTGGCGAAGGCGCCTTCCACCTGCGGCGCGACGGGAATGCCGACGACGAGCGCGCCTTCGTTGAGCCAGAGCGAGAGCACATCGAGGATAACGGCCGTCAGCGCCGAATTTTTGAACAGCCGCTCTTTCGCACCGATGCGTGAAAAGGCGGTGAAACGCTGTTTTTCGACAGTCAGGCTCTGGCGGCTGTAACGCGAGGTGGGAATGGTTTCGAGCGGTGCTTTCCACGGCAGTTGCGAGGGCACCTCGGCATCTTTCAACTTTTCAGCCCAATAGGCGGCATCCCCGGAACGGGCCGCCGAAATATCCTCCTTCGGCGTTTCGGCCGTTGCGGCGGCTTCCGGCGGCACGACGCCATCGAAGAGTTCCGCCGCGAGGCTGGCAATGGCCCGCCCATCAAGTATAAGCGCGTCGAAACGCAGGAAGACCACGATCTTATGCCCCGTCGGCCCTCCATCCGGCATAAGAAACACCGTGACTTGCCATGGCGAGGCTGCGAGATCGAAATGTGCATGGGAAAAATCCCGTCGCACCGTGTCGATCCTTGCCTCGGCTAGCGAAAGAGACAGGGCCGAAAGATCGACGAGATCGAGATTGATCTTCGGCTCATCGGCAACCATCTGCACCAGCCGTCGCTCATCGATGCGGGTGCGCAGGCTTTCATGTCTCGCGACCATCGCGGCAAGCCGCGACCGCAGCAGTTCCGGGTCGATATCGCCGCGATATTCGCGGAACTCCTGCATCGCCACGCCGCTCAGCGGCAGATGGGTGCCACGCCCGAGCAGATAGGCCTGTTGCAGGGGTGAGAGGGGACGTTCCATGGGTTTTCCTTTTGCCTCGGCTGCCGTTTCCGACCGCTGCGCGACCAATCGCTCCACGCTTTCGCAAGCGAGATCGGGGCTTTCCGCAATCCGGCGGAGAAGAGTGACGTAGGTTTCGAACAGGGCGCGCAGCCAGCGTTCCGGCAGCGCATCGAGCCGCACATCCCAGTTGATCAGCAACCCGCCATCCAACGCCGCCACCTGCGCATCCAGCGCCACCCCCGGCCCCTGCGAGACGGTGTGGACCATCGGACCGAACACCCGCCCGACCCGTTCCGAAAACAGCTCCCCGCCCGGAAGATCGACCCCGGCGGTGAAAACCACCGGCGAGGTCTGCAAACCACCGCGCTGACGGGAGAGATCGCGCATGACGCTGACACCCGGATAGGACTGGTGTGCGAGAAGCCCGTTCATCTCATCGAACAGCCGACCAAGCAGCGCTTCAAGCATTTCTTCAGGCCTGATATCGACGCCGAGCACGAGCACGTTGGAAAACTCGCCGACGATCTCATCGACCCTTTCCACCAGCGGCGCGCGCCAGAAACCCGGCACGGAAAGCCGGAATTTTTCCGCGCCCGACGCCTGCGACAGCGCCAGTGCGAAAACACCGAGCAGAAGGGTCGACGTCGTCACGGAAAAACGCCGCGCTGTCCGCTCCAGACTGCCGCGCTCCGCCGCTGAAAGCAGCGTGGCGATCCGGTCCGTGTGAACGGCGCGCAAGGGGTCATCGGACAGAAACGGCAGCGGCGGCGCGTCCGGAACATCGGCAAGCCGTTGCCGCCACCACAGGCGGTCCCTTTCGCGCAGGCCCCTCAAGTCCGGATCGGACATGAGACGTTCCGCCCAGTCGAAAAACGACGGGGTCACTGCTTCGAAAGTCCGGGTTTCGTCTGCGCCTGACGCCGTCTCGTAAAAGCGGGCAAGGTTTTCCATCACGATCCGCACGCTGGCCGGATCGACGGCCAGCATGTCTGTGTCCACATGCAGACGGCAACGTCCCTCCGGCAACAGGCTGAGCGAGATCGCCGCCGGTGCGGCAAAGCGAAGATCGGCCCGGCGATGGCTCCATTCCTCACGCTTCGCCTCAAGACGGCGTGCAAGCGCCTCCGAATCAAGCGTGGCCATGTCCTCCACATCGAGGCGGAGCGGCCGGCCGGCGGGATCGATGGATTGAAGCCCTTCAGCATCGATCCTGAGGCTCAGCATGGGGTGACGCCGGCAGAGCCTTTCGACGGCAACGGCCAGTTTTTCCGCATCCACCGCCTGCCCGTCGAATTCGAGGTAGAGATGCGGCGTAACTTTCCCGAGTATTCCATCCGCCTCGCGGCCGACCCAATAGGCCACCTGCATCGGGGTTAAATTTAGCATGTGAGTTTGTACCGGTTGACAAAACATGATTAGCATACTCAAGTATAAGCCATCGTCAACCACTCGCACAGGAGGCATCCCATGAAAACGGGAGCACTCAGGACGAATGACGTCGAATCCGACGAAATTACTGAATTTAATAGAGAATTTCTGTTTACGTCCGGCAGCGGGCAATTGCGCGCCAAGGGCATTCGCGAAAAGATAGCGATTCCTGCCCGCGGCGGCGAAGACATTGCCAGCCCGCTGCAGCAGGCACTGGCCGGCGCGTTTGAGCGTGCGCAGCGGGAGGGACAGGAGAACCCAATCGCCATCGGCGCGATCCCCTTCGATGTCAGCGAATCCTCATGCCTATATATCCCATACAACTATGAATGGAATTCCAAGGATGCGGAGCCGATCGTCGCCGATTCGGCCATGCCCGCCCTTGTCGGCCAGAACAGCCTGCCGGACGAGAGCGGTTTCAAGCATGCCGTCGAACATGCCATCGTCAATTTCCGCCATTCCGAAGTCCGCAAGGCGGTGCTTTCCGTCATGCGTGAACTGACTTTCGCCTCCGAGGTCAATGTCGAAAGATTGCTGGCGAGTCTGGCCAAACAGAACCGCGAAGGTTACCAGTTCCGCATTCCGCTGCCCGATGGCGGCGACCTGATCGGGGTCAGCCCGGAACTTCTTATTCGCAAGCAGGGCGAGAAAATCACCTCGAACCCGCTGGCGGGATCGGCAAAACGCATGATCGATCCGGCGGCGGACAAGGCCAATGCGGATCGGCTCTCGGCCTCGGAAAAGGATCATTACGAGCATAGCCTCGTCATCGAGGATATCCGCTCGCTGCTTTCGCCGGTCTGCGCGGAACTCGATGTTCCCGAAAAACCCTCCCTCATCAACACGGCGGCGCTCTGGCATCTTTCGACCCGCATCGAAGGCCGTCTCGCCGATCCGGAAACCAATGCGCTGCAGCTTGCCTGCCTGCTGCACCCGACGCCAGCCGTCTGCGGCTTCCCCACCGAGCGCGCCCATCGCCTCATCCGCTTCGTCGAGCCTTTCGAGCGCGGCCTCTTCACTGGCATGGTCGGCTGGACGGATTCGCAAGGGAATGGCGAATGGGTGGTGACGATCCGTTGCGGCACCGTGCAGCGGGAAACCGTGCGGCTCTTCGCCGGCGCGGGCATCGTGGAGGCCTCGGAGCCCGAATCCGAATGGGCCGAGGTGCAGACCAAGCTCAAGACCATGCTGAACGCCTGCGGTCTTGCGGCCTAATTTTTCCAGGGACAAACCATGACAATCGAATTCCAACGCTGGCCCGAGGATTTCGTTCGCCGATACCGCGAACGCGGCTACTGGATCGACCGGCCGCTGAGCGGCATTCTCGCCGAACAGGTGGAGCGCCGGCCGGACGCTACAGCGCTGATCTGCGGCGACCGTCGTTTCAGCTATGCCGATCTCGACCGGCAATCCTCCCATCTGGCCGGACATCTCTCCGCCGCAGGCATCGGCAGGGGGGATACGGCGCTGGTGCAATTGCCGAACATAGCCGAGTTCTATCTCGTCTTTTTCGCGCTCATCAAAATCGGCGCCGCCCCCGTCAATGCGCTTTTCAGCCATCGCCGGCTGGAAATGACCTCCTATGCAGAGCAGATCGCGCCGAAGCTGGTGATCGCCTCACGCAGCCACGAGCTTTTCGCCGATGACACATTTGTGGAGGCGCTGAAGGCGGTCTCTCCAAAGCTTGCCGTGACCCTGCTGCTCGGCGAAACCGATCCGCAGCGCAGCCTGGAGCAGAAGCTGGCCGCCCCGGCTGAAAATCCACCGGCTTACGCCCCTTCGGCGGCCGATGAGGTGGCGCTGTTCCAGCTTTCCGGCGGCAGCACCGGAACGCCGAAACTGATCCCCCGGACGCATAACGACTACGACTACAGCGCCCGGGCCAGCGCGGAGATTTGCGAACTTTCGCCGCAGACCCGCTTCCTCTGCGCCATTCCGGTGGCGCATAATTACCCGATGAGTTCGCCCGGCGCGCTCGGTGTGTTCCACGCCGGCGGCGCGGTGGTCATGGCCGCCAATCCGGAGCCGCTTGCCTGCTTCGATCTGATCGAAAAACACGGCGTCGATATCGTGCCGCTGGTGCCGCCGGCGGTGGCGCTGTGGCTGCAGGCGGCTCCCGCCCATCGCGAACGGCTGAAGTCGCTCAAGCTCCTGCAGGTCGGCGGCGCAAGCTTCGCCGAAGCGCTCGCCCGCCAGGTGCCGGAGGTGCTGGGCTGCGATCTGCAGCAGGTGTTCGGCATGGCGGAAGGTCTGGTGAACTACACCCGCTTCGGTGACCCCGACCATATCGTCTTCACCACGCAAGGCCGGCCGATCAGCCCGGACGACGAAATCCGCATCGTTGACGAGGACGGCAACGACGTGCCCGAGGGCGAAGCCGGCATGCTGGCGACCCGTGGCCCCTATACGTTCCGGGGCTATTACCGCGCCCCCGAACACAGCGCCCGGGTCTTTGACAAGGATGGCTTCTATTATTCCGGCGATGTCGTGCAGCGCACGCCCGAAGGTTATCTGCGGGTCGTTGGCCGGGTGAAGGACCAGATCAATCGCGGCGGCGAAAAGGTCGCCTCGGAAGAGGTGGAAAACCTGATCCTGCGCCATCCGGATGTGACGCACGCGGCGCTGGTGGCGATGCAGGACGAGCTTCTCGGCGAAAAAAGCTGCGTCTTCGTCGTATCCCGCAATCCCGCGCTCAAGGCGCCGGCCATCCGCCAGCATCTCGCCGGTCTCGGCGTCGCGGATTACAAGCTGCCGGACCGCGTGCGCTTCATCGAGGCCATGCCGCTCACCGCCGTCGGCAAGATCGACAAGAAGCGCCTGCGCGACCTGCTGATGGCCCCCGTCGCCATCAGCGCCTGACAGGCAGCGCCAACCGAAAGGGACGCTCAAAAGGGCGTCCCCAATTCCAAAGATTACGCGCCGCCCGAGCCGGCGCAGCAAAAAACCGAGGTCATCATGACGATCCCCACCATTTCCGACTATCCGATGCCGGTCGCCGCGAGCTTTCCGGCCAACAAGACAAAATGGCAGCCCGATGCGAAACGCGCCGTGCTTCTCATCCACGACATGCAGCGTTATTTCCTGCGGTTCTACGAGGCGGACGGCAAGTTGATGACCGCCCTCATCGACAATCTCGCCAAGGTGAAGGCATGGGCCGTAGAGAACGGCGTGCCGGTCATCTATACCGCCCAGCCGCATAACCAGCCGCCGGGCGACCGTGCGCTCCTGAACGACATGTGGGGGCCGGGTCTCACCGTCGTCGATCCGGAATTGCAGAAGGTGGTCGACAAGCTCGCGCCGACGACCGACGACGTGGTTTTGAACAAATGGCGCTACAGCGCGTTCCAGCGTTCCGACCTTGCTGAGCGCATGAAAGGCTGGGGCCGCGACCAGATCATCGTCGGCGGCGTTTACGCCCATATCGGCTGCATGATGACGGCGGTTGAAGCCTTCATGAAGGATATTCAGCCCTTCATGATCGGTGACGGTGTCGCCGATTTTTCCGAGGCCGAGCACCGCATGGCGCTGCAATATGTGGCGACGCGCTGCGGCGTGGTGATCGACACCGCAAGCCTTGTCGGCGCAGGCGAGGCCACCGGCACCCGCGAATGGCTGAAAGCCCGCGTCCTGCAGATGGTGGAGGATGAAAGCGATATCGACCCCGATGAGAACCTCATCTTCTACGGGCTGGATTCACTACAGGTGATGAAACTCGCCGGCGAATTGAAGGAGCGCGGTGTCACCGTCGGCTTCGATGAGCTTGCGCGGGTGCCGACACTTTCCGCCTGGTGGGCGCTGATCGAAGAAAAGCGGCTCGCAGCCTGAGCGGACGGACAAGATGACGCAACAGAGATTTACCGGGCGGCGCGTGCTGGTGACGGGCACGGCCCAGGGCATCGGCCGCCGCATCGCCGAACGTTTCATCGAGGAAGGGGCCGAGGTCATCGGCCTCGACCTTCTGGCCGACACAGTGGGGGATACCTTCCGCCAGATCGCGCTCGACATCACCGACGCGGCGGCGGTGGAGACGACCTGCAAGGCGATCGAGAGCGAATGGGGCGGGCTCGATATTCTGGTCAATGCCGCCGGCATATTGCGGCTCGGCGACAGCGAGAGCCTGACGCCGGCGGACTGGAAAGCATGCATGGATGTCAACGCCGCCGGGCCGTTCTATATGCTGCGGCAATGGAGCGGCACCTTCAAACGGCAGCGGCGCGGCGCCATCGTCAATGTCGGCTCCAATGCCGCCGTTGTGCCGCGCATCGGCATGATGGCCTATTGCGCTTCCAAGGCGGCGCTGGTCAGCCTCAGCCATTGCGCCGCCCTGGAGCTTGCGCCCTATGGCGTGCGCTGCAATGTCGTTTCACCCGGCTCCACCGATACGCCGATGCTTGCCGGCATGTTGAGCGATCCTTCCGGCAAGGAACGGCTGGTCGCCGGCCTGCCCGATCAGTTCAAGCTCGGCATTCCGCTCGGCAAGATCGCGAGGCCGGACGATATCGCCGATACGGTGCTGTTCCTCGCCTCCGATCAGGCAGGCCACGTGACGATGCAGCAGATCGTCGTCGATGGCGGCGCAACGCTTGCGGCCTGAACAGACGCGGGATGGCGAAAAGCGTGAGCGCATGATCTAGGCCGCTGGATGAAGGTGACGGACATGGCCATTGCAACGGCGTTTCATCGCAAAGCCGTCTCCGGCGATCCACCGGAGGCCATCTGGCCTTGGCCGGACGACAGCTGCGATTGCCATTGCCTCACCCTTCATTACAGCGCCGATGAGGGTTGCGGCGGCGAGGTCCCTCCCTTGCCGCCGCAGCTTTTACACGCCCTGCCCAAACGCAAGGCGGAGTTCATCGCCGGGCGCAGATGCGCGGCCGAAGCCATCCGCCGTCTCACCGGCCGCTCCAGCTTTCCCGGTATGGGTGAGGACCGCGCGCCGATCTGGCCCGAAGGCGTGATCGGCGCGATTTCCCACAGCCATGAGCGGGCGATTGCCCTTGCCGGCTCTTCGGGGCGGTTCCACGGCATCGGCATCGATATTGAAAGGCTTCTGACCGAGGAAGAGGCCTGCGATATCGCCGCGCAGGCCCTGACGGCGCATGAACGCCACAACCTCGGCAACGCCATCGACCCCTTCATGACCGGCCTGATTTTTTCAGCCAAGGAAAGCCTGTTCAAGGCGCTTTATCCGACAGTGAAACGGTTTTTCTTTTTCGAGGCGGCGGAATTATCCGGCTTCGACGACAACGGTTCGGCCTCGCTGCGGCTGACCGCCGACATAGGCGAATGGCGCAGGGGAACGGAGATTCCCTTCCGCTTCTGCCGCTTCGACGGCTTTCTTGTCACCCGCATCCTGATCGGGCGCTGACGAAAAAAGCCGCCCCGGCGCAGGGAAAATGACCGCCGATACTGCCCTTTCCGTCATCCGAATGAAATATTGGGACGGTAGGCACCTTGCTGGAATGATTCCAAACAAGCAACGGTGGAGACAGACTATGACCGACATCGATACGAGCAAATTGTCCTGGGACGAGTGGGACGAACTGCAGAACCCGCCGCCGGCCGAAACCGATTTCGACCGCGTGGTCGAAACCGCGATTTCCCGCCGCGGCTTTCTGGGCGGCGTGCTTGCCTTCGGTTCGGCCGCGGCCGCCATGGGCACGCTCGGCAACCTGATGAGCAGCACCTCGGCCGAAGCGCAGGAAGCCGCCGTTGGCCGTTTCCCGTTCAAGCCGGTTGCCGCCGCCACCGACAACACCATCCATGTCCCGGAAGGTTATAACTGGAAGCCGCTGGCGAAATGGGGCCAGCCGCTGTTCTCCAACGTTCCCGATCTCGACCCCGCCAAGGGCGTCAGCGTTGAAAACTCCGACAAGGTCTTCGGCGAAAACACCGACGGCATGGAACTCTTCGTGGTCGGCAGCCACCAGCTAATCGCGGTCAACCATGAATATGTAAACCCCGAAATCAACCTGCCGCACACTGACAAGGGCAACCCGAAGACGGCTGACGATGTGAAGATCCTGCAGAACATGCAGGGCGTCACCGTCATGGAAGTCGCGGAAGACAAGGACGGCTGGAAGATCGTTCTCGACAGCCCCTTCAATCGCCGTATCCACCACAATACGCCGATGAAGCTTTCCGGCCCGGCCGCAGGCTCCGATCTCGTCAAGACCGCCGCCGACCCGAAGGGTGTCGACTGTCTCGGGACCTTCAACAATTGCGGCGCCGGCCGCACGCCGTGGGGCACCTATCTCACGTGCGAAGAAAACTTCAACGGCTATTTCGGCACCACCGACGCCGCCTTCAAGTTGCCTGACGACTACAAGCGTTACGGCATCGTCGCCGAGACGCGCTACGCCTATGAGAAGTTCGACGAGCGTTTCGACGTCGCCAAGAACCCCAACGAACCGCGCCGCGCCGGTTACGTGGTCGAGATCGACCCTTCGGACGCCTCCTCCACCCCGATCAAGCGCACCGCGCTTGGCCGCATCAAGCACGAAAACGCCGCCGTGGTCATCGCCCGCGATGGCCGTGTCGTCGTTTATATGGGTGACGACGAGCGTGGCGAGTTCCTCTACAAATTCGTCTCCAACGGCATTTACGTGCCGGGCGGCGACACCTCGAAGCTGCTCGACGAAGGCACGCTTTACGTCGCGAAATTCTCCGACGACGGCGCCGGTGAATGGCTCGCCCTGACGCCTGAAACCACCGGCATGAAGATCGACGAAATCTGCGTCTTCACCCGTCAGGCCGCTTCCAAGGTGGGCGCAACGACGATGGACCGCCCGGAATGGGTCGCCATCAACCCGGTCGCCATCGAAGCCTATTGCGCGCTGACCAACAACAGCCGCCGTGGCGAAATGAAGGACGGCAAGCTGCGCGCCAATGCCGGCGGCGACGCCATGACGATCAATGCCGCCAACCCGCGCGAAAAGAACGAATACGGCCAGATCGTGCGCTGGTATCCGGAAAATGACGACCACGCGGGCGGCAAGTTCAAGTGGGACCTGTTCTGCATGGCCGGCAACCCTTCCGTTCACAAGGACGCCTATGCGGGTTCTTCGAACATCAACGAAGGCAACATGTTCAATTCGCCTGACGGCATGATGTTCGATAGCACCGGTCTGCTCTGGATCCAGACCGATGGCGAGGACACCAATGAAGGCAACTTCGCCGGCCAGGGCAACAACCAGATGCTGGCGGGCGACCCGGCCACCGGCCGTATCGAGCGCTTCCTCACCGCCCCGAAGGGTTCCGAAGTCACCGGCCAGACATGGTCCGGCGACAAGCGCACCCACTTCGTCGGCATCCAGCACCCCGACGCCCCCTTCCCGGATGGCGAAGGCAAACTGCCGCGCTCGACCATCATCGCCATCAAGCGCGATGACAATGTGAAGATCGGCTAAGCCACAGACATATTGGCAACCGGATCGTCACGACAGCCGCGATCCGGTTCTACTGACGAAAACGCCGTGCGCCCGAAGGGATGCACGGCGTTTTTTCAGGCGATCAGAAAACGTTCCGGTGCACATCCGTCATCGCACGCCGCAGGTCGTCGACGGCAGAGGCCGTCGGCCCCGGCTGGTCGTTGAGCGCCGGCGGCATTTTCCAGCCGGGGTCTATGCCTTCCATATTGGGCAATTCATGAGCGATGCCTTTATGGCAATCGATGCAGGTGGCCTTGCCCGTCAGCAGATATTTGGAATGAATATCGGCGGCGCGCTGCGTCTGTTTGGTAAAGTCCATGGCGGCGGAGGAATGGCAGTTGCGGCATTCCAGGCTGTCATTGGCCTTCAGGCGCGACCATTCGTGCTGGGCAAGCTCCAGCCGCTTGTCGAGGAACTTCTTGCGCGTATCGATGGTGCCGAAAATCTTGCCCCAGACCTCCTTCGAGGCCTGCATCTTGCGGGCGATCTTGTCCGTCCACTCATGCGGCACATGGCAATCCGGACAGGAGGCGCGCACGCCGGAGCGGTTGGAGAAATGCACCGTCCGCGTCAGTTCCTCATAAACATTGGCGCGCATCTCGTGGCAGGAAATGCAGAAGGCTTCCTTGTTGGTCATTTCGAGCGCGGTGTTGAAGGCGCCCCAGAACATGACCCCGCCGACGAAACCGCCGAGGGTGAGAAAGGCGAGGCTGAGCGTGCCGGCCGGCGTCGTCAGAACCGCCCAGAGCCAGGCGAGAAGTTTTTTCACACGGGCGATCATCATTCGCTACCCGCCGGTTTGACGCCCATCTCGCTCATGTCCTGAAAGGTGTTGGGCACGAGCGGCCGTGTGTCGGCCTGCGGCACATGGCAGGCCGTGCAGAAATAGCGGCGCGGCGAAACATCCGCCAGCATCTGGCCTTCGCGCGTCATGTAATGGGTGACGCTGATCATCGGCGCGCCGGAATCCTGCGTGAATTCGCGCTTGTGACAGGAGAGACAGCGGTTGGCATTGACCGAAAGCTGGTAACCGTCGATCGAATGCGGGATCACCGGCGGCTGCTCCGGATAGGCGCGCATGCGCCTGAAATCGTCGATCACCCATTTCGGCAGGGGTTTGGCAGGTTCGGTCTGCATGGCGTCACCGCGCGGACCGGACAATTCCGGCACCATCTGCGCAACGGCCCCCGTCGCCAGCGCCACGACCAGAAGCGTGGCGGCGATCCATCCGTGTTTCCTGATCATGCGACCGGCTCTATCTTGACTGCGCATTTCTTGAAATCCGTCTGCTTGGAGATGGGATCGGTTGCGTCGAGCGTCACCTTGTTGATGAGCTGGCTGGCATCGAACCAGGGAACGAAGATGACACCGGGCGGCATGCGGTTGCGGCCGCGCGTTTCCACGCGGGAGCGTATTTCGCCACGGCGCGAAACGATGCGGATTTCCGCGCCCTGATTGAGCCCGCGCTTGCGCGCATCGTCGGCATTCATGAAACAGCGGGCGCCGGGGAAGGCCTTGTAGAGTTCCGGCACGCGCATGGTCATGGAGCCGGAATGCCAGTGCTCCAGCACGCGGCCCGTCACCAGCCAGGTATCGAATTCCGCATCCGGGGATTCCGCCGGCGGCTCGTAGGGCACGGCGATGATGACCGCCTTGCCGTCCTTGTTGCCGTAGAACTTCACGCCCTCGCCCGGTTTGACATAGGGGTCGTAACCTTCGCGGTAACGCCACAGCGTTTCCTTGCCATCCACCACCGGCCAGCGCATGCCGCGCACCTCGTGATAGGCATCGTAAGGCGCCAGATCGTGGCCGTGGCCGCGCCCGAAGGCGGCATATTCCTCGAAGAGACCCTTTTGCAGATAGAAGCCGAAGTGTTTTGCTTCCTGGTTTTCGTATTCGCCGTTGATCTCGCTTAACGGGAACTTGCCGACATCGCTGTCCTTGAAGAGCACCTCGTACAGCGTCTTGCCGCGATAGGCGGGATTGGCGTCCAGTATCTCCGCCGGCCACACCTCATCCGTGGTGAAGCGCTTGGAGAACTCCACCAGCTGCCAGAGGTCGGAACGCGCCTCGCCCGAGGCCTCGACAAGCTGGTGCCAGACATGGGTGCGCCGCTCGGCATTGCCATAGGCGCCCTCCTTCTCCACCCACATGGCGGCGGGCAGGATGAGGTCAGCGCTCATGGCCGTGATGGTCGGATAGGCATCCGAAACAACGATGAAGTTTTCCGGGTTGCGATAGCCCTGATAGGTCTCGTTCTTGGTGTTGGGACCGGCTTGGACGTTATTATTGACCTGCACCCAATAGAAATTCAGCTTGCCGTCATGCAGCATGCGGTCCTGCTGCACGGCGTGGTAACCCGGCTTTTCCGGGATGATGCCGTGCGGGATGCGCCAGATTTCCTCAGCATGTTTGCGGTGTTCCGGGTTGGTCACCGTCATGTCGGCCGGCAGGCGATGGGCGAAGGTGCCCACCTCGCGCGCCGTGCCGCAGGCCGAGGGCTGGCCGGTGAGCGAGAACGGGCTGTTGCCCGGCTCGGAAATCTTACCGGTCAAAAGATGGATGTTGTAGACCATCTGGTTGGCCCAGACGCCGCGCACATGCTGGTTGAAACCCATGGTCCACAGCGACATGACCTTGCGGTTCGGGTCCGCATAAAGCTCGGCCAGCTCCTCCAGGAAACCGGCTTCCACGCCGGTCATGGCGGCGGTCTTTTCCAGCGTGTATTCGGAGACGAATTCCTTGAAGGTCTCGAAATCGATCGCTTCGGTCTTGGTCGGATCGGCGGAATTGGCGGCATTCACCTCCACCGGATTGTCGGGCCGCAGGCCATAACCGATATCGGTGACACCGCGCACGAATTTCGTGTGGTTCTTCACGAAGTCTTCGTTGACGCGCCCGGTCTTGATGATGTGGTTGGCAATGTAATTGAGGATGACGAGATCCGTGCCCGGCTTGAAGACCATCGGAATATCGGCAAGGTCCATGCTGCGATGGGTGAAGGTCGAAAGCACCGCCACCTTCACATGGTCGAAGCCCAGACGCCGGTCGGCAATGCGCGTCCACAGAATGGGATGCATCTCCGCCATGTTCGAACCCCAGAGCACGAAGGCATCGGCATGTTCGAAATCATCGTAACAGCCCATCGGCTCGTCCATGCCGAAGGTGCGCATGAAGGCGTAAGCGGCCGACGCCATGCAGTGGCGTGCATTGGGATCGAGATTGTTGGAGCGGAAGCCGGCGCGCATCAGTTTGGTGGCCGCATAGCCTTCGAAGATCGTCCACTGGCCGGAGCCGAACATGCCAACGGCCGTCGGCCCCTTCTCCTTTAGCACCCGCTTGCACTGCTGCGCCATCACGTCAAAGGCCTCATCCCAACTCACCGGCTCGAACTCGCCGTCCTTGGCGTAGACGCCGCCTTTTTTGCGCAGAAGCGGGGTTTGCAGGCGGTCCTTGCCATACATGATCTTGGACAGGAAATAGCCCTTGATGCAGTTGAGGCCGCGATTGACCTCCGCCTGCATGTCGCCATGGGTGGCGACGACCTTGCCTTCCTTGACGCCGACCATGACGCCGCAGCCCGTGCCGCAGAAACGACAGGGCGCCTTGGACCACTTGATCTGCAATGCGGAAACCCCGCCCGGCACCGGCTGGGCGGCGGCCGGCAGGGCAATGCCCGCCGTTGCCGCCGCAATGCCGGCGGCATGGGCCTTCAATAGATCACGCCGCGTCAGTTCGCTGCTCATCGCCGCTTGTCTCCTCTGTGTCGACGTGTTCGAAAACCATGTTGGCGGCAATCACACCGTCGAGTGTCGAAATATAAGTGAGCGTATCGCCCAGCATGCCGGTGCTCGTGCCGTCTATGACGATGACAATCTTGCCGTTGCCCTCGCCATGAACCTCGACATTGTCGAGCGTTGAAAGCGTTGCCAGCACGGCGTCCCGCATCTGGGGCATCACCGCCACCACGGCGCTTGAAACATGATACCGGCCTGTATTTTCAGGCATATTGCATCTCCGTGGCTCTCTCTTTGATCTCGATCACACTGGCGGGACAGACGGACACACAAGCTCCGCAACCGGTGCAGGCATCTTCCAGCAGTTCCGGAACGAAGGGGCCGCCACGGCGGGACCGAAACCGGATAGCCTCGGTCGGGCAGGCATCGCGGCAGGCCTGACAATCGATATTGCCGAAGGCGAGACACCCCTTACCGATCGCCATGACATGATCGAAGCGCTGTGCCGCGGGGGCGGCAAAGACCGGTTCGGGACAGGCCTCCGCGCATTTGCCGCAGAAGGTGCATTCCCCGGCGGAGAAATCCACGCAAGGCAAACCGTCCGCCATGGCGATTATGCCGGTGGGACAGGCCTCGACGCATTTTGCACAACCGCTGCACGCGGCGAGGTCGCTCAACGCGACCCCGGGGGGACAGATGCGTGGTCTATTTTTTTGCCCGCCGCGCAGGAAATCGCGCCGGCTGAGAGAGACTTCCATCATCATCTCGCCCTCAATGTCCGGGCGGCCCCGGCGGGCCGTAAATGATCTGGAACATCCAGACGATAAAACCATAGGCTCCGACAAATCCGACCGCCAGAATGGGCCAGATTCCGAAGGCCAGAACGGCGAAGGTCACAAGTTCCCTCGTCCGGCTTGGCTTTTCATCTGCGTGCTGAGGCGCGACTATTTTAGGCATATTCGCGGTTCCCTATTCGGTTGGAGTTATAATCGACCAAAAAGAAAATATGTTCAACCACTTGATTTTATTGATTATTTATTAAAACTAACATTCATCAATATCCCTCCTCTAAGCCACTGATTTCACATTGTGCTTTTGCCGAAAAAATAAACAAACTCGTCGGAGCAGTGATGTCGGCGCAGCGGGGCAAGGTCTGTCTCATCCGCATGCGCCCGCCTCATCGATGCCAGGCGCGCGCATGAAAGGCACGAAGCCCTGCAACCAGACCCAGAAGCTCGCCGCCCACAAAGCGGCGCTGAGGCCATGGTGATAGGGCGATAATGTTGCGGCAAAATCGAATTCCGGCAGGATGCGCACCAGCCCGGCCATCGCCATCAGAAGGGCGGCCACATGCGCCTGCCATGGCAGATGCGTCAGATTGCGGCCCGTATGCCGCAGCCCGGCAATGATGAAGACGGCCATGATGGCGCATCCCAGCGCCCCGACCGACAACAGATGCAGCCCCGCGGCGGGCGTGACGGAAAAACCGAGCCGTGTCGCGCCGAGCGCCAGAAAACCCGCGCCCGCAAAGGCGTTGCCGAGGCCAAGCAACAGCACCTCGGTCTTGAAGACGGCACGCCCGATGAACCATTCGGCCAGCCGGTCGAAAAAGGCGGCGCCAGCCGCAAGCGAAAGCCAGGCGCAGACATCGCTTTGCGGAAAGAAAAGTATCGCCGCCATGTAAAGCGTCACCATGGCGCCCGCCATATGCTGGCGGCCGGGATGAGGCCGGTAAGGCGTGGTCTCGCCGCTCGGATCGAGCGCCAGATTGATGACGACCACATTGATACGCGCGGCGGAAAGCGAAAACAGCACGGTAAAAATGCACAGCGCCGCTTCCAGCAAGCGGGCTGCAAGTTCGAGATCGCCGCTCCACCAGGCATAACGCACACCCGCTTCAGCCGCCGTAAACAGAAGAAGCCAGATAAGGAACACCAGGTGTTTCATCGTGCGCCGCGCCAGCATCGCCCTGCCGATGAGAACAGAGAGCGCGAGCAGAAAGGCGAGATCGAAAAAACCTGCAAACAGGCTCCCTGCCTCCATCCCGAGAAGGCCGATAAGGCGGCCCGGCAGCCAGAGACCGGCGAGATGAAGCAGCGTTCGTCCCTGCGCCGGCTTCGTATCCGTCCATTCCGGCACCGCCGAGCCAAGGAAACCGGCAAGCGCCATGCCATAGGTGCCGAAGATCATTTCATGGGCATGCCATTGCGATGCAGGCACCGCATCGGCGAAAGGCAGGGCATAACCACCAATGACGATCCACAGGAAGGGCCAGCCCGCGCCGTGCAGGACGGCCAGAGGGAAAAACAGCCGTAGGGCTTCTGAAAGGATGGGGGGCTGCCTCATCGCACACGCTCCTTTGCTGAAAATAATTCGGCGAAGGCCGGGCTCTCGGACAGGCGCTCCGCTTCGTCGAAAACCGCACGCGCCATGCGCCGGCCCGGCGCACCCGCGGGCTTATGCGCGGCAACGACTCGGCCATCGACGCCGGAGAGCACGATCAGCCTGTCGGCAACAAGCAACGCCTCATGAAGATCATGGGTGACGAGAAGCGTGGAAAAACCGCGCCGACGGGCGGCGCCCACCAGAAGCTCCTGCAAATGACGGCGCAGGCCGACATCGACGGCGCTGAAGGGCTCATCCAGAAACAGCATGTCCGGCTCCACGGCGAGCGCCCGCGCAACGCCCGCGCGCTGGCGCATGCCGCCGGAGAGTTCCACCGGATATTTGCCGAAATCAGCCACCTCCAGACCGACCTCCAGCGCAAAAAGGCCCGCCCTTTCGCGCCGCTCCCGTTTCGGCATGCCGGCCGCCGCAAGGCCGTAGGCGATATTGTCGATCAATGTCATCCACGGCAGCAGCCTCGGCTCCTGAAACACCAGACCCTGCCGGCGATAATGGCGGTGCACGCGGCCGCGAACAGGATCGATGATACCGGCTGCGATCTGTAAAATCGTTGTCTTGCCGCTGCCGGAGGGGCCGAGCAGCGCCACGGTTTCCCCCGGCGCTATGCCGAGATCGAAATTCTCGAACAGGCTGCGGCCGAGAAAGGCGTGGCCGACATGTTCGAAACGCAGGATGGAACGGTCGCTCATCGCTTGACACCCCATGGCAACCCGGCGGCGCGCCAGCGTTCCAGCGCCTCGCGCAGCAGATGCAGCAGGCCGTAATCGGTGAGCAGCGCCAGCGCGACGGTGATGGCGAGCCAGGCGCTGACCTGCGCGATGTCGAACAGCGCACGTGCGGTGGCCAGTTCGCCGCCAATCCCGCCGGAATTCGAAAGGAGCTCGGCCATGACGGTTACTTTCCACGCGCTTCCCGCCGTCGTCGTCCAGGCCGGGAAGAGGTAGGAGAGCACATGCGGCATGGTGACGGTGCGCAGCCGGTAAAACCACGGAGCGCCGAAAGCCTGCGCCATCACCTCCAGCTGACGGTCCCGCTTGGCGACACCTTCCAGCGCACCGGCAAAGGACACGGGGGCCGAGGCGATGATGACGGTCATGACAGCCGTGCCGCCGGACGAGCCGAACCAGATGAGCGCCAGCACGATCCAGCCGATGGGCGGCACGCCGAGCAGAACGGTGACGACAGGCTTCATCAACCGCATGGACGCGAAGGAATAGCCCGCCAGCACGCCCGCCACCGTGCCGATGCCGGCCGCGATGGCAAAGCCGGTCAGGGCCCTGACGGCGCTCTGCGACAGGATGGCGAAGAAATCCGGCCGCGCCGCCAAAAGCCCCATTGCCGCGAAGGTCTCCCCCGGTGAAGGCAGGATGAAGGAGCCATAAATCTCATGCCCGGCCTGCCAGGCGGCGAGAAAACAGAAAATGCCTGAAAGCCCGGCCCAGCCCGCCCACAGATAGCGGCCCATCCAGCCAAGACTTTCGAGAATGCGGTTCATGCCTGCTACACCAGATAAAACCCGTCATCCGGCCGCCGGCCGCCGATGATTGCCGGGTCGGCCCTGGCAAGCTCATCGTAGAACGCCTCGAGATCGGCGCGCGCAGCGCTCGCCTTCAGGGCGCACAGATGACTTGTCGGAAAGGAGGCGGCGATGATTTCCGGCGGGAAACCCAAGGCATCGGCGGCCACAGCGGCCGCCGCCTTCGGATCGGCTACGGCGCTGGCAAGCGCCGTCTCCATGGCGTCCTGCAAAGCCTCGATGCCGGCCCTGCCGAGTTTTTGCTGGACCGGCGATGTCAAGGCGAGGCCAGCCTGCGGAATTTCAGCCTTGCCGGCCACCTTCGCCCATTCCCGCTGGATATCGATGGTGCGATGGACGGTCATGAAAAAAGACTTCGCCTTGATGAGCACGGCGGTCGCGGCCGGCTCGCTCAGCAGGGCGGCATCCACCCGTCCCGTCAGCAGCAATTGCACGGCTTCAGGCGGCGAGGCGGCATATTCCAGCTTGATGTCGCCGGGCTTCAGGCCGTTTTCGGCAACAAGGCGGCGCAGCACGAAATCGGGCATGTCGTTCTTGAACGGCAAAGCGAGGGTCTTGCCGGAAAGGCTTTGCAGGGAGTTCAGCGTCCCGTCTTTCGAAACGATATAGAGCAGGCCCGTGGTCAGCACGTTCAACAGCCCAAGGCCGAGACCGCGATTATGGAGATTGGCGACGCCGTAGCTCGGCATCACCACCGCCCCCATGGAGCCGGAGGCGACGGCGGCGCGCATTTCATCCGGCGTTCTCCAGACTTTGAAAACGGCGCCGGGTGCGACATCCTTCAGGAACCCGCCCTTTACCGCATGGGCCAGCACGGCCGACGGTGCGGCCGGAGGGCCATAAAAGGTGAGCGGCGCTTCCGCCTTCGCAACATGCGGTGCGGCAAGTGTCGCGACCGCGAGCCCGGAAAAGGCCGAAAGAGCCTGACGACGGGTGAGATGGGCCATGGTCCTGATCCTTTCGCGCCGGAAGCGCCATGATGCGCGTGACGCCCGCTCAGACCGTTTTCCGATCCCGGCGCGTCACCACCCCGGAAATGACATTTTGCAAGCGCCCGCTCTTTGCGCAGGATCAAACAGGGCCAAAAACAGGGATTATTCACCCTTCTTGAGTGAGAGCGCGTCCCGCAGGAGCCGCGAGCCCTCCTGAGCGGCGGCGGCGATATCGAGAAACATCAGGCTTGCGGTTTCAACCACGCCTTGATCCACCGTGTCGTCTTCGGCGAAATCGCAGAGCATCTCGGTCAAGAGCGCGATCTTGCGACGCTCCTCGCGGGCGGCGGCCAGAAGCTTGACGATATTGCGCTGGCGCTCGAAATCCTCGAGTTCGCGCAGCGCCTCGTGCACCCTGTCGCGGCAGCTGCAATCAAGCGCGCTCTGCAAGACAATATCGCGCACCAGATGGATTGCCGCCGCGATATCCGCTCCGCCCGGTGCCGCTGCGGGCAGCGTTTGCTCGCTTTGCCCGTTCGTCGTCATGCATTCACCCCGTGCGCCGTGTTGCGGGCACGGGCGATCCAGGCCGCCCCTTCCTGCCCGTGGTGAAAACCATTGGAAAAGGGCACGTCCAGATAGATTTGTCCGAGACGTGCAACACCGTCCTCCGCCTCCCGCCTGCCGGCCAGAACATCGTCATGGATTTGCGCCACCGCAACCATGTCGCAGTCCTGCGGCGACAGCCGGAAGCGGGAAATGCCGGCGGCGGCCAGATCCTGCAATTCGCCAAGCAGCGACTGGCAGGTATGCGACACCGTCTGCACGCCGTTCAGCGCCAGAAACGACTGCCGGTCGAGCGTGCGTACCGGCAATCCATCCGGATCGTCGCCGCAAACGAACTGGCAATTATCCTTGATATTGCCCTTGGCGCGGGCATGGGCGCAGCGCGCCGAAATGGCGAGCGGCAGGCGGCCGAAGGCGAAGATCTCGAAGTCCACATCAGGCGTCTGCGCCACGATGCGCTCCACCGAGTTCATCGGCAGTTCCGGCGGCAGGCATATGGCGCTCGCGCCGCGAGACGACAGCAACCGCGCGGTCGCGGCATTATAGACATTCACCATTGGCCCGACGACATGCGGCGTGCCGTGCAACATGCCGAGCGCGGAAAGATCGTTCGCCTCGACGGGATAGGGACTATCGGCGATCAGGCCTCGCAGGTGGCGGCTTTCCCGCTCCAGCGTCACCAGCGAAAGCGTCGAGAGGATCACCTGTTTTCCCGCACTTTCCAGCCGCTCGATCACCTCTGCCAGATGCGGCTCGGTGAAATGAAACCGTTTGGAGCAGACGGTTTCACCGAGATAGACATGGCTGACGGGCGCTTCATCGGCGATGCGGAAATAGAAATCGCGCCATTTCTCCCCCTGCCAGAGATAGAGGACCGGGCCGAGCGCCAATGTGGCTTTTGCGGGTTTTGCCATCGCCGTCATCTCCAGCGTTTCTCATAAGCGCCGACGGTAGTGCGCTGGCCTTCGCTCAGGAGCCGCAGGCGGGAAAGCAGCCTGCCACGCTCCTCCGCACCGGCGGCCAGCGCCCGGTGCAGGGTGGAAACCACTTCCGCCACATAGGCCTTGCCGCGCTGGCGGCCCTCGATCTTCAGCGCGCTGACCCCTGCCTCGCGCAAGGCATCGATCTGGTCCATCACATCAAGCGACACCGGATCCTCAAAGGCATAGGACCTGTCATCGGCGATCTCGAAACGGCCCTTGCACAGCGTGGGGTAACCCGCCGCCTCGCCGGCCGGAAAACGGTTGATGGTGTAATCGCCAAGTTCCGACACCAGCGCCTGCCCGTCCTGCCGGTAGCGGACGTGGCTTGCCGGCGAGCAGACGCCGTTCATGTTGGGTGACTTGCCTGTGGCGTAAGACGAGAGCGAGCAGCGTCCCTCCGCCATGACGCAGAGACCGCCGAACACGAAGATTTCGATCTCACAGCGGATTTGCCGCGCCAGCCGGGCGATGTCGGGGATAGTCAGGGTGCGCGGCAGCACCACGCGTTTCGCGCCGAAGGCATCGACGAGGAAATTCACCGCGTCCGCATTGGAGGCGGAGGCCTGCACGGAGACGTGGATACGCTGCTGCGGATGATGTTCCGCCACATGCGCCATCAGGCCGAAATCGGCAAGGATAAGCGCGTCCGCCCCCGCCTTAACCGCATCGGCCGCGCTGCGATACCAGATATCCTCATGCCCGGCGCGCATGAAGGTGTTGAGCGCCACGAAGGTCTGGACACCGCGCTTTTTCGCGTAAACGATGGCCTCAGCGAGTTCCTCGCGGGAAAAATTAAGGCCGGGGAAGTTGCGGGCATTGGTTTCATCCCGAAACCCGCAATAGACCGCATCCGCCCCGGCATCCACGGCCTCGCGAAAGGCGGCGGGCGTTCCTGCAGGACAGATCAGTTCCATGCCTCACCTCCCCGTGTTTCGGATAGAACATGGCCGCGCAGGCGGTTCGCAAGGCCCGTTACCATTGGCGCGAAAGGCCCGGCAAATGCACCGAGATCGCGCGGCAGATCGATGCCGCTATCGTCAAGCGCATTGCGTAGCGCCAGCATCGCCTCCATGTCGCCGGTGACGCTGAGATCGCGCGAGAAGAACAGCGCATCGGCATCCTGCCGCCCCTCCATCAGCGCAAGCAGCATGAAAAGCGGCCCTTCCACCGCCGCATCCACCTTCGGCAAGTGGGCCTTGCGGCTGACGGTGATGGCGGGACCTGCCGGCTCGACCATGAAGGCGAAGGGGAGATCGACGGGCAGAAAGGCGTAGCGCTTGCCACGATGTTCACCGAGCCGGACGAACACATCCGGATGCCGCTTCATGATCTGCGCCAGCATCGCCGCCGTCGCTCGCTGCACCACGGCAATGGGCAGGAAATTCATGGGGCGGGCGATGGCGGCGGGAAAAGGTCTCATGGAAGGTCCTGTCGGCTCAGTTGCGGGCGGCAACCTAACCGCAGCGCGCGGATGGCGGTTTGAGCGAACGCAAAGACAGGGAAATTTTCGGGTGCGCCTTCACAAAAGCCGCTATAATTCATTCACTTGCCAAGCGATGGAGGCCGCCCGTGTCCGATTTAAGGGTCAAACGGATTTACGAACCCGCCAGCGACGATGACGGCGCGCGCATTCTGGTGGACCGGCTCTGGCCGCGCGGCATGAGCAAGGAAAATGCAAAGCTTTCCCTGTGGATGAAGGACATCGCGCCCAGCAACGAATTGCGCAAGAACTTCTCCCATATGCCGTCTCGCTTTGAGGAATTCACCCGGCATTATCATGAGGAGCTTTCCGCCAATCCCGATGCCGTGGCACACATGAAGGAGCTGATGGCGAAGGGCCGGGTCACGCTGCTTTATGCCGCCCACGATACCGAACACAACCACGCCCTGGTTCTCGCCGACTATCTTCGTTCGCACTGAGCCGCATTTGCGGCAGCGCAAGGACATGCCGCACTGGCGCCTGCAAACAGGCGGCATGAGAGACGAAGAAACAGAAACGAGACCCGTCCGCACCGCCGATCTGCACGGTTTCATCCGGTTGCTGGAAGAACGTGGGCAGCTGCGGCGAATCCGCCAGCCGGTATCGCTGGTGCACGAAATCACCGAAATCCACCGCCGCGTGCTTGCCGGTGGCGGGCCGGCGCTGCTGTTCGAGCAACCCGTCGACCATGAGGGCAAGGTGCGGGAAATGCCGCTGCTTGCCAATCTGTTTGGCACGCGACGGCGCATCGAGTGGGGGCTCGGGGTGGAGACTGGCGGCCTGCCCGCACTTGGACAAAAGCTCGCCGAATTACGCGAGCCACGGCCGCCGAAATCCATGGCGGAAGCGTGGGGTAAGCTACCTCTTCTGAGAGCAGCACTTTCCATGCGGCCACGAAACGTCTCGCGCGCGCCGGTGCAGGAGAAGGTGCTGACGGGTGAAGCAGTCGATCTTGCCCGCCTGCCGGTGCAATGGTGCTGGCCGGGCGAGCCGGCCCCGCTCATCACCTGGCCGCTGGTTATCACCCGTTCGCCTGACGATCCCGACGATATCAATGTCGGCATCTACCGCATGCAGGTGTTGGGACCGGACAGGGTGATCATGCGCTGGCTGGCGCATCGCGGCGGCGCGCATCACCACCGGTTGTGGCGTGCGCGCGGGCTGGATATGCCCGTTACCGTCGCCATTGGGGCCGATCCCGCCACCATTCTTTCCGCCGTGATGCCGCTTCCCGACCATATCAGCGAGCTTGGCTTCTCCGGCCTGCTGCGCGGCTCGAAAAGCCGCATCGCAAAAGCTTTAACCGTGCCGATGCCGGTGCCGGCCAATGCCGAGATCGTGCTGGAGGGCACCGTTTCGGCAACGGAAACGGCACTCGAAGGCCCCTATGGCGACCATACCGGCTATTATAATTCGGTCGAATCCTTTCCGGTCATGACGCTCTCGGCCATCACCATGCGTCGCGATCCGATCTATCTTTCCACCTATACCGGCCGGCCGCCGGATGAGCCTTCTGTTCTCGGCGAGGCCATGCTCGAGATTTTCCTGCCGCTCGTGAAAAAGCAGTTTACGGAAATCGTCGATCTGTGGATGCCGCCGGAGGCCTGTTCCTACCGCATCATGGTCGCCTCCATCGACAAGCGTTACCCGGGGCAGACAAAGCGGGTGATGATGGGGCTCTGGTCGATGTTGCCGCAGTTCAGCTATGTAAAGCTCATCATTCTGGTCGATCGCGACATCAATGTGCGCAACTGGGCGGATGTCATCTGGGCGCTCTCCACCCGCTTCGACGCCTCGCGCGATGCAACGATCATCAACGATACGCCCATCGATTATCTCGACTTCGCCTCTCCTAAAGCCGGTCTCGGCGGCAAGATGGGGCTGGACGCCACCCGCAAGCTGCCGCCGGAAACGGAGCGCGAATGGGGCCGCGTGCTATCCATGACGCCTGACGTGATCGCGAAAGTCGATCTGATGTGGCGTGATCTCGGCCTTGGAGACCGGCCATGATCCCGTGCCGCGTCGTGGTCGGCGTCACCGGCGCCTCGGGCGCCGGCATCGCCCTGCGCATTATCGAGCGCCTTGCCGGGATGAAAAGCGTCGAAATCCATCTCGTCCTGTCGCAATCCGCCAGACGCACCGTGTTGCATGAGGAAGGGGCGCAAGCCATGGGGCGGATGTTGTCGCTCGCCGGCTTCAATCACGCCATCGACGATATCGGCGCTGCGATTGCCAGCGGCTCCTTCCCGACGGCCGGCATGATCGTCGCCCCCTGCTCCATGCGCACACTTGCGGCCATTGCAACCGGGCTTTCGGACAATCTCCTCACCCGCGCCGCCGATGTGCATTTGAAAGAACGTCGGAAACTTGTGCTGATGACGCGCGAGACGCCGCTGCATATCATCCATCTGCGCAACATGTGCACGGTGACGGAGGCAGGTGCGATCGTCATGCCGCCGGTGCCGGCCTTTTATAACAGGCCGCAAAGCGTCAACGATATTGTCGACCAGCTCGCCGCCCGCGCCATCGACCAGCTCGGCATCGCTTCCGCGCCGCAGGCGCCGATATGGCAGCCGCATATGGTGAAGACGTCGTGAGCCATCAAAGATAGGCCATCGGGTCAGCACCAAAGAGCGCGGCATGGCCGCCGGCCAGCAGCCACCACACCGTCAACCCTGTCAGCGCTGCGGCTAACAGCATCGGCCCGTCCACGACGAGACGCGTTTTGCCTGATAGGATTGCTGCGAAAGGGATCGTTGCATTTTTAGCAGCCGCCGCGCTCCATGCATTACCCAGTCTTTTCCGCGCGCGTTTTTCGGTCATGGCCATTCCGCCGAGCGAAAACAGTGCAAAGCCGCCGAACAGGATGACGGAGCGCAGATCGCCATTCGGCACGACATGCCCCAACGACCAGCATAGAAAGCCGACGAGTACCGGGTGCCGCGTGATGCGCACGATTGCCCCCGGTCTATCTCCCTGCCGCACGGAAATGGAAAGCGGATTGACGCTGAAAAGGCCAGCCAGCACGAAAAACAGGCCAATTGGTGCAGCGAGAAACGTGACATGCGCCTGCCAGGGCGCGACATCCCAAAGCGGAATATAATCGACCGACAGCGCGGCATAAAATACCCAGCCCAGCGTCAGAAGCGAGACCACGGAATAAGCCCCGAAATAGGCGGGCCTGCCGATGGTCGCAATCAGCCGGCCGCGCACGGCAGGCACGGCGGGAATGGAATGCAGCGCCACGAAAAGCGAAAGAGCGGCGACAAGTTCAAGCATGCGACTGCCTTCTCACTGGTTCAGGAACAGCACAGAAGCAATGGCCACGGAGGCAAGCACGGCGGAGACCGCACCCATGCGCTGCAACACACCCATACGGTACAACAGCACCGCAAAGCCAATGATAATAGGGGTTGCGACAATCAGCCCGACCTGCGCGTCGTTCATGGGAAGCTCCATTTTCCAGAGTTGCGCTTTGTCATGACAATAGGGCTTTGCACGCTCCCTTCTTTGACCGACCGCAAAGAAGCGGGGTTTGAGGACGCCTAAGCGTGGCTTGCTGTTTTACAATTACGGACAAGACCATGGCGATAAATACGGAAGAGGAAAGCGGAAACCTGCTTTTGTGGATTCTGGTCTGGAGCGAACTTGCCGCTTTCGGCGCGCTGACAGGCGCATTCATCATCGCCTTCGCCCTCAATCCCGAGGCCTTCGCCGCCGCGCGCCAACATCTGCAGCCCCAACTTGCCGGCCTCAACACACTGATTTTACTGGCAAGCGGCTGGCAGGCGGCCGTCGCGGCCAGCCGCTACACCGCGCTGCCGGGAAGAAGGCGGGCGCTCGCGCTTGCCGGCCTGCTGGGCTTCGCTTTCGTCGGCGTAAAACTCTATGAATACTCCACCGAAATCGCCTTCGCCTCCGATCCCGCCCATGGCGCATTCTTCGAGCTCTATTTCCTGCTCACCGGCTTCCACCTGCTGCATGTCGTCTTCGTGGCCGTGCTGCTGTTTCTGGTCGCAGTCTTCCCGAAAAACGAGAACGTCACGCTGGTGACGACGCTGTGGCATGTGATCGATCTCGTCTGGATCGTCATTTTTCCCGTTATTTATCTGGTTTGACATCATGATCCACCGCACCTCCCGCCAGCTTGCGAGAAGTTTTGCAGCACTCGCCATTCTCGTTCTCGCCGGTACGGCCGTCGTGACATCGTGGAAAGCGGCGCTTCTGCCGCCGGTCGCCGCCGCCTGCCTGATGCTGCTTTTCGCGCTTCTGAAATCCAGACGCGTCATCGACGATTTTCTGGGTTTTGACGAAGAGCGTGGCCTGCTGCGCACAGCACTTCTGGCATGGCTGGCCATCTTTGCCGCCGCAGCCCTGTTGCGGGCGTTCCTGCAGGGGATTTTGTCGCTCTGAAAAGGCGGACCACACCACCTCTCCACTTGTTTGCCAAATGGCAAAGAACGCCGGCGGCCAGCGGCTAGAAAGGGGCGAGACCCGAAGCATGCTGGCAAATCCCGGCATGAGGGTTCGATCAAGCCAGTCCGCATAAGCGGTCTTCCGGATGGAAAGGACCATTGGCATGGCAGAACGCCTGACCAAAACAGGAGCGCGAAACGTCTTTTACGGCGGCTCCATCTTCTTCTTCGCCATATTCGTCGGGCTGACGGCCCATAGCCATTATTACATGCGCACCACCTCTACGGATGAAAGCACGCTGACGGAAAGCGTCGCGCGCGGCAAACATGTGTGGGAGAAAAACTCCTGCATCAACTGTCACACGCTGCTCGGCGAAGGCGCCTATTTCGCGCCCGAACTCGGCAATGTCTGGAAGCGCTATGGCGGCGTGGAAGACAAGGAAGCGGCGCGCGATTCCATCAAGGCCTGGATGGCCGCCCAGCCCACCGGCATCGAGGGCCGCCGCCAGATGCCGCAGTTCAATCTCACCGAACAGGAACTCGATGATCTCGTCGACTTCCTCGAATGGACGAGCCGGATCAAGACGCAGAACTGGCCGCCGAACGATGCGGGTTGAGGCTGACGGCAAGGAGATGACGAGATGAAATACCAGACGCAAAAAGTCGCCATGCTGTATTTTTACGGCGCAATCGGGCTGTTCGTGGCGCAGATCCTGTTCGGCGTCGTCGCCGCCACGATCTACGTGCTGCCCAATACGCTTTCCGAGCTTCTGCCCTTCAACATCGTGCGCATGATCCACACCAATGCACTTGTCGTGTGGCTGTTGATGGGTTTCATGGGCTCGACCTTCTATCTTCTGCCGGAAGAAACGGAAACCGAGCTTTACAGCCCGAAACTCGCCATCGCGCAGTTCTGGATCTTCCTGGTGGCCGCCGCGGTTGCCGTGGTCGGATATATGTTCCGCATCCACGAAGGCCGCGAATTCCTCGAACAGCCCTTTGCGATCAAGGTCGGCATCGTGCTTGTCGTACTGATGTTCCTGTTCAACATCACCATGACGGCGCTGAAGGGCCGCAAGACCACCGTTATCAACATCCTGCTCTTCGGCCTCTGGGGTCTGGCGATCTTCTTCCTCTTCGCCTTCTACAACCCCATGAACCTGGCGCTCGACAAGATGTACTGGTGGTACGTCATCCATCTGTGGGTGGAAGGCGTGTGGGAACTGATCATGGCCTCGATCCTCGCCTTCCTGATGATCAAGCTCAACGGCATCGACCGCGAAGTGGTGGAAAAATGGCTCTATGTCATCGTCGGCCTTGCCCTCTTCTCGGGCATTCTCGGCACCGGCCACCACTATTACTGGATCGGCGCACCGGGTTACTGGCAGTGGATCGGTTCGCTGTTCTCGACGCTGGAAGTGGCCCCCTTCTTCACCATGGTCATCTTCACCTTCGTCATGACCTGGAAGGCCGGCCGCAAGCATGAGAACCGCGCAGCGCTTCTGTGGTCGATCGGCTGCTCGGTCATGGCCTTCTTCGGCGCCGGCGTCTGGGGTTTCCTGCACACGCTGTCTTCGGTGAACTATTACAGCCACGGCACGCAGCTCACTGCCGCCCACGGGCACCTCGCCTTCTTCGGCGCCTATGCGATGCTGAACCTTGCCATGATGGCCTATGCCATACCGGAAATGAAGAAACGCGCGCCGTATAATCAGTGGCTTTCGATGACGAGCTTCTGGGTCATGTGCACGGCCATGTCGGTCATGACCTTCGCGCTGACCTTTGCCGGCGTGGTGCAGATCCAGCTTCAGCGCGTCATGGGCGAAAGCTTCATGGATGTGCAGGACCAGCTGGCGATCTTCTACTGGATCCGCCTCGGCTCCGGTTTCGCAGTTCTCATTTCGGCAATCATGTTCATCTGGGCAGTTCTGGTGCCGGGCAAGCAGAAACAGGGCGACGTCGCCCGCCTCGTGCAGCCCGCCGAATGAGAAACGGACCGGCTCTCCTTTTCCCCCGGAGAGCCGGTCCTTACCATCAACCATGGAGATGACCATGAATACGATTTTCCGCCCCGCGCCGCACCCTTTGCCGGACGCGCCGTTCTACACACCGCTCGGCAATGAATGCACACTGTTCGAAAGCGCCTGGGTGCGGCAATTGCCGCTGCTGCTGAAAGGCCCGACCGGTTGCGGCAAGACCCGTTTCGTCAGCCATATGGCAGCGAAACTCGGCCTGCCGCTTTCCACCGTTTCATGCCACGACGATCTTGCCGCCGCTGATCTGACCGGCCGTTACCTGCTGAAAGGCGGCGAAACCGTGTGGATGGATGGTCCGCTGACACGATCCGTGCGCCAGGGCGGCATATGTTACCTCGATGAGATTGTGGAAGCGCGCAAGGATGTGGCCGTTGTGCTGCATCCCCTCACCGACGACCGTCGCATCCTGCCGCTGGAGCGCACCGGCGAGGTTCTGGAAGCGCCCTCCGGCTTCATGCTCGTCGTGTCCTATAATCCCGGCTATCAGAACCTTTTAAAGAGCCTGAAACCCAGCACCCGCCAGCGCTTCGTCGCCATTGAATTCGATTTTTTGCCGAAGGAGCAGGAGATTGCCGTCGTTTCGCATGAAAGCGGGCTGGATGCGCGCGATGTCGAGCCGCTCGTCGATCTCGCCCACCGGCTGCGCGGCCTGAAAGGCCACGATCTGGAAGAAGGCGTCTCCACCCGCCTGCTCGTTTATTGCGCCAGCCTCATCGATACCGGCCTTCCCGCCCGTCAGGCCGTGCGCGCGGCGATGATCGAACCGCTGACCGACGAGCCGGATGTGAAGGCAGCGCTGCACGAAGTCGCGGATGCGGTCATCCGATAGGCGTTTTTATATCCATACCGGGTTGTGCGGTTGCCCCGCGCATTCCGGTCCGATGCCATGAGGATAAACCATGCTGGACTTTCTGGAACTGGAAGAAACCGTCGGCCGCGCCTGGCACAGGCTGATCGGCGAAACCGGCACATGGCTGCGCTTCCCGGATCATGCCGTGAAGCTGGAAGACATGCAGGCCGTGCTGGCCATATGTTTCCGCGGTTTTGGCGGTGAACACGCGGTGCAGATCGCCCCGGCGCGCGCCCGCACCTCCACACACCGGCTGAGGCTTCGCCAGCGCATGGGTCTCGGCGAAGAAAAGCTTGCCCAGCCCGGCCGCGATCATGCCACGCTGATGCTGCCCCCGGTGCTCGATCTGTTTCCCGACCCGCGCCTCAACCGCGATCTTTATCTCTGGCTCGCTGCCGCCATGGCGATGATGCCACTTGAACCAGTCATGGCCGCCGACCCGTTGCGCAACGATCTTGCCCGGCTCAACCGCGCCGCGGAACTGGCCGAGACCGTAACCCGTACTTTTCCCGGCATGAAGACCCGCTATCGCCGGCTTTGCGCCGCCATGCTCGCGGTGCGGCAGAAGCGGCCGCTGCCGCAGGCGGAACAGCAGGTGGAACAGCGGGTGCTTTCCATGCTGGCCGATGCAGCAGGGATTGAAGGCTATCCGCCGCCCGTCGGTCTTCTAGCCAAAGCGCCGCCGCGTTATCTGCCGATGCTGCCTGTTCCGCTCTGGCCGGACACGCTGCTGCGCGAAACATCCGAGGCCAGGCAAAGCGAAGACCAGCCGGCGGTGAGCGCAGCACCACAGGGGGCGGAAGCGGCCCGTCATATCGCCGTGCGCGAAAAGACAGAGAACCGCCAGACCGAACGCAGCCCCTTCATCCTCAACCGTTTCGAAAAAATCCTAGCCATGGCGGAGATGGTCAATGTCGACCGTCCCGGGGACGACAGCGACGATGCCGATGGCAGTGCAGCCGACGAGCTGGATGACATGACGCTGGGTGAACGAAAAGGGCGGCCTTCCGCCCGCTTCCGCTTCGATCTGGACCTGCCGCCCGAAGCACTGAACCATACCCCGCTGACGGCGGAGCTCACCTATCCGGAATGGGATTATCGCAGCGGCACCTATCTCACCCACCATTGCCGGGTGATCGCCGGACCGGCGAAGGATGCCGAAACGGCACCGGAACCCGACCCAGACACCAAAAGCCTCATCCGCCGGGTCAGGCGGCAATTCGAGGTGCTGCGGCCACGCCACGAGATGCTGCGCGCCCAGCTTGACGGCAACGATCTCGATCTTGACGCCGTGGTGCGCGCCAGAAGCGATATCGCCGCCGGAGGACAGGGCAGCGACCGCATCCATATGGCTAGTCGCCCGCAGGCGCATGATCTCGCCGTAACGATCCTCGTTGACGTATCGCTTTCGACCGATGCCTGGTTCGACAATCGCCGGGTTCTCGATGTGGAAAAGGAAGCGCTGCTGGTGCTTGCGCACGGGCTTTCCGCCTGTGGTGACAGTCACTCCATCCTGACCTTCACCTCCCGCCGCCGTTCCTGGGTTCGGGTGGAAACGGTGAAGGATTTCGAGGAGCCAATGGGCCACGCTGTCGAGCGGCGCATCGCGGCGCTGAAACCCGGTTTCTACACCCGCATCGGCCCCGCCATCCGCCACGCTAGCGCCAAGCTGCATGAGAGGCCGGAGCGCCGCAAGCTGCTTCTGCTGCTGACGGACGGGAAGCCGAACGATGTCGACCATTATGAGGGCCGCTTCGCCATCGAGGACAGCCGCCGCGCGGTCTCCGAAGCGCGACGCTCTGGCGTCGCCGTCTTCGGCGTGACTGTCGACAGCAAGGCGCAATCCTATATTCCGGCCATGTTCGGCCAGAACGGTTATGCCATCGTCAGCAGGATCGCCAAGCTGCCATCGGCGCTGCCGGCAATCTATCGCAGCCTTGCCGGCTGATTGTCGCGCAGACGGACCTGACGAATCTCAGGTTTGTTTGCGCGGCGACAATGTCTCCCAACGGCACGGCGGATAGGTTTTTCCAGTCCGCCGGCCGGCCGCACCGCCGGACATCATTCCATCCGCGGCCGTGGAGCCAGCCTATGTCCGAAGCCCAAACCGCAACCAATATCGATGTGCGCATCATTCCGCATCGCGAACGTCATCCGCGCATTTTCGGTGCGCTCGGCGCGTTGACCGAGGGGCAATCGCTGCAGATCACCAGCGATCACGACCCCCGTCCGCTGCTTTACCAGCTGGCCACCAATTTTCCCGGCCAGTTCGGCTGGGAATATCTCGAACAGGGCCCGGAAGTCTGGCGCCTCGATATCGGCCGCCTGGAAGAACAGGCCGAAGGTTCCGAAGACGATATGTCCGGCTGCGAATGCTGCTGCGGATCCGAACATTGACCCCTGCCCCGGCCCTGTGGTGAAAAGACCTCTGGCGGCCGGCCCTTGCCGCCGCCAGCCGACAGATGAGGTTATGCAATGACGGAAATGATCAGGGAACTCGATGTCCGGCCGCTTTTGCTGAGCGGCGGCGAGCCCTTTCCGGCCATCATGGAAGCCGTGGCCGGGCTTGCTCCCGGTGAGGCGCTGCGATTATACGCCACCTTCCGGCCCGTTCCGCTGTTCAAGGTGATGGCAGAGCGCGGTTTCGACCATCAGGTGAGGGAAATCGGCGGCGGCGACTGGGAAGTGCTGTTCACACCGCAATCCACTGAAGCGGAGCAGATTTCCGTGTCGCCGGCGCTTGCGGGCAATGCCGAGGAGCCGCAGATATGGCCCGATCCGGTCATCTATCTCGATCTCAGCGACGAAACGGCCGAAGGCCAGGCGAGCCGCACGCTTACAGCACTCGACCGCCTTCCGCCCGGCGCCGTGATCTTCGTGCTGATGCCGCAGGAGCCGACCTTTCTTTACCCGGAGCTTCTGGCACGGGGTCATCAATGGGCCGGCAATTTCGACGAGGCGCGCACGGCGTTTCGCATCTTCATCCGCGCCGGTGCCGGCGCGCATTAAGCCGGATACAAATCTCTCGATAACGAAACGCCCCGGAAATTGCTTCCGGGGCGTTTCGTTTTTTTTGGCCTCATCGCAACAAAGCAATCTAGGCTTTCAGCGGTTTGCGCTCGCGCATCAGGATCGCCCCATATTCAACGCAGAAGAGACCGAAACCCACGATCCAGAAGAGCGCCGAGCAAGCGTAGAGATGCATCATCGCGCCGGGGAAGAACTCGGCTGCCGGTCTCAGCAGCGCGCAGGCGATCAGCGCGACATAAGCGGCGATGGTGACCCTGCTGGCCGCGAGCTTGCGCCCGGTATGGCCAAGGCTCGCTCTTGTCATCACCGCAAGCATCATGCAGCCGATGACGCCCACGGTGAAGACATGCAGGACGGAACGCGTGTCCATGACGTCAAGAGCCGCCAGCGCCATGGTAATGAAACCGGCGGGAATGAAGGCATAGGCGACATGCAGCACCACCAGCACCTGCTCTGGCCATGTCGTCCAGCCGCGCCAGCGGATAAGACGCACGGCGTGCATGAAAGCCGCCAGAAGCGCCGTTGGCACTGCCACGATGCTTTCGGGCTCTATTGTCCAGACGGCCAGCGCCGCGATACCGATGAGGATGGCTGCGGTGTCGAAACCGTTATAGGGGACTGGAAAATCCGTGCGGCCAAAACGGTTCAGCCAGTTGCGGGTAAAACTCGGCACAATGCGGCCGCCGACGATGATGACAAGCACGGTGTAGGCCGAGACCGCGAGGCGGGTCGCCATCTGGCTATGATCGCCCCCAATCGCTGCAACGTGGAATACGATGTTGGCGACGGAAAGCGCCAGCAGCCCGCCCAGCACTTTGAGGTCCTTCCATTTGCGCCCGGCAATGACCTCACGCGCGCAGATCGCCAGAAGCGCCGGCAGGAAAAGCCCGTCCACGGCTGCGGCGGTGACCACGCCCACCTGGTCCGGCACAAGCAGGAAAAGCCGGCCGGCGCACCAGAGCGCAAACAGCCACACCAGCGGTTTGCCCGATACCGGCAGCCGCCCCGTCCAGTTCGGCACAGCGGTCAGAAGAAAGCCCGCCAGCACTGCCGAAGCGAAACCGAACAGCATCTCATGGGCATGCCAGTTCGGTGCGCCATAATCCCCGCCGAGGTCGATGAAGCCGGAAAGGGCTGCGATCCACAACACCATCGCCACGATGGCCCAGAGGGCGCCGCCGAGGAAAAACGGCCGGAAGCCGTAAGAAAAGATAACCGGGCCGGTGCGCGCCAGCCCTCTTGGAATGCCGCCCTTTGGCCGGCTGCGCCCTTGGGTGAGAACGGTTTCGCTGCCACTCATTCTAATGCTCCTTGCTTGGTCTTGACATATGTCTAGACCCAAGCCCGTCCGGCTTCTTTGCGAACAGGCAAAGAGGCGGTGCGACGCTTCCTCACCGGCCTTCAGCCGCCTGCCAAAATGTCGCAGGGTGCCGAAAGCGAAGTTTGCTCCATCTCAAATTGTATTTCCGCCCCTCCGCTACAAATGCCGTGACAGAGCGAAACATGCTCTGCCCCAAGAGGGATAGGAGAAGAATGATGACGGAAACCTTCCACATCACACGGCGTAATATTCTCGCAGGCGCAGCATTTGCAGGGGCTATAGCTCCCGTCATCATGCCATCGGCAGCGAGCGCGGCAGAGGAAAAGAAGGCCGCAGCCAAGCCATTGACGAGCGCGGAGATTGCAGCGCTACCTCGCGTAAAGGTTGATCTCGTCAAACCGCCCTTCGTGCACGCCCACACGCAGAAAGCCGAAGGTGGACCGAAGATCGTCGAGTTCACGCTCACGATCAAAGAGCAGAAGATGATCCTCGACGACAAGGGCACCGAGGTCCACGCCATGACCTTCAACGGTTCGGTTCCCGGGCCTCTGATGGTGGTGCATCAGGACGACTATGTCGAACTGACCCTCATCAATCCCGATAGCAACGAGCTGCAGCACAATATCGATTTCCACTCGGCCACCGGCGCGCTCGGCGGCGGCGGGCTCACCATCGTCAACCCCGGTGAAAAAGCGATCCTGCGCTTCAAGGCCACCAAGGCCGGCGTCTTTGTCTATCACTGCGCACCTCCCGGCATGGTGCCCTGGCACGTCACCTCGGGCATGAATGGCGCGATCATGGTGTTGCCGCGAGAGGGCCTGACGGACGGCCACGGCAAGGAGCTTGTTTATGACAAGGTCTATTATGTCGGCGAGCAGGACTTCTACATCCCGCGCGACGAGAACGGCAATTTCAAGAAATATGAAAGCGCCGGCGACGCCATGGCCGACACGCTGGAGGTGATGCGCAAGCTGACGCCGAGCCACATCGTCTTCAACGGCGCAGTCGGCGCCCTGACCGGGGAACACGCCCTTCAGGCCGCTGTTGGCGAGAAGGTGCTGATCGTCCATTCGCAGGCGAACCGTGATACCCGCCCGCACCTCATCGGTGGCCATGGCGATTATGTCTGGGCGACGGGCAAGTTCCGCAACCCGCCGGATCTTGACCAGGAAACCTGGTTCATCCCCGGCGGCACAGCGGGCGCGGCTTTCTATACCTTCGAGCAGCCCGGCATCTATGCCTATGTCAACCACAACCTCATCGAAGCCTTCGAACTGGGCGCGGCCGCCCACTTCAAGGTGACGGGTGAATGGAACAACAACCTGATGCAGGCGGTGCTTGCCCCATCGAGCATCTGACGCAAACCGGAGCGCGCCGCGAGCAGGTGCGGCGCGCTCCCCCTTCTGCTATGCGGCCTGAAAGCAGGCCCGAACTCTGGCGTCTTCTCGACGCAGGCAGGTTCCCATGGGCATTCCCGGCAACAGCCATTTCCCAAATGCCGTCTCGCTTCTTCTCCCGCTCTCGCTTGCCACACTGCTGGCAACGGCCATCGGTTTCCAGTCCGGGATCATCCGCAGCGGCGCCGATCCACGCGCCGCCATGACGGCACCACAGGTCGTCACCGTGCCCGCCGGACATTTCACCTACCGGGCGGAGGGCGAATATTTCCGCAATGGTTATGCTGTCGATGGGCCGATGGTCGACGTGGCGATGCGGCAAAATCTGACGATCATGAAATATCAGGTGTCGAGCGCGGATTATGCACGCTGCGTGGCCGAAGGCGGCTGCCAGCAGCCGGAACCCGGCTTTGCAGCGCCGGTCGGTGGTGCGATACCGGCAACCGGCATCAGCCAGGACGACGCCCGCGCCTATGCAAAGTGGCTGAGCGAGCGGACAGGCGAGGTCTGGCGCCTGCCGAGCGATGTCGAACTTGCTTTTGCTGCCGGGTCGCTTTTCCCGGATGAGACGCTCGGTGTGGCTGCGGATAGTGAAAACCCCGCTTTGCGCTGGCTGGCCGATTACGAGCGGCAGACCAGCCGCAAGGCCTCGGGCAACCCCGTTCCGCAATCCTATGGCAGCTTCGGCGAAAACGAATATGGCCTTGCCGATTTCGGCGGCAATGTCTGGGAATGGACCTCGAGTTGCAGCCGCCGCGTGACACTCGGCAAGGATGGCGAGGTAGTCGATACCGTCGCCTCCTGCGGCATTCCCGTCGCCTCGGGAAAACACCGGGCGGCGATGAGCGCCTTCGTCAAGAACCCGAAGAGCGGCGGCTGCGCCGTCGGCGTGCCGCCGGATAATCTGGGTTTCCGGCTGGTGAGGGATACCCGCTGGTATGCGCCACTTCTCGAAAAGCTTCGCGCAACCGCTCTGTTTTCTTGATAATCGCCAATAAAAACAATCGGTTGATTCATATCATTTGATCTTCTTCAGCCCGTGATAGTGCTGTATTGTGAGGATACAGAAGAGGCCGACACCCGCGACGCCCATTACGGGAACCAGGGCGGCGGCCAATCACCGGAGAGGGTGCAAGTGAAGATTGACCGAAGCGTCATCCGGTCGCTGGCCTTGTTTGCCAAGATGGCCGACGATGAGCTGGACGGGCTGCTGACCCACGCCACATCCCGGCTGGTGCCGCCGGGCGAAGCCATTTTTGAGCAGGGCCAGCCGGCCACGCATTTTTTCCTGCTCATTCACGGCCGCCTGAAGGTGACGCAGGTGACCCATGACGGCCAGCAGATCATCGTGCGCGTGGTGCATCCCGGCGATCTCTTCGGTTTTGCCCGGGCGCTGCAAAGGTCGGATTATCCCGGCACCGCCACGACGGCTGCCGAAAGCGTGATACTCTCCTGGCAAACCGATCTATGGCCGCAATTCGTCGAACAGAACCCGCACCTCGCCGTCTCCGCCATGCAGACCATCGGCCAGCGTCTCGAGGAAGCCCATACACGTATCCGCGAAATGTCGACGCAGGAAGTGGAGCGCCGGGTGGCCCACGCCGTGCTGCGCCTTTCCCAGCAGGCGGGGCGCAAGGAGCTGGACGGTATCCGCATCGACTTTCCAATCTCGCGACAGGATATAGCCGAAATGACCGGCACGACACTGCACACCGTTTCCCGCATCCTCAGCAGTTGGGAGAGCAAGGGTCTAGTGCAGGGCGGGCGGCAGAAGCTTCTGGTCTGCAATCTGCCGGGCCTCGCGCAGCTGGCAGAGGGCGAAGTGAGCCAGGTCTAGCGCGCAGGCGCCTGACCTTCGCCAGGAGTTTTACTTCCACCGCGTAGCCGTGCTGCTCTCACTCAGCGGGCTTCGAAGCGGCGCTTTCGATATAGGCGATGAGATTGTCCAGATCTTCCGGCTTGCTGATGCCGGCCAGCGCCATCTTGTTGCCGGGTATTTTCTTTTTCGGCGCGCTCAGGAAATCCCGCAATTCTTCCGGTGTCCAGACAAGGCCGTCCTCGCCCGCTTTTTTCATCGCAGCCGAATAAGTATAGTCAGGCACGCCGCCCGCTGCACGGCTAATGATACCGTTAAGCTGCGGGCCGACCCTGTTTTTCGCGCCCTCGCCGATGGCGTGGCAGGCGGAACAGCGCTTGAACACCGCCTCCCCCTTGGCAACATCGCCCTCAGAAAGAGCGGGAACGGTGCTTGCGGTCAGCATAGCCGCCGCGATGATTACTGTCTTGCGCATCGTGTCATCCTTGTCTTGCCGCTTGAGTGTGGCCCGTCTGCAAATGCGGACGGGCCAACGGTTCTCTCTTCAGGTCGTGCCCCAGGCGGGCGTGCCCTTCTTGTAGGGAACGCGATCTTCGAAACCGCCGGGAATTTCGTCGTAGACGAGAACTTCCGTGGCCCCGATCTTCGAGGTGAAGAAGCCGAGCAGCGTCAGTTGCTTGACCAGCGTGAAGGCGTGAGGCTTTGCCGGCGTCTGTTCCGCCTTGGCCTGCTTGTCCAGCGCGGCAAGCAGCGCCTGCCGCTGTTCCGGCGTCAGCTCCAGAAAGGCCTTCTTGTGTTCGGCCTGACTACGCTTTTCGATGTCGGAAATCGCCGAAAGGAAAAGTGTCCGCTGTTCGTCGGTATAGCAATCGGCCGCATAGACGGCCATGAATGCTCCCACTTCAGCATCCTTGGCGCCCGGCGTGGAGGTGCGGGGAATGATGGTTTCCGCCACCTCGTCCAGAAAGCGGATTTCCTCCGGGGTGAAGACGTGGGTAGCGCCGGCGGGCTTGGCGGCGTTTTCGGCAGCCGTGAGGACATCCGCGCCGATCAGCGGAAGGCCGGTGGCAATGGCTATCAGTTTCAGCAGTTCGCGTCTGTTCATCACAGGTTCCCCTTCTTGCGTTCGGAAACGGCAAAATCGGCGGCACGCGCCGTCAGCGCCATATAGGTCAGAGACGGGTTGACGCAGGAGGCCGAAGTCATGCAGGCGCCGTCGGTGACAAAGACGTTCTGTGCATCCCAGACCTGGTTGTTGCCGTTGAGGACGGAGGTTTTCGGGTCGCGGCCCATGCGGGCCGTTCCCATTTCGTGAATGCCCATGCCGGGGGCGTAACTGCCCCGCGAGGGCTTGACGTTCTTGATGCCGACCGCCTCGAACATTTCGACGGCGTCATTGACCATGTCTTCGCGCATGTCGAGTTCGTTCTGCTTCATCTCGACATTCATGGAGAGGACCGGCAGGCCCCATTTGTCCTTCTTGTCATGATCGAGCTTCACGCGGTTGTCGTGATAGGGAAGCATTTCACCGAAGGCGGTCATGCCGATGATCCAGCCACCCGGATCGGTCAGGGCCTCCTTGTAGTCGGCGCCGATATTGAGTTCGGCGATCTCCCGTTCCCAGCGCGAGCGGCTGGCGGAGCCCTGATACCCGAAACCGCGCAGATATTTACGCTTGTCGTCACCGGTATTGCGGAAACGTGGAATGTAGAAGCCCGCCGGACGGCGGCCCTTGAAATAGAAATCCTCGAAACCTTCCACCTGACCGGTGGCGCCCATGCGGAAATGGTGGTCCATCACGTTATGGCCGAGCTCGCCGGAGCTGCTGCCGAGACCGCCCTCCCAGACATCGGTGGCCGAGTTCATCAGCACCCATGTCGAATTCAGCGTCGAGGCGTTGAGGAAGATGATGTCGGCGGTGTATTCGTAGGTCAGGTTGGTTTCAGCATCGATGATCTCGACGCCCCGCGCCTTCTTCTTGTCCTTGTCGTAAAGGATTTCCTTGACGATGGAGAAAGGCCTGAGCGTCAGATTGCCGGTGGCGACCGCCGCAGGCAGGGTGGATGCCTGCGTGCTGAAATAGCCGCCGAAGGGACAGCCCAACCGACATTTGTTGCGGAACTGACAGCGCGTGCGCTCCTGATCGGGAAGTTCCTGGGTGATGTTGGCGCAGCGCGAATTGATGAGGTGGCGCGTGCCCTTGAACGCCTTCTTCAGCCGGCTGGCCACATCCTGCTCCACGAAATTGAGCGGAATGGGCGGCAGGAATTCGCCATCAGGGAGAATATCCAGCCCTTCGCGGCTGCCGGAAATGCCTGCGAAGCGCTCGACATAGTCATACCAGGGAGAGACGTCCTCATAGCGGATTGGCCAATCAACGGCGATGCCTTCTTTCGCATTGGCCTCGAAATCGGTCTGCGACCAGCGATAGGTCTGGCGGCCCCAGAGCAGCGAGCGGCCGCCGACATGGTAACCACGGAACCAGTCGAAGCGCTTTTCCTCGACATAGGGCGTTTCCTGCTCATCGGCCCACATGCCGAGCGTCGCCTCTTCCAGCAGGTAGTCGCGGCTGAGAACGGGGTATTTCGCCTTCATCTCCTGCGTGGCGCGGTTGCGATGGGGGTAATCCCAGGCTTCCTTGTCGGCATTCTGATAGTCGGTGATGTGCTCGATATTCCGGCCGCGCTCCAGCATCAGGACCTTCAGGCCCTTTTGCGTAAGTTCCTTTGCGGCCCAGCCTCCACTGATGCCCGAGCCGACAACAATCGCATCATAATGATTGTTTGCCATGATAACTCCTCCGATGTGAGCTTGGAAAAAACGACAAGACAAAGCGCTTCCCGTCGCGGCGCGGCGGAAAATGGTCATGCGTCTGTCGAACCTCATGCTCCCCGCCGAAACCGGCCGCCGGGGAGCGGTTCTGGTTTTTACTTGCAGTGTTTACTGAATGGTCGGCAGGTGCTCATTGAGGAACGCGTTGCCCTTGGTCACGACGGCTTCAGCATCGAGCGGAAGATCGTGTTCAAGGATGAACCATTTTGCGCCGGCATGTTTGGCCGCCGGCAGGATCGTTTTCCAGTCGAGAACGCCGGTGCCGAGTGTGGCGAAGCCGCGCTCGTTTTCCGCCGTGCCGGCCGGTGCATTGTCCTTGGCGTGGATGGCGAAAACCTTGCCCTTCAACGTGCCGAGGAATTCAGCCGGATCATTACCGCTGCGCGCCACCCAGGCGACGTCGACTTCGGCCTGCAGCTTCGGGCCCGCCGCGTCGAGCAAAAGCTCAAGCGCCGTCTTGCCATCGAATTTGACCATCTCGAAGTCGTGGTTGTGATAGGCCATGGAGAGGCCTGCTGCGGAAAGCTTGTCCGCGTAACCGCCAAGCTCCTTGCCGAAGGCGGTCCAGCCGGCGGCGTCCTTCGGGCGGTCTTCCGGCTTCAGGAACGGCACGGTAACGACCGGGTTGCCGACGGCCTTCTGCTCGGTGATGACCGCATCGAGATTGCCGCGCAGCTTGTCGATCGGCACATGCGAGGAAATGACCTTGATCTTGTGCTTTTCCAGCAATGTGTTCAGTTCGCCGGCGCTGACCTTCTGCATGTCCACCGTTTCAACGGCGGAGACGCCGGCGCGGTTGAGAATGGCAAGCTGTTCTTCCAGCGTTCCGGAATTGCGCAGCGTGTACATCTGCGCCGCAATCGGCAGCACCTTGCTGTCATCGGCAAAAACCGGATTTGCGAAACCGGCCGCCAGTCCAACCACGAATGCCATGCCAGCGAATTTTGACTTGAACGTTTTCAAACGCGTAACTCCCTTTCCGTTTGATCAATGTGACGACACGCGTGCCCTCGCCTTTCCCGGCCGTCTGGCCGGGTCATGCCGGGCACCGCCTCCTGTGCCCTGCGTCGTCCGTGCCCGATATTGGGCGAGCTAGATGTCGATCCCGACCCAGGACGAGGTCCGACTGGACCGGACGGCCGCATCGATGAATGCGAGACCCGCAAGGCCGTCCTCTATGCCGGGATAAATCACATCCCCGGCGGCCGTTTTTCCCTCCCTCTTTGCAATGATTGCATCTGCGGCTTCGCGGTAGATCGTCGCAAAACCCTCGAGATATCCTTCCGGGTGCCCCGATGGCACACGGCTGACGCGGTTGGCGGCATCGCCTGCACCCGCGCCATTGCGGGTGATCAGCCGCTTCGGCTCGCCATAAGGCGTGAACCACAACTCATCCGGCACCCGGTGGTGCCATTCAAGCCCGCCCTTGTCGCCATAGACCCGGAGCGACAGGGCGTTTTCGTTGCCAACCGCGATCTGGCTCGCCCAGAGCATGCCTTTTGCGCCGCTTGAATAACGAAGCAGAATATTGGCGCTGTCATCCAGCTGTCGGCCCGGAACGAACGACGTCAGATCGGCATAAAGGCTTGTCGGGATTTCACCCGTCACAAAGGCAGCAGCGTTGAAGGCATGGGTTCCGATATCGCCGATTGCCCCGCCAGCGCCGGAACGGCTGGGGTCCGTGCGCCATTCCGCTCCCTTTGCGCCGGTCTTTTCAACGGCTTCGGTCAGCCAGTCCTGCGCATATTCAGCCTGGACATGGCGCAGCTTGCCGATGTCGCCACGCGCCACCATTTCCCGCATCTGCCGCAGCATCGCGTAGCCGGTGTAATTATGCGTCAGGATGAACAGGCTGTCGGATGCCCTGACGATCTCGGCCAGTGCCTTCGCTTCCTCCAGCGTCGCGGTAACCGGCTTGTCGCAGATGACGTGGATACCGGCGTCGAGAAATGCCTTGGACGGGGCGAAATGCAGATGGTTCGGCGTGACGATAGCGACCGCCTCGATGCCGTCCTCCCGACCAGCCTCGGCCGCCGCCATGTCCTCGAATGAAGCATAGGACCGCTCCGGCGCAATGCCGAGCAGGGTCGCCGAAGCGGCAGCACGTGCCGGGTCGGAGGAAAGCGCACCGGCCACCAGCTCGTAACGGTCATCCAGCCGGGCCGCGATGCGGTGCACCGCCCCGATGAAAGCGCCCTGACCACCACCGACCATGCCGAGACGGATGCGGCGACTATCGAATTTTGCTATCGTGGAGGACATGAAGTTTCCTTTCAGAGACCGAGAAGGCGACGATTGGCGGCATCGTCGACACCGCTTTTGGCGAAATCGTCGAAAGCCCGTTCGGTCACGCGTATGATATGGTTTTCAATGAAGCCGGCACCTTCGCGCGCGCCGTCTTCCGGGTGCTTCAACGCACATTCCCACTCCATCACCGCCCAGCCGTCGAAGTCATATTGGGTGAGCTTGGAAAACACCGCGCCGAAATCGACATGCCCATCGCCCAGCGAACGGAAACGTCCCGGCCGGTCGACCCAGCCTTGATAACCGCCATAAACGCCGGAACGGCCGGTCGGATTGAATTCGGCGTCCTTGACGTGAAAGGCGCGGATACGCTCGTGGTAGATGTCGATGAAATCGAGATAATCCATCGCCTGAAGGACGAAGTGGGAGGGATCATAGAGGATGTTGGCGCGCGGGTGATTGCCGGTAGCCTCGAGGAAACGCTCGAAGGTGATACCGTCATGCAGATCTTCGCCCGGATGCAGTTCGTAGCAGAGATCGATGCCATTCTCCTCGAAGGCATCGAGAATAGGGGTCCAGCGTTTGCCCAGCTCCGCAAATGCCAGTTCAACGAGGCCCGCCGGGCGCTGCGGCCATGGGTAAACGAAGGGCCAGGCGAGCGCGCCGGAGAAGGTGGCGTGGCTTTTGAGGCCGAGATGCTGCGAGGCTTTCGCCGCGTATTTCAGCTGGTTGACCGCCCATTCCTGCCGCGCGTGCGGTTTTCCGCGCAGTTCGGCCGGCGCAAAACCGTCGAACATTTCATCATAAACGGGATGAACGGCGACGAGCTGGCCCTGAATATGGGTCGAAAGCTCGGTGATCTCGATACCCATTTCCGCCAGACGGCCCTTGATATCGTCGCAATAGGTCTTGGATGCAGCGGCTTTCTCGAGATCGAAGAGTCTGGGATCGGTCGGCACCTGAATGCCCTTGTAACCCAGCGAAGCCGCCCATTGGCCGAGATTGTCGAGCGTGTCGAAAGGGGCCTCGTCTCCGGCAAATTGCGCGAGGAAAATCGCCGGGCCTTTGATCGTCTTCATGTCCTTACACTCCTTGCATTCACAGTCTGGCCGCTATCGATGCGGCGGGCGGCAGGGCGCGACCGAGCCGCGCACCACCAGTTCCGTATCCAGCACGATGGTTTCAGCCGTGCGTTTGCCGTTTAGCCGGTCCACCATCAGCGCCATGGCCTTGCGGCCCATCTCCTGGCGAGGCTGGCGCACCGTCGTCAGCGGCGGCTCAAACGCATTGGCGAAAATGATGTCATCGAAGCCGATGACGGAGACATCGGCCGGAACCGAAACGCCACGCGCGCGCAATTCGCTGATCGCACCAATCGCCATCTGGTCGCTCGATGCGAAAATCGCGGTGAAGGCAATGCCGCCTTCGAGAAGGCTGCCAATCGCCTGACGGCCGGCCTCGATGCTGTAATCGCCCGTCACCACCAGTTCGTCGGCATAAGCGATGCCGGCTTCGGCAAGTGCCGCGCGATAACCATCGAAACGCTCCTGCGCCAGACTTTCCGGAACCGGACCGGCCAGATGCACGATCCTTTGATGTCCAGCGTCGATGAGGTGGCACATGGCGTTTTTGGAGGCGGCGCGGTTGTCCACCTTGACGGTCGGCAGAGCGAGGCCGGGCACCGTTTCCGACGCGATCACGATCGGCGGCAGCGCATCGCCCTGTTCGAGAAGCTCGGCGGGAAACTGGCCGGTCATCAGGATCAGGCCGTCGGCATGTTTCTGGCGCACCATGTCGATATGGGTCGCCACGCGGTTCTCATCGTTGCGGGCGTCGCCCATCAGCACCTTGTAGCCCGCTTCGCCCGCCGCTTCCTCAACGCCCTTGTAGATTTCGAGATAAAACGGGTTACCGATATCGCGAACGAGAAGGATGACGGTGTTGTTGGACTGACGCCGGAAGCTCGCCGCCTGCGCATTGGGAACGAAGTTCGCTTGCCGGACGGCGTCGAAAACCTTCTTTCGGGTTTCCGGGCGAACCTTGTCGGGTTGCTGCAGCGCCCGCGATACGGTCGCGATGGAAACGCCCGCGAGAGCTGCCACTTCCCTGATATTCGAACCTTGGTCTTTGCTCATCTGTCACACACGCAACTGCTTTTGGCGGCCATAAAGCAGCATCAGCGCTAGCAACGTGACACCGAATATGATCTGCCGTGCCCATACATCGAGGTTGAGCGTTATCAGTACGCTTTGCAGAATGGTGAGCGCAACAGCCCCGGCCATGGTTCCGACATATCCGCCCGCACCGCCGGCAAGCGAAGTGCCGCCGATGACGACCGCGATGATCGACGGAAGCACATATTGGTCACCGACGGAGATGAAGGACGTGCCGGTGTAACCGATGACGCACACCCCGGTCAGCCCGGCAAACAGGCCGGAAAGCCCATAAAGCAGCGTGCGGATCAGGGACACCGGCAATCCGGTGAGCGTCGCCGCCCGCTCATTGGAGCCGATGGCGTAGATGGCGAAACCGAAGGCCGTGCGGCGCAGGACGAACAGCATGATCGCTGCAATGCCGAGCCAGACGAAAAGCACGCCGGGAATGCCGAAAATGAGCGGCCGGTTGATGAAGCCCGCCAGCAGGGGTGCGGCCGCACCTGATGGAACGCCCTGCGAATAAACGACCAGCCCACCCTGAATAACCGCCGTCATGCCAAGCGTCATAACCAACGGCGGAATGCGCACGAAAGTGATGCCGAGGCCGTTGATGAGGCCGATCAGGAAGGGAATGCCGCCGGCAACGAGAATGGCAAGCGGAATGCCCGCATTCTGGCCGTTCATCATATTGCCGGCAAGGACGGCGCCCAGCGAGATCATCGAGCCGACGGAAAGGTCGATACCTTCACGGCCGCCGAGGATGACGAGATTCTGGCCCGCCGCGACAATGCCGAGAATGGCGGCAATCGTCAGCAGCCGTACGATCTGCGAGCCCTGTGCGAAGCCGGGCGACAACAATTCCCCGACCAGCAGCAGGAAGACCGATGCGCCAATGGCGATAGTCAGGGGATCGGTGAGGAGGGTTTTGATTTGCAAGCCGGGATTGGTCATATCAACGCCTCGTCACCAGAACACCGCCGGCCAGCGCCGTCAGCACGATCAAACCCTGCACCAGTGTCTGGTACTCGAAGGGCAGGCCCGCAAAGAAAATCACATTGCCGATCATGCCGAGCACCAGCGCGCCGGCAATCGACCCTGTCGAGCTGCCGAAACCGCCCGAAAGTGCGGTGCCGCCCAGAACCACGGCCGAGATGGAAGACAACGCCAGACTTGCACCGAGCAGCGGATCGCCCGAGGCCGTCTCCCCCGTCAGGCACAGCGCTGCCAGCGCCGAGAACAGGCCGGAGATCATGTATGCGCCGATGCGGATACCCGAAAGGCGCAAACCCGTCTGGAAGGCTCCGGTTCGATTGCCGCCAACGGCCAACAGGTGCGTATGAAATGGAATGCGCGACACGATGAGGGTGAAGGCAATGCCCCCAATCAGCACCCACAGCACGAAGGGCAAGCCGATGAAGCTGCCGGAATAGGTCTGCCAATAGGCTTCCGGCACCGGAAGGCCCGCCTGCGGCAGCACCCAGATCGCCAGCCCGGCGAAGATGATGCCGGTGGCGAAGGTGGTGACGATTGGCTGGAAGCGCAGGCCGGATATGAAGAGGCCATTGACCAGCCCACAAAGCAACCCGACAGCCGCACCCGCCGCCATGCCGGCGAAGACAGCGCCCGTCGTGCCGCCGAGTGCTGCGATGACACTGACGGTGACGACATTGGCAAGCGCCACGATACTACCAACCGACAGATCGATATCGCCCGCCAGAATGACATAGGTCTGGCCAATGGCGACCAGGATCAGCGGCAGAAACGTCGTCAGGTTCGATTGCAGCACGGAGGGCTGAACGAAGGAGGGTTGCAGAAACGTGTTCACGGCGATGAGAAGCGCCAGTACGACGAGGGTGATGACCCATGGCTGCCTGCGCAGAAAACCGGAGGCGCTCATGCGGCATCTCCATAGGCGGCGCGGGTCATGTTTACGGATGTCATGTCGGCTCCGGTCAGTTCCGCAGAAATGCGTCCACCGTTGAACACAAGAATGCGGTCGGCATATTCGAGGATTTCCGCATCCTCCGAGGAATAAAGAAGGATGGTCGCGCCGGCATCGGCCTGTTGCCGCATCAGGGCGAAGAGATCGGCCTTCGCGCCAAGATCGATGCCCTTGGTCGGATCGTCGAGCAAAAGCAGTTTCGGTGCGGTGGCGAGCCAGCGGGAGATGAAAATTTTCTGCTGGTTGCCGCCCGAAAGCGTGCCGATCGGCATATCGAGGCCGGCGAACTTCGTCTTCATGTCGTCCGCGACCTTCTGCACGCGCGGCTTCAGCGTCGCGGGACGGACCAGCCGCATCTTCTCGCGCACCATCAGCGCCGCGACGAGATTTTCGAAGATCGACCGGCCCTGAAGGGAAGCGTCACGGCCACGGTCACCGGAAACATAGGCAAAACCACTATGAACCGCCTGCGAAGGTTTGCCGATGGTGATTTCACGACCCTCAAACCGGATTTGGCCGGCAGCAAATGGGTTGGCACCGAAAAGCCCCTTCAGCAAGGCCGACTGGCCCTGACCCTGCAGGCCGGCCAGACCGACGATTTCGCCCGGATAGGCTTCGAGAGTGACACCGCGAACGCCCTCACCCGCAACATCCGTAAGCTTCAGGCTCGGCGCAGCAGCCGAACGCCCGTTTTGACGGGCAGGAGCGGCCCGAACATCGCCGACCATGTCATGGACGACGGCCTCACGGGTGGTGGCTGCCGTATCGAGTTCGGAAATCGTCGCGCCGTTGCGCATGACGGTGATGCGGTCGCAGACGGCGAAAACCTCGTCGAGACGATGGGAAATCATGATGGTGGAGATACCATCCGCCTTCTTCGCCCGGAGTATCTCGAAAAAACGCTGGGACTGGCGGCCATCGAGCGCCGCCGTCGCCTCGTCCATGATCATCAGGCTGGCATTCTGCGCGAAGACCTTGAGGATTTCGACAAGCTGGCGCTGATCGGGCGGCAGATTGCCGACGATTGCATCGGGCTCCAGCCCTTCGCCTGCCACGCCGTCAAACAGCGCGATCAGTCTCGCCGCTTCGGCCTTCAGGGCTTTGCCGTCGACAAAGATGCCGCGTTTCGGCTCACGGCCGAGGAAAATATTGTCGGCGACCGAAAGCTGCGGAACGAGGCTGAGTTCCTGATAAAACAGCGCAATACCGGCATTTTCGGCGTCTCGCGGGCTTTTGAAGCGCACGTCTTCGCCATTGAACCTGATTGCGCCGCTGGTCGGCGCGACCGCGCCCGCAACGATCTTGCAGAGCGTGCTCTTGCCGCAGCCATTGGCGCCCAGAAGCGCGTGAATTTCACCGCGACCAACCGTCAGCCTGCCGTCGGAAAGCGCGCGTACCGCGCCAAAATTCTTCGTTATGCCGGCCGCTTCCAAAGCGTTCGCCATCGCATGTCCCCGAATAATGCTTGTCACAGGCGGATGGCCAAGGCCCGGTCCGCACTCGAAATTGTGGTTCGGGCCGGCGTTCGCCGCCGACCCGAAACGGCTCTTACTTGAAGAACTCGCCAGCCTGCTCCGGCGTCACGGTCGCCGTGACGGACCAGTAGCCCGGCTTGCCATCGGCAGCCTTGATGTTGTCGGCAAGGTTGTCATTGCTGACGAAGGGGATCGGAATATAGATGGCGTTACCATAGGTGCCGCCGAAAATGCCGTCCTTGAATTCCTTGCCCTGCAGCTTCAGGACCGCGACGTTGAGCGCGCTGGCCATGACGCCCGGAGGATTGACCGAAGCGCCGGAATTGAACTTTTCCTTTTCCCAGCGGGTCATGAAGTCCTTGCGGATTTCACCGGTCGCAGCAATGTCCTTGGTCTTGCCGGCGGCTTCGATGGCGCGCCATGCGCCGTCCGCCATGCCGTCCTGCACCCACACACCGCTGATATCGGGATAGGTGGCGAGCAGGTTCTGCATGGCCTGCTGGCCCTGCGCCTGATCCCAGCTCGCATTGGCTTCGTTCAGCACCTTGATGTCAGGGTATTTCTTGAACACTTCGCGATAACCGGCAACGCGGGCTTCGTTGGCGGGGTTGCCGGCGATGCCGTTGATGGCGACGACGCTTCCCTTGCCCTTCAGCGCATCCGCAAGCCATTGCGCGGATTGCGCCGCCCATGCCTTCTGGTCGATGCCGACATAGATCGCATCCTTAGAGGACACTTCGGCGTCGGTGGCGATAACGAGAATGTTGCGCGCCTTGGCCTGCGCGAAGATCGGATCGAAGGCCGTCGGGCTGCCCGGATTGATGAGGATAGCATCCACGCCCTGGTTCATGAAATTGCGGATATGGCCGATCTGTCCCTGCACATCGACATTACCGCTCTGAACGACAACCTCAACTTTGACGCCCTTTTCGCCCCACGCTTTGGCGGCAGCCTGAGCCTCTTCGATCATCTGCGTGCGCCATTCGCTGCCGACGAAAGAATTGGAAAGACCGATCTTGAAGCTCTGCTCCTGGGCATGTGCCGACGTGCCCGCAGCCAGCACCATCGCGGCAGCAGCCATCAAATGTCTAAACATGAAATTTGCTCCTCCAAGCACGGTTTTTAACTAATGAAACCGTTTACATCGGCGAATGTAACCGTTTTCATAAATGAGTCAATCCCGAGAGTGATTTTTATCGAAGGGCGTGGAACGGCGGCGGATGAACAGGTCCGACCGGCGGAAAAGGCTTGAAAAATCGCGATATGGGCCAAAACCAACGCGGCACGGAGCTTCGGAAAACGCCCTTGGCCGACAGATCACGCCGGTTTTCATTTCACTGTGGACAATGGGAGGATTCCCGCTTCAAATCGCCTCGCATCAGTCATCAGGAGAACGACCAATGGAAATATTGCGCGCAGGAACACGGGCATCGGCGAAAGGCCCCGAGGCATGGTTCACGGGTCAGGTCCGCATCGATCCCCTCTTCAACCCCTTTGATGCCGAGCGGGTTCAGGGCGCTCAGGTCACCTTCGAACCCGGCGCCCGCACCGCCTGGCACACCCATCCTCTCGGCCAGACCCTGATTGTTGTCTCCGGCCTCGGACGGGCGCAGCGCGAAGGCGGCCCGGTGGAGGAAATCCGTCCCGGCGATACCGTCTGGTTCGCACCGGGCGAAAGGCACTGGCACGGGGCAGCACCCGATGTCGCCATGACCCATATTGCACTCCAGGAGGTCAAGGATGGCAAGGTGGTGGACTGGATGGAACAGGTGACGGATGACCAATATGGCGGCTGACGCGGCCGCGCCGGCCTGACATCCCTCCGGCGTCAGTCCGAAGTCTGATCCTGCGGACCGTGAGTGTTCCTCTGCCCTACACCGCGACTGCTGGAACGCTAAAAAACATCAACGGCGATATGGCCAATGACATATGCCGGTGTAAAACCCCCTCGTCCTGTCGATGGAAACCTTGGGGGTATTGAATGAATTCCGGGCGTCGTGGCGTTCTCGCATTTCTGGGCGGCCTTGTGCTGGCAAGGCCGTCTCTCGGCGCAGCATCGGGCAAGCCTGCGGCTTTTGCCGAATCCCGTTCCCAATACAAACCCCGGCATATCCTCTGTTTTCTTGGCACGAAAAATGGGCTGGCGGCGCTGCAGAAGAGCGCCCGCGCCGCCATCGATGATTTTGCGCCCGATTTCAGTCTCGACGAGGATTATTCACAGGATGAGGCGGACGACCGGATGGAACGTTCGTTCAATGTCTGCTGGGATCGCGTCGACCCTAATACCTACCAGCCGGAGGATGAGGAAGCCGTCGCCGCGCACGGCTCGGTTCTTTATGTGCTCAGCCCATCCATGGATGCCGACACAGCTGTGAAGACATCCGCAAACGCCCTCAGATTCGTACAGCACATGCTCGATCACGGCGCTGTCGCCGTGAAGGGTGAAAGTGCGGGCGTCGCCCATGGCGCAAGGCGCTGGAAGCAGCTTTACGAGCAGTCGCGTGGCGAGGCGGCGGCCGATGACGGGATGGCGCTTGCCAGAACCTGTCGTCTGGCTTTCGCACGCCGCCCCATAGGAGACGATGCCGAAGGCATGACGAGCGTTGGGTTTCACCTGATCGGCCTGCCCGATGTGCAGATACGCTTCACCAAAAAAGACCAAGACCAGCCATCTACGAACGCCGAACAGCTGAAGATAGCCGCCTTGATAGACGATATCGCCGAGCAAATGGCGCGTGAAGGCGTTGAAGCCACACTGAAGGGCCGTGGCGCCTCCCTCTCAGACGACACACGGTATGAGGAAGACGAATATAAATTCAATCCTTTCGGCGTCGTGAGCGTTGACGGCCTCAAGCTTTAATGCCCCCTGCTGTCTTATGGGGCGGGATCGCTCTCACCGGCCACCAGAAGCATGGGCCACACACAATGGCGAGCCTGATCGGGGTAAAAGGGCGCGTAGGCCGGCATGGTCGATAGCAGCGTCTGGGCCACCGTCACGCCGAGATCATGCAGGGACATGCGGAAACTGGTCAGCCGAGGTTCCAGAAACTGGCCGCGCGGGCCATCGCGGAAGCCGATGACGGCGAGATCGCGCCCCGGTTTCAGCCCCACTTCCGCAAGCCGGCGATAAAGCCCGACCGCCATCAATTCGTAGATCAGCACGATCGCCGTTGGCCGGGGCCGCATCTGCAGCCACTCGCTGGCGGCGTGATAACCACCCTGCTCGCTCGATTTCGCGCGGATGACCAGCGAGGAATCGTAGACGATGCCATTGTCTTCCAGCGCGCGCCTGTATCCTTCGAGAAAAACGTAACCGAGATTGATATCGCTGTCTGGCACCGCCACCGCAATCGAACGATGCCCGGCAGCGGCAAGGCGATCGACCGCGTTTTTCGCGACGCCCTCGAAATCGAGGTCTATCCAGGCGTGAGTGTCGCTGGAAGCGGTCCGTCCGAGCGCCACGAAAGGCAGCCGGGTCTGCTTCAGGAAATCCACACGTTTGTCTATCCGCCGCGTCGCGGAAATGATCATCGCATCCACCATGCGGCGCGCCACCATGCGCTTCAGATATTCATCCGGATCCTCTTCCCCCGGACAGGGCAGAACGATGAGATCGAGATTATGCCCGGAAAACACGCTTTGCAGACCGTCGGTCACACCGAGGAAGAAGTTGTCGGAGTTCTCCACGGTCTGCGCATCGCTGCCGGTCATGAGGCCGATGACATTGGTGGTTCCCTGCCTGAGGCTACGGCCGGACTGGTTGGCGACATAACCCAGCTTTTCCGCCGCTTCCAGAACACGCCGCCGCGTTTCTTCGTTCACATCCGGCTTACCGTTCAGGGCACGGGAAACAGTGCCTATCGATATCTCCAGATAATCGGCAAGCTGACGAATTCCTTTCATGCACTCCCCTCCCAGGCCCGGCGCGCAATAGACGCGCCCCTTAACGGTCTTGACATATCTAACATCATCGGCATAGTCTCGTAAACGTTTACGACGCTCTGCGCAAAGAGGAGTTTGCGAAAGAGTCCGGGGAGATGAGATGACATTCAATGCCGTTTTATGCGGGTGCGGAGCCATGGCCAAAGGCTGGTTGCGCGCCATTCAATCCACGCCGGAAATCGCCGGCGCGATCAGGATCGCCGGGCTGGTCGATCTGAACGAGAACACGGCCCGCGCGCTTGCCGAAGAATTCGCCCTCACCGACGCGGTCATCGGCACGGATCTGCGCGAGGTTCTCGCTAAAACGAAAGCCGACATCCTTTTTGATATCGTCATCCCACAGGCACGCTTCGCCGTGGTTGAGGCCGGCCTTGAGGCCGGGTGCCATGTGCTCAGCGAAAAGCCGCTTGCCGCCTCGATGGAGGAAGCCGCCACGCTGGTCGAACTGGCGAAAAAAGCCGGTAAAATTCATGCCGTGGTACAAAACCGGCGATTTATCGCCGGTATCCGGCGCCTGCGCCGTGCACTGGAAGACGGCATCGTCGGCGATCTGACGGCCATCCATTGCGATTTCTTCCTCGGCCCGCATTTCGGTGGCTTCCGCGAGGAGATGAAGAACGTCCTGCTTCTCGACATGGCGATCCATACCTTCGATGCGGCCCGTTTTGTCGCCAATGAAAAACCCCTCTCCGTCTTCTGCGTGGAGAAGAACCCGGCCGGCTCATGGTATGCCCATGGCGCAAGCGCCAACGCCATTTTCGAGTTCTCGAATGATGTCGTCTTCACCTATCGCGGCTCCTGGTGCGCCGAAGGCGAGCGGACCAGCTGGGAAGCGCGCTGGCGACTGATCGGCTCCAAGGGCATGATCCTCTGGGATGGCGAAAACCATTTCTCCGCCTCCGTGGCCGGCGACGAACAGGGGCTTCTGCGTGGCTCTAAGACCGTAAACGTTTCCGAAGCCATTTCCGAGAAGGACACGCGTGGCCATGCCAGCGTCATTCTCTCGTTCCTTCAATCCATCCGCACGGGTGAGATGCCGGAAACGGCCTCCTTCGACAACATCAACAGCCTTGCCATGGTGATCGGCGCGATTGAAAGCGCCCGCCTCGGCCAGCGTGTTTCCATTGCAGCATAAGGACTGAAAGACGTGAGCAATCCGGCAACATCCATCCGCATCGGCACCATGGTCAGCGCCACCAAGGGACAGGCGGCCGAGCGCATCGGCCAGATCGCCGATCTCGGCTTTGAAAGCTTCGAGCCGTTCTTCTGGCAGACGACCAACGGCCAGGACCTTGCCGAACTCGGCAAGCGCTGCCGCGAGGCGATCGGCGAGCGCGACATCACCATCAGCACGCTCGGAATGTTCGGCAATCCGCTGGAAGAAACCGACATCGACCTTGAGACATTGCAGGGCTGGAAAGACTGCATCGACAATGCCCATCATTTCGGCGCGACCTGCGTTGCGGGGTTTACCGGCCGGCTGCGCGGCAGGCCGCTGCCGGAAAGCCTTCCCCGATACAGGCAAATCTGGAGCGAGCTTGCAAAACGCGCCGCCGACAAGGGCGTGAAGATCGCCTTTGAAAACTGCGCCATGGATGGCAACTGGCAGACCGGCGACTGGAACATCGCGCACAATCCCGACGCATGGGAACTGATCTTCAACGAAACCCCGGACGAGCATATCGGCATCGAATGGGAGCCCTGCCATCAGATGGTCTATCTGATCGACCCGCTGCCGCAGATCCGCAAATGGGCGGACAAGATTTTCCACGTGCACGGCAAGGACGCGACCATCCGCTGGGACGTCATTCGCGAGCACGGCATTTTCGGCAAGGAAAAATTCGTCTTCATGCGCACGCCGGGCTTCGGCGACAGCAACTGGACGGACATTATTTCCGAACTGCGCCTCGCCGGCTGGTCCGGCTCCATTGATATCGAGGGCTGGCATGACCCCGTCTATCGCGATGCGCTGGAAATGACGGGCCAGGTGCATGGCCTGAACTATCTGAAAAAATGCCGCGGCGGCGATTTCGTCGTCGATCCGACATAACGGAAGCCTTTTGGGAGAAGGTTTTCGAAAATTGCAGAGACGATAACCAAGAGGAGGAGATTATGGGTATCGCGAAATGCATGATGGCCGGCGCGTTTATGCTGGCGGGCGTATCCGCCGGCGCTATTGCGGCGCAGGCAGAAGATGTGACGTTGACCCTCTGGTCGCTGGATCGCGATATCCAGCCCGCGCCGAACCTCATCAAGGAGTTCAACGCGCTCAATAACGGCATCAAGATCGAATACCGGCAATTGCAGTTCGATGATGTGGTGAGCGAATCCATGCGCGCCTATTCCACCGGCAATGCGCCCGACATCATCGCCATCGACAACCCCAACCACGCCATGTTCGCCGCACGCGGCGCCTTTCTCGATGTGACCGACATGATCGCCAAGTCGGATGTCATCAAGACAGAGAATTATTTTCCGGGACCGCTGAAATCGGTGATGTGGGACGGCAAATATTTCGGCGTGCCGAAGGCCACGAACACGATTGCGCTTTATTACAACAAGGACCTGTTCAAGGCCGCAGGGCTGGACGCAGCAAAACCGCCGCAGACCTGGGACGAGCTGGTGGAAGCGGCCCGTAAGCTGACCGACCCCTCGAAGAATATTTACGGCATCAGCTTCAGCGCCAAGGCGAATGAAGAAGGGACCTTCCAGTTCCTGCCCTGGGCGCAGATGGCAGGCGCGACCTACAAGAACATCAATACCGAGGGTGCGGTCAAAGCGCTCGAAACGTGGAAGCTGATGCTGGATGAAAAGCTGGCATCGCCGGATACGCTGACGCGCAGCCAGTGGGACTCCACCGCCACCTTCAACGCCGGCAACGCCGCCATGGCCATTTCCGGCCCATGGGAAATCGACCGCATGCTGAAGGACGCCAAGTTTGACTGGGGTGTCGCTTTGCTGCCGGTGCCCACACCCGACGCCCCGCGGTCTTCGGCCATGGGCGACTATAACTGGGCGATCTTCTCCAAGACGAAACATCCGGAAGAGGCCTTCAAGGCAATCGAGTTCTTCGCCTCAAAGGACAAGGACATGTTCAAGAACTTCGGCCAGTTGCCGGCGCGCTCGGATATTCCGGTTCCGCCCACGGGCAATGCGTTGAAGGATGAGGCGCTGAAGACCTTCGTGGAACAGCTGAAATATGCGCAGCCGCGCGGCCCCTCGCCCGAATGGCCGAAGATTTCCAAGGCGATTCAGGATGCCATTCAGGGTGCGCTTTCGGGCCAGATGACGCCGAAAGCCGCGCTCGATCAGGCCGCTGAAAAGATAAAGCTGGTCGAAGGCTGATCCGGGCGGGCGGCCGGGTTCTCCGGCCTCCACCCAAGGAGTTCCTCCCGGTGGGGCTGCCTGCCGCGACAAGCGGCGGCGGCCCCGACTGGAGCTTGCGAGGATGTTTCATGAAAAAACTGTTTTCCAGCGTCAGTGACGGTCGCGGTTTCGATATCGTCCTTGTCGCCTTTCCTTTGGGCTTCCTGTTCGTCATGGCGGGGCTGCCGCTCATCTACAACATCGTCATGAGCTTTCAGGAAGTCGACATGTTCAGCCTGGGCACCTTCGTGCGCCCCTTCGTCGGCTTCAAGAACTACATCGATCTGTTCCGGCAGCCGGAAACACTGCCGATCCTTTTCAACACCGTCACCTTCGTCGTAGCCTCGATTGCCGGGCAATTCGCTATCGGCTTCGGCCTGGCGCTGTTCTTCTGGGTCAATTTTCCCGGCGCCACCTGGCTGCGCGGCCTTTTTCTCGTGTCCTGGGTCATGCCCGGCCTCGTGGTGGGCGCTATCTGGAACTGGATCCTGTCCGGCGATTTCGGCGTGTTGAATTTCTTCCTGCGGGAAAGCGGCCTGATATCGGGCAATATCTTCTGGCGCTCCGATGCGAATTTTTCGCTCTGGGCCGTTGTCATCGCTAATATCTGGCTCGGCACCTCCTTCAACATGATCCTGCTTTCCGTCGGCCTCGCCTCCATTCCCGGCGATCTCTATGAAGCCGCGGAGCTGGACGGTGCCAATGCCTGGCAGCGCTTCTACACCATCACCCTGCCGATGATGCGATCCACCATCGGCGCGATCGTTTCGCTCGGGCTGATCTTTACGCTGCAGCAATTCGATCTTTTCGCCGCCATTACCGATGGCGGGCCGAACAACAGCTCCAACGTGGCACAATATTGGGCCTGGGACCTGTCCTTCCGGCAATATGATTTCGGCAAGGGCGCCACGATCTCCGTCATCATGATCGTTTTCGTCATGCTGGCCTCCATCGTTTATGTGCGCTCCACACGGCATGAGGTGCGCGGATGAGCATCACGACCCGCAACCGTCTGATGCTGGCCATCGCCATCGTGCTCGCCATCATCTACCTCTTCCCGCTTTACTGGATGTATCTGACCTCGCTCAAAAGCGGCTCGGAAATGTTCGCCAATCCGCCCGCCTTCTGGCCCACGGATCCGCAATGGCAGACCTATGCCTATGTCTGGAACAGCCGCAACATGGGCCGATACCTGTGGAATTCGGTGCTGATCGCCTCCAGCGCAGTGCTGCTGATCACCATTCTCGGCGTCGGCTGTGCCTATGTGCTGGCGCGCTATCGCAATGTCTGGGTGGATATCGGCCTGTTCCTCATCCTCATGCTGCAGGTTCTGCCGGCATCGCTGATGATCACGCCGATCTTCGTCGGCTTCTCGCAATTCGGGCTTCTGGATTATCCGCGTCTGTCAGTCATCCTCGCCATCGCAGCGAAAAGCATGCCCTTCTTCGTGGTGCTTGTGCGCGCCACCTTCATGGCCGTGCCGCAGGAACTGGAAGAGGCCGCACTTGTGGATGGCAATTCCCGGGTCGGCGCGTTTTTCAACATCGTGCTGCCGCTTGCCCGAAACGGCATTCTCGTCAGCGCCATCCTCATCTTCATGCAGGCCTTCGGTGAATTCGTCTATTCGAAATCGATGATCCAGGCGGCCGAATTGCAGCCAGCGAGTGTCGGCCTCAATTCCTTCATGGGCCCCAATACCAGCGAATGGAACAACATCATGGCCTATGCGACCATGTATGTGACGCCCATTCTTGCCCTCTTCATTCTCTTGCAGCGCCGCATCGTTTCCGGCCTGACCTCAGGAGCACTCAAATGACCCTTCAGATCGAACTTTCCGGCGTCAACAAATATTACGGCGCCTTTCATGCGCTGAAGAACATCAACCTTTCCATCAAGAAGGGCACTTTCGTCGCACTTGTCGGCCCGTCGGGCTGCGGCAAGTCCACGCTTCTGCGCTCGCTTGCCGGGCTGGAGACCATATCGGCCGGCGACATGCGCATTGCCGGCACGCTCATGAACGGCGTGCCGCCGCGCAAGCGCGATGTGGCCATGGTGTTCCAGTCCTATGCGCTCTACCCGCATATGACGGTGGAGGAAAATCTCACCTATTCGCTGCGTATGCGCGGCGTCGCCAAGGCCGAGGCCCGCAAGGCGGCGGAAGAAGTTGCGGCCACGACCGGTCTTTCAAAGCTGATGAAGCGTTATCCGCGCGAACTTTCCGGCGGCCAGCGCCAGCGCGTGGCCATGAGCCGGGCGATCATCCGCAACCCGCAGGCCTTTCTGTTCGATGAGCCGCTTTCCAATCTCGATGCGGCGCTGCGCGTCCACATGCGCAAGGAAATCCGCGCGCTGCACGATCGCCTGCATGCCACTTCGGTCTACGTCACGCATGACCAGATCGAAGCGATGACCATGGCCGATCATGTCGTCGTCATGCGCGATGGCGTGATCGAACAGCAGGGCACGCCGCTGGAACTATACGACCGCCCGGCCAATCGTTTCGTTGCGGGCTTCATCGGCTCGCCGGCCATGAATTTCATTCCGGCGACCGTCAGCCCGGATGGCGCATCCCTTCAGCTCGTGTTCGGCGAAGGCGAGCCGCAGCAATCGATCGGGAATCCGGCCTCCCTGCCGCCCGGCAAAGATGTGATCGTCGGCATCAGGCCGGAACATATCCGGCCGGCCGCAGCAGCCGGGGCGGCATTGGTGCTGCCGGTTTCCGCGGTGGAGACGACCGGCTCGGCCACTTTCCTCACCACGGGAACCGCCACCGAACTGGTCATCGCGGTGCAGGGACGCAGCGCGGTCAAAGCCGGTGAAACGATCGGCCTCGACATCGACCCGTCCGATATGCATTTGTTCGATGCGGAAACAGGCGTCGGCCTCCTGACCCGTTGAGCGGCGGTTTTGCCGGCTGTTTCCTCCGCCGGCAAACACGAAGCGTGGAGTCGAATGACCATGAACGGGAAAACAGCGTTCCTTATCGGCGCGGCCATCCTCATCGGTCTTGTCGTCATCCAGCTCAAGGATGTCCACATCGCCATCGGGGAGCGCGCCATGGGAGGTTATGACGGTTCGAGCAACCCGGAAGCGGCCTCCCGCGCCGAGCGGGAGGCAAAGGAGGCCGCCGCGCGTGCCGAGGCCGCGGCAAACGCGCTGGAGCCGCAAAACTGACCAGACAGTCTTCCGCCTTTCAATGCGCGGCGTCGATCATGGCAATCCAGCCGGCGGCCCGGCGCGCAGCATCCGCAAGCACGGGTTTCGGCGCCTTGTACCATTCGTTCTCCGGCAGCTCGCGTTTCAGACGAACGAAGCCGATGGCGTCATCCAGCGTCGGAAACTCCATTGGCAGCGTGAGGTGCAGGAAAAGAGCGACGACGGCGACGGAACGCGAACGTCCGCCCCGGCAATTGATGAGCACGTTGCCACGCTCCCGCCGGGGATAGGAAGGCTTGTCGGGCAATATCTGCTCCAGCGCCGCTCGCAGGATATAATGGGCCGCAACCATCTGGGTATCGGGATTTCCACTCCCGTCGATCAGGCCGATCTTGTAGTAGCGGATTTCGCCCGGCCCATAGACGCTGCCTTCGTGGTCGGAAACGACCTGTGACTGCTCCACGAAATTGAAATCCAGATTGACGGCGCAATTGACGACGGTGGTAATGCCGTTCTGGCGTAGTAGATTGAGGTCGCTCGCCCCTTCCTTGCCGGAAATGAAGAGATCGACACCGTAAAGCGGATGCTGCTCATAGATGCGGCTAAGCTTCGGCAGCTCGCCTGTTTCCTGCTCTCGGAATGGGGTCGGTCGCGATTGCGGCATGTCATGTCTCCATCGGCGTCTATACGGCCGCCGTCATCTATTGCGTCTTCAGGCCTTCGCGGCCGACTGGTTCAGTCGTATCGCCGCATTGGCGATGCGGCTTTCGGATATGGATCGCGCCACCCGCTGCAATGTCGGATAGCTGGCCCCCTCACCCGTGGCGATATAGCCCGGGCAAAGGAAATCGGCGGAACCTTCCGCCACCTTTCCGAGGGTCAGCGGCTCATAGGTTCCGCCCGCGTTTTTGAGAATGAGAATGGCGGCTGCCACATCCCAGGCATTGACGCCGAAACCGGCGGCCGCATCCGTCCAGCCGGCCGCGACATGGGCAATGCTGAGCGCAGCGCTGCCGGGCCGGCGCAATGTCGAAAAGGTCTCGGCAAGAGTGCCGAAATTGGCGAGTGCCGCTTCCCGCCCATCCAGCCGGAAATCGCGCGAGACGGGATAGCCTGTGATGAGCGTCGCCCGCGTCTCATCTGCAACGCTGCGGGAATGCAGCCTTTCGCCATCAAGATAGGAGGTTTTGAGATCGGCGGAAAACATCTGATCCGCCACGGGATCGTAAACCGCGCCGGCGACGGCTTCTCCATCGATGACGGCAGCGATGGACACGCACCAGAAAGCAAGGCCACGGGCGAAATTTGCCGTGCCGTCGATGGGGTCGACATACCATTGAACCTCACCGCTACCGATCTGGCCGCCCTCCTCGCCCATGATCGCCGAATTGGGCTCCCGTTCGAGAATGACGGCGCGGATGGCAGCCTCGGCGCGCTTGTCATGGATGGTCACGATATCGTGGAGATCGACCTTGTAGTCCACCGCCATATCCGACCGAAACGCCGCCAGTAGCGGATCGCGCACGGCACGCGCCGCTGTTTCCGCGATCTTCATCAACCGCACAGAGCGGGAAAACGCATCCTTGTCTCCAGGTTTCCGTTCGCTCAATGAAGTCTGCATCGGCATGTCCAGTCCGTTCGTTCGCAAAAAGGAGGAGGCGGCGCGGCACGGGCCGCGCCAGCCGGGGTTATTTCGTATAGTTGACGCGCCAGAAATCCTGCCATTCCTCGCGGCGGTCGAAATCATCGAGACCGGTGGCGGAATCGTAGCCCATCAGCCGATCGGCGACCTTCATCAGCCCCGAAGGTTCGTCATCCGGCATCTTGATGTCGGTATTGGTCGGCAGCTTGCCGTCTTTCATCTGCGGGGCGATGCCCTCTTCCGTCAGGACGTAATGGATAAAGAGCTTGGCCGTGTTCGGGCTTCTGGTCTTGGAGGCCATCAGGCCGAGCTTGATATAGGTCCAGCCGACCCAGGGATCGAGATCGGTGCAGAGGCCGAGCTTGTAGCCCTTGTCGGCATTGTCGCGAAACTTGGCCGAACTCAGCAGGCCGAAGAAGGGCTGCTTCTGACCCGGCGCGCCCACCGCCTCCGCCACCGGATCGTCGCCATCGGTGGCGAGCGGACCATTCGCGGCCAGCGCCTTGATCCAGGCGGCTGCCGCACCCTTTTCCTCCATCTCCTTGCCGAAATGGGCCTTGTAGGCTGCCGCCACCTTTTCATTGCCGTGGGCTTCAAGCTGGTTGAACCAGTCCGTATAGGTGCTCTTGCTGAGCGGATCGACCATGGCGACCTTACCTTTCCATTTCGGCTCGGTCAGTTCCCAGATATTCGTCACCGGGCATTTGTCATAGGCTTCGGTATTATAGGCCCAGACGTTGGCATTGGTGGAAATGGCCAGCGGGTTTTGAAACTGCGTCGGGATTTTCGAGGTCATGTCGCCCGGCAGATAATTCTCGACGAAACCTGCCGGCAGAAGCTGGGCGAGCGCCGATGGCGCATCGGTAATCAGCACCACATCGCCCTGCACATTGTTCGACTGGCTTTCGCGGATAATCATCTCCAGCTGGCTATTGGCGGAAACCTTCACTCCCGTCGCCTTCAGCCCGTATTTGGCGCTGAATTTATCGGCCATCTCAACGATCTTGCCGGTACTGTCATAGATGTTGATCGGCTTCTCCTGCTTCGCAGCCGCAAGAACAGCATCGAGATTGAAAGTCTCTTCAGCAGCCGCGGTCAGTGCGGAAACGCCCATAATCGCTGCAGCTGCGGCCATGGCCGAGGCGGCCCTCAAATTGGTTCTTCGCATCGTCTCCCCTCCCAAGGAAAAGACAGGCGGGCTCGCACCCGCCTTCCGATTATTTTTTGTAGTTCACACGCCAGAAATCCTGCCAGACTTCGCGCTTGTCGAGGTCGTCGGCCGCCGTTGCGGCGTCGAAAGCCATCAGCTCATCGAGATGATTGGCGACCTTCGAGGGCTCATCCGCCGGCAGGGCTATTTTCATATTGCCGGAGAGTTTGCCGTCAGCGGTCTGCGGCGCGATGCCTTCTTCCGTCATCAGGTAATGCAGGAAAAGCTTCGCCGCATTCGGGCTTTTCGTTTGCCCGGCAATCAGCCCGAAACCGGGATAGAGAAAACCGGAAAATGGCTTTACGCCGCTGCAAAGACCGAGCTTCAGCCCCTTGGCCTCGTTGTCACGATACTTCGCTACCGAAGTGATGACGAAGAAGGGGTCGGCCTGCCCCGGCGCACCGGCCGCATCCGCCACCGAACTCGAATCCGTCAGCAGCGGTGCATTTTCGGCAAAGGCTTTCACCCAGGCCGCCGTTGCGCTTTTTTCGCCCGTCTCCAGCTTCTTGCCGTAAAGGTCCTCATAGGCCCTGGCGACATCGGCATCGTGATGGGTTTCGATCTGGTTGAACCAGTCGGCATAAAGCGGCTTGTCGAAGAGATCGAGCATGGCGAGCTTGCCCTTCCACTTCGGCTCCGTCAGCTGCCAGATGTTGGTGACCGGGCATGTGTCGTATTTCTCGGTATTGTAGGTCCAGACATGCGGATCCGAGACGACCACGAGCGGATCGCGCAGCTTTTGCGGAATATCGCCTTCGAGATCCGGCGGCGTCCAGCTGGTGGCGATGCCTTCCGGCAGAAGCTCGCCCATGGCGGAGGCGACATCGGTTGCCACACTGACATCGCCGACGACATTGCCCGCCCGATGTTCGCGGATCATCAACTCGACCTGCGTTGCCTCGTTCACCTTCTTGCCGCTCGCCTGCACGCCGTATTTGGCGGTGAAGGCCTGTGCCGTATCGACGATCTTGCCGGTCACCGCATAAACCGTGATCGGCTTTTCCTTCTTCGCGGCGTCGATGAGCGCATCGAGATTGAAGGCATCCTGCGCATGGGCGGCCCCGCTGAGTGCTAGCGAAAAGCCGAGGCAAAGTGCGGAGGCGGTCCTGCGCCGCCTGCGCTCATTGCCATTCTTGTTCTGAGTAGTGATCGTCACCAGATGGTCCCCCCGTTATTTTTTGTAGTTCACACGCCAGAAGTCCTGCCAGGTTTCACGCGCGTCCCAGTCCTCAAGGCTGGTCGCCATGCTGTAGGGCAGAATGTCATCGAGAACGGCGCCGATACCCGACGGCTCATCCGCAGGCAGGCTCACCTCTTTGTTGGTCGACATCTTGCCGTCGATCGCCTGCGGCGCGATGCCTTCGGCGGTCATGATGTAGTGAATGAAGAGCTTCGCCGCATTCGGGCTGTTCGTGCCCTTGGTGATCAGCCCGACACCCGGATAGAGCCAGCCGACCCAGGGTTTCAGCTCCTTGCAGAGGCCGAGTTTCATGCCCTTCTCGGCATTGTCGCGGAACTTCGCCGAGCTGATGAGGCCCATGAAGGGCTCCTTCTGGCCGGGAGCGCCAACGGCTTCGGCAGCGGCCGCATCGGCGTCGGTCAGCAGCGGAGCGTTGGCGGCGAGCGCCTTCACCCAGGCCGCAGTCGCGCTCTTTTCCCCGGTTTCGAGGTCCTTGCCGTAAAGCGCCTTATAGGCCGCCTTCACCTCGCCGTCGCCGTGGCTGGCCATCTGGTTGAACCAGTCGACATAGGAGGCCTTGCCCAGCGGATCCTGCATCGCCACCTTGCCCTTCCACTTCGGGTCGGTCAGTTCCCAGATATTGGAAACGGGGCATTTGTCGAAAAGCTCGCTGTTATAGGCCCAGACATTGGCGCTGGTGACGACGGTAAGCGGGTCCTGATATTCCGGGGGAATATTGCCGGCCATATCCGGCGGCAGCCAGCTTTCGACGAAACCGAGCGGAATAAGCTGCGCCATCGCCGCAGGCGCATCGCTGATGATCGAGACATCGCCCTGAATATTGTTGGCGCGCGCCTCGCGGATGATCATTTCCAGCTGGGCCGAAGCCTTCACCTTCGCGCCCTCTGCGCCGACACCATATTTTGCCGCGAAGTTCTTCGCCATTTCGACGATCTTGCCCGTGCTGTCGTAGACGGTGATCGGCTTTTCCTTCTTCGCCGCCTCGATCAGGGCATTGAGGTCGAAAGGTTCTCCGGCCTTCGCCGCGCCGCCAAGCGTTGCGGCGATCGCCGTTGCGCATAACAGCCGGCCCAGGCCCGTCATTGTCCGCTTCATACTGATTCTCCTTCAGCCGTCTCGGCGGCGTTTTCAGTTGTAGGTGCTGTTGCGCAGAATGGCGTCCGCCTCGGTGATGCGCTGCCCCCTCACGTCAAAGGCGTGCAGGGCCTCGGGCGGCACGTGGAAAAACACGCGGTCGCCACTGTCGATACGCGGCAGGGAATGGGTGGTCAGGAACAACGTATGGTTCTCGCTTCTGAGTTCGAGAATCCAGCTACCGCCGGTCGGCAGCACGCCGGTCACCGTCATCTCGCCGGACAAGCTGCCCTGCGGCACATCCTCGGGCTTCATCGCATAACCCATCGCCTCTGGTCTCATGCCGATCGAGGCGATGCCGCGCAGTTGCGGATAACGCGTTGCGAAATAGGCTTCCGCCCTGTCGGCTATATCCGACACGCCGGGCTGGCCGAAGGTCAAGATGTTGATCGGCGGGCTTCCTACGAATTCGGCGACGAAACGATTGGCCGGACGGTCATAGATATCGTTCGGCGCGCCCATCTGCTGCAGCGTGCCCTCGTTCATGACGGCGATGGTGGTGGCAAGCGTCATGGCTTCCCACTGGTCATGCGTCACGAAGACGATGGTGGTCTTGAACTCTTTATGCAGCCGCTTCAGCTCGGCGCGCATTTCCAGCCGCAGCCGGGCATCCAGATTGGAGAGTGGTTCGTCCAGAAGCAGAACGCCGGGATTGACGGCAAGCATGCGGGCTAGCGCGACGCGCTGCTGCTGGCCGCCGGAAAGCTGTGACGGGTAACGATCGCGATATTTGGCAATGTCGAGCGCCTGCATGACGCGCTCGACACGGGCTTCACGTTCGGCTTTCGGCAACTTGCGCAGGCGCAGGCCGAAATCCGTGTTGCGCTCGATGGTCAGATGCGGCCACAGAGCATAGCTCTGGAAGACCAGGCCCATTTCACGCTTTTCCGGCGGCACGAAGATGCCTTCGGTAACGGAATCGATCACCCGGTCGCCGACGCGGATTTCCCCACCGGAGAGGTTTTCAAGGCCGGCGATCATCCGCAGCGTCGTGGTCTTGCCGCAGCCGGAAGGGCCGAGCAGACACATGAACTCGCCGTCGCGAATTTCGAGATCGAGATCGGAAACCGCATTTGCGGAATTCACACCATAGTTTTTCTGCGCACCGCGCAGGTTGATGGTAGGCATCAGCTTCCAAGTCCTTCTGCAAGATTTGTGCGGGTCAGCTTCTGGGCCAACAGCGTGCCGAAATAGGCGATGGCGGCGATGATCAGCACCACGGCGTTGGCGGCCTGCGTGTAGTGATAGTCGACCAGCCGCAGCGAATAGGTGGTCAGAACATCCGTGCTTGGCACGGCCAGGATCACGAAGAGGCTCAAGCCCTTGATGCCCGAAATGAAGGGCAGGAGAACCCCGGTCACCAGCGATCCCTTCTGGATCGGGATCACGATGGAGATCATGCGGCGGAACCAGCCCGCGCCGGCGATCTGGGCCGCCTCTTCCGGATCCTTTCCAAGCTGCGTCATGGCCGAAATGCCGGCGCGTGAGGCATAGGGCATCTGGTCGGCAATCAACGCCAGGATGAGGATCGTCACCGTGCCATAAAGCGCCGGCATCGGCCCGCGCGGAACGGCAAAGAGTGACAGATAGGCGGCGGCAAAAGCGATGCCGGGCACGAGATAAGGCAGGAACGTCACCTGTCGCAGATAGACCGACAGGGCCCGCACCGGCGTGCGGATGACGACATAACCGACAAGCAGGCCGAGAATACCCGATGTGAGCGAGGCAAGACCGACGATCATCATCGTGTTTTTCGCGGCTGCCCACAGATCGGGGCTCAGGAGCACGCCCGTCTGCAAAGCCACGGTGTTGAGATTGCTGCCGATCCAGTAATCGAGCGTGAAGTTGTCGAACGTGAAGCGGGCCGGCATTTTCATGACGGTCGAAAGCGCCAGGGTCAGAAGCGGCAGACCGACGCTGAGGATGAAGATGGCAGCCGCAAAGCCGGTTGCCGGAAGCCGCATCTTGCCGAGACGGCTCTGCCGGTTCATCGAACCCTTCGAACCGATGGTCACGAAACGGCGGGCTTCGCGAACGAGGCGGGCGTCAATCATGAGCGTAATGATGCCGATGAGCATGATCGAGGCCGCAACGACGCCGGCAACGCCGGTCTGGCGCGAAGCAATGCTGCGGAACAGCGAGGTGGACAGGACCTCGAACTTCACGGGCAACCCGAGAACATAGGGCACGCCGAACTCGCCGAGGCACTTCGCGAAGATCAGCACCATGGAAGAAAGCAGCGCCGGGCGCATCAGCGGCAGGATGACCTGCAACGCCACCTGATAACGATGGGCGCCGAGAATGCGGGCGGAATCTTCAAGCTGCGAGTCGAAGCGGCGAAGCGCCGAGCCGAACAGCAGGATGACGAAAGGCGTGTAGTGCAGGGCAAGGATAATGGTGATCGGGAAACGCCCATAAGCCACCCAATCCGGCGGAGTGAGGCCTATCGCCTCGAACCAGCCGGGCTGACCACCAACGGTGCGATTTTTAAACAACGTCGTCCAGGCAAGCGCAAAGGTCCAGGCCGGCAGCATATAGGGCACGATCAAGGCGGTGGCGAACCAGCGACGGCCGAACATGTCCGTCCGGCTGATAAGCCAGGCGAGCACGGTGCCGATGACGAGCGAAAGCGCAATCGCCCCGAATGCCACGGTCAGCGTATTGAAGAGCGGACGCCAGAAAAGATCCGATGCGACGGGCGAAAAAAACGCCCTGTCGAGATAATAAAGCGTGAGATCGCCGACATCCTTGCCGAGGCGCCGTTCGTGGCCGAACTGGACGCGGACGGCGTCGAGAATGATCGAAATGATCGGAACGACGATCAGATAGGTGAAAAGCAGCGCCGTCAGGACGCCGATCAGCGTCGTCGGTTCCCTGAGCGCGACCTTGAGACGATACCGCCAGGCCTGCCATGCCGAAGGCGCGGTCGCCTGGGGACTTCCCAGCGCCTCCGCCTTCGTCGATTCGCTTAAAAGAGCCATTATCTCTCCCCATATGGCCACGCAATTGCCGCCACACGCCGGCAAGCACCCGCCTTCGCGCGACCCGCGGAACAGGCGGCGCGTGCGTTGACCTTCAGCAATGCGTCAATGCTTCACAAGCGGGCGTCCAGCCCACAAATAACGATGATTCAGCTCCTCCCGAAAACATCGCCGGCAAGGCCGATGTAGAATAAAAATTCCATATCTTCCTTGACCTTGGAATGCATGATCCGTCTTAAAAGACATTTTGTCAATGAAAAAATGCACACGTGATCACTAACTTATTTATTTGTTTTAAAATGGTTTTTTGTCACAAAACTGTAATTTTTTAACGAGCTTGCGTGGGAAATGTTTTTTCCCTTCATGGCGACAATGGAACGGATGAGACATTTTCCTGGAATGCAGGCGGCCTTTTCTCCGCGTTGCCGAGCGCGGGTGAAAAATTTCAATTGGAATAGCCGACATCATATGGCCTGTGATATCAGGCATAGGATTTCGCAACGGGGGAGTTGAATGGCGAGAGGGTTCGTGACGGCCGAAGAAGTGGCGAAAAAGGCCGGGGTTTCGCGCTCCGCCGTCTCGCGTACCTTCACACCCGGCGGCAGCGTATCGAAGACCGTCCGGCGCAAGGTACTGAAAGCCGCGCAGGAACTCGGCTACCGCGTCAACCGGCTGGCGCAGGGCCTCAATAATGACCGCTCCAACCTCATCGGGGTCGTCGGCGCCAACCTCAGCTCCCCCTTCATTTCAAAGCAGCTCGATCTCCTCAGCATCGGCCTTCTGCGTCGTGGCCTGCAATGCCTGCTGCTGAATGCGGCGGATGCCCGCAAGGACATTGCGCCGCTGATCGAGCTTCTCTTCGAATTCCGTGCGCAGGCCATCGTCGTTCTCTCCGGCGAACCGCCGGCCTCGATCGTCGATGAATGCATCGCCAATGGCGTGCGGCTCATTCTCATCAATCAGCGTCTTGATCGCACCGATACGAATATGGTGCTGAGCGACGATTCCCGCGGCGCCGATCTTGCCGCCATGCGGCTTGTGGAAGCGAAATGCAAAAAGGTCGCGGTCATTTCCAGCGGCAGCCAGACGCCGGCACAGTTGCGCCGCGCCGCCGCCTTTACGCAGCGCATGACCATCGAAGGTATCGAGGTCGTTCCATGGTCCGGCGGGCCGACGAGCTATGACAGCGGTTATCAGGCCGGCTGCGAGTTGCTATCCGACAAGACGATAGACGGCGCTTTCTGCGTGACCGATCTGCTGGCGCTCGGTTTCATGGACGCCGCGCGGCTGGAAATGGGCCGACGGGTGCCGGAAGATCTCTCGATTGTCGGCTTCGACGATATTCCGCAGGCGGGCTGGAAAAGCTACCAGCTGACCACCGTTGCCCAATCCTTCGATGCATTGACCGAGAAGGTTTTAACCGCGCTCGATAGCGATGAGCCGGAAACCCGGCTTCAGGTCGTACCCGTTTCCATGGTCGAGCGTATCACCGCGCGCTAGAGCAAATGCGTTCCGGGCATAAGCCGCCGTGCGGCTTTACCATATCCCCTAACCGACCTGCTTGATACGACTTTCGATAAGAAGGCCGCTTTCATCGAGGATCGGATGGGCGACGGCGGCAATATGGGCGTTGATGCGTTTCAGATCGCGCAACATGTCGAGATGCACCGAGCTGGTCTGAATGCTGTCAGCCCGCCCGTCGCGCAGGCGCTGGAGATGGCGCTCCGACGACTGCTTTTCGAGGCGCCGCACATCTTCCTTCACCTCCACCAGCCGGCGTGCAAGCGCGGCATTGCGGGTTGCGAAGACGGATTGCGCCATGCGGATATTGTCGAGAGTGACGGTAAAAAGACGCTCAAGCTCGCTCTTGCCATCATCGGAAAACCGCAGTCCGAGATCGATCTTCTTGGCGATTTCCGGGCGGATGCCTTTGTCGATGATATCGCCGATATGTTCGAGATTGATGGCATATTCGACGATATCCATCGCACGCCTCTGGTCTTTCCCGCTCAAGCCGTCCTGCCCCACCTTCGAGACATAGACCTTAATGTCGTGCTGTATCCGGTCGACCCGGCCTTCCAGCGCGCTGATATCATTGAGTTTCGCAACGTCGCTGTCACGCATGGCTTCGCCCGCCTGCCGCAGCATGCGCTCGATCAGATCGCCGACGAGAAGGACCTCGCGGCTCGCGCCGGCAAGGGCGGCAACCGGCTGATCGAGATCGTGGCTGTCGAGATAGCTGCGATGGCTTTCACTTTTCTCTTTTTCCGGAAGCAGCGCCGTCGTTACCCGCAGCAACAGCGGTGAGAGCGGCCAGGCGATGGCGGCGACGGCCAGGTTGAAGAAAAGATGCGCATCGACCGCGAGATTGGCGTGAGAAAAAGGCGACATCTCCAGCAGCGCAGCGCCATATCCGGCAAGAGGCAGCGCCGCGAGACAGCCGATTGCCCTGACGATGAGGTTGCCGACGGCCACCCGGCGCGCTGCAACCGGTGCTCTCAGCGTCGCCAGCACCGGCGGCACCGCGCCGCCGAGATTGGCGCCGAGCACCAGAACGATCACGAGGCTCGTTTCAACCCCGCCGCTTGCGGCAAGCGACAGAATGAGAACGACAATCGCCAGACTGGAGGAGGCGAGCGCGGCCAATACGGCGGAGAAGATCAGCGCCACCGGCCAGGCATTGCCGAGCATGCCGATGAAGAGACCGAGCGCCGGCGATTGCCTTATGGGATCTGTCGCAGCCGAAAGAAGATGCAGCGAAAGCAGCATCAGGCCAACACCGGCGAGCGCCGCACCGGCCCCCTGCCGTTGCACCGATTTTCCGCGTGACAGGACAACACCGGCAAGGATGAGCATTGGCGACAGCCAGCCAAGCCCAAGCGCCACAATCCAGGCGGTCATCGCCGTGCCGACATTGGCCCCGAGCAACACGATCTGCGCCATGGCCGGCGCGACGAGGTCCTTTTCGACGAAGGAGGCAACCATCAACGCCGTGGCGGTCGAACTCTGCAGAGCGATTGTCGCCACGAGACCGGCGATGAAAGAACGAAACCCGCCCCGCGTGCCGGCCGCAAGGCCGATGCGGAGCCGGGCGCCGAAGGCGCGCGACATTCCGTCCTTGATTTGCCCAAGGCCGAAAAGCAGCAGCGCCACTGCGCCGAACAGATTGATGCTGACCACGACAGATTCCATCGGATCACCCCGCTTGTCATCCTCGCCGCCGGTCTGGGTTCAGCCCCAGCATGGCGGCCGCGCTTGTTGCAAACACCTCAGATCAAACCGCAACCCGTTCATGCTGCGGTACAAGCCCAAGTTTCAGATCGCGCGGGCTGCCTTCGGCACGCTCGAGAAACAGGCCGAGGGCTCCGAAGAAGATTTTGAGAAAGCTTTCGACCGAACCATCGTGACGATCCGGCTCCCGGCCGAAGCGCTCCGCCAGCGTTCGGTAAAGGGAAAGCCGTTGCGGCGCTATATGCGGCAGCGCCAGACCTGCGCCCTGGCGCAGGCAATACCAGTCGGCAATCAGTTCGAACATCGGCAGGTCCGAGAGGACAGCAGCATCAGACGAAGATCGGCCTTCCCCTCCAAGCAGGCCGAGAACCTCCCGAACGCTTTTATCGGCGATTGCCGTGACGACCTCGGCCGGCCATTCCTTGGGGAAATAACGGTGCCTGATCAGCGCCCGCTTGTGGCCCAGCAGAAATTCACCGTAATTGCCGGCGGCAAAAGCCCGGTCGTTTGCCTCGTCCGTCAGTGCGGTTTCCTGTGCATAACCATCGCAAATGCGGCCATTGACCGGCAGGGCAGCCATCTCCACCGTCTCGACAAGGATTGCCTGCCGCGACGGGTGAACGACCTTGAAGGCGGGTGGAAAGGCGACGAGCGACGGCACGGCGATATTGGTGAGCGAATTTTCGCCTTCCCCGCGACGGGTCACGCCTTCCACGTGCAGGTGCCCGCTGAAATGAACGGCAAGCCCGGCCTGTAACAGCGCATCCTCCACCGCCTTGCGCGGCGTGCGGCGCACGACGTTGGTTTCACCGAACAGGGCGCCTTCCGCACCGCTTGCGCCATCGAAAGGATCGAGCGCCGGATAGTGGGAAAAGCCGAGCAATGTCTTGCCGTGCCGCTCCGCCCTGCGGCGCACATCAGCGATCCAGTCGACGAGGAAGGGCTTGCAGCGCAAAAGCGCATTCCAGCCACCGGAGGTGCTGTCGATGAAAGCCGCCTCCTCGCCCGCTTCGAACTCACCATCGAGCGGCTCGAAAATATTGGCGTCGATCATCAGCAGCCACAGGCCCGGCTCCGGCTCGACCAGATAGGAGGCATCCATCAGGCGGTAGACATTGCGCCCATCGGGTGAGCGCACCGCGTACAGCCGGTCCTCCGGCGCATCGGAAACACCGAAAGGGGTTTCCCAATGCAGATAATCCGGCTGGCGGAAATAACCGAAAACCGCCATAGGGCAAAGGCCTGCAGGATAGCCTTCGCAATACATCCCGTCGTTCACGACGACGCGCTCACCGGCCCGCCGCGCATCGCTTGAAACGGAAAGGCATTTGCCGTTCTCCGTCAAAAACTCCTTGGTATGGTGCCGGCCGCGCGGGCCGAAAATATCGTGGTTTCCGGGCAATGCGTAGAAGGCCGTGCCGTGGGCGTCGCTGTGGCTTTGCAGGATGTTCTTCAGCGTTTCGGTCGTCACCCGCTGGCCATCATCGGTATAGTCGCCAAGCAGCACCACATGGCGAATGCCGCGCTGCCGCACCTCTTCCAGCGCCGCATGCAATGCATCGGCGCTTTCATTGAAAACCCGGGTGGATTCACGCGTATCCGACCAGCTGCGCATGGTGATGCGCTGGCCGTCGATTTCGATGCCGGGAAATCCGAAATCGGCTGCCGTGTCATGAAAATGCGCGTCTGCGATGACGGCAACGGAGGGAAGCGTGCGTGTCAGCATGGTTGAGCGGTCTTTCTGCCCTCGACCATGTCGATCCAGTCGGAGGCACGGCGGGCGGCGGCGTAAAGCATCGGTTTCGGCGTCTCGAACCATTCGTCAGGCCGCAATTCCCGCTTCGTGCGGATCACGGCCAGCGCATCGTCGATGGTCGGATAGAGATCCGGCTGCTGCTTGTGCAGGAAAAGCGCCACCAGTGAGACGGAACGGCTGCGGCCGCTGCGGCAATTGACGAGCACATTGCCGCCATCGGCAAAGGGATAGGTTTCCCGCTTCGGCATGGTCTGGCGAAGCGCGCCGTCGAGAATGTAATAGGCGCCCAGCATCATGGTGTCGGGGCTGCCCTCACCATCGATAAGGCCGAGCTTGTAATAACGGATATCGCCATAACCCACGGCGCGCCTGTCGCCCTCTTCCTCCGCCGCCTGCACGAGATTGATATCCAGATTGACGGCGCAATTAACGACGGTGGTGATGCCATGCCGGCGCAGGAGCCCGAGATCGCTCGCACCATCGCTGCCGCCAATGTAAAGCGCGGCATTGTGCGGGCCGAGCCCTTCCGCGATCAGACTGATTGCGGGCCGGGCATAAACGGGTCCATCCATTTCATTCCTCCACATGCATGAAGCACGAGGCCCCCTCTGCAAAAGGGCCACCGCCATAAATCACGCCGATACCGCCCGCGGACGATCCGACAGCTGCCGCGCGGCGAGCGCTATATTCGATGCCTGGCTGACGCCTTTGGCAACACCGGCGGCTGCGGCCAACACCGGCCCGCCCTCCCGGAGACTGCCGATTTCCAGAAAAGGGCACACATCGCCGCCAGCTTCGCTGACGAGTAGCAGCCCCGCAAGACAATCCCATGAATTCATGTGCAATTCGAGATAGCCATCGGAACGGCCATCAGCCACATAGGCAAGCGCCAGCGCGCCGGAGCCGGCGCGGCGGACATTGGCGCCCATATCGAGCAGGTTCCTGACGACATCCAGATAGGTCGCATTCGCGATACGGGTGGACCACCCCATCTCGATCGAAGCGGCATCGAAGCGCTCCGTTTCCGCAGTCCGGATCGGTTGCCCGTTGCGCGTCGCTCCCTCGCCGCGACGGGCGAAATAAAGCTCGCCAAGGGCGGGACTATAGATCGCCCCGATTTCGGTCTGGCCGTTTTCGACATAGGCGATGGAGATGCAGAAATGCGGAATGCCACGGGCAAAATTGGCGGTGCCATCGATGGGATCCACGACCCAGACGCGCTCACCGATCTCACCGCCGCCCTCTTCCCCGAAAAAACTGTCTTCCGGGAAAGCGGCCGTGATCGCGCCGCGAATATGCGCTTCCGAGGCAGCATCCGTCACCGTTAGAAAATCCTGCGGCCCCTTCATCGAAAAGCTGCGCGTCGCCTCGCCCTGAAAACCCTTCAGCACCAGTTCGCCGGCGGAAAGAATAACGCTGCGGCACAATTCGGCACGCGCCGCCAATGTATCGGGATAGTGGATCGAATCCATGCGCAAGAACCATTTTTCAAAGTTTGAACACGCGTTCATATTGCACGCGCGTTCAAACTTTTCAAGGGGCGTTGAAAGGGAGCTAACGGACATTGGAAGCTGGCGGGCCGATCATGCCAATTCGATGGAGTCGCCGCAACTCATGGCATGAAGCAAAGGGCTTCCTCCCCCATCAGGAATATCCCCGCAGGAAACATTTAATACTGAAAACATTGGAATGTTGCGAAACGCAGCGCCTACATCTTGCGGTTGATGCAGTTGTCTGTCGGTTAACCCTGTGTATTTCCAATGATGTAACGGGAGTTATGTTACGAATGCCGCTCTGTATTTGAAGAGCCATGAATGAAAATACTGACCGCCACACAAAAACTGCAGGACTTCATGTCCGTCCGGTCCGACAATCCTGATCTGCTGAAAGCACAGTACCGCGCTTTCACCAGACAGATGCCGATGATGTATTTCATCCTGCTTTCAAGCACATGGGCGCTTGCCGTGACGCATATGCAATTGGCGCCGCCTTGGCTCACCGTTGGAGTTCCCGCCCTCTTCACACTCGGCTGCACGCTCAGGGTCGCCTTCTGGTGGAGGACGCGCGGCATGGATCCCGAACCGCGGGTGGCGCATGCAGCCCTTCGGCGCACGAATCGCCTCGCTGCCGGCATCGCCATGGCATTCACGCTCTGGTCTTTCCTGCTGGTGCCCTACGGGGATGCCTATACGCAATCCCACGTCGCCTTCTATATGGCGATTACCGTCATTTCCTGCATTTTCTGTCTGATGTATGTGCGCTCGGCCGCCTTCACGGTGACGCTCATCGTCAATGGCGCCTTCATCGCCTTCTTTCTGGCGTCGCGGCAACCGACCTTCGTTGCCATCGCCATCAACGTTTTGCTGGTCTGCACCGGCATGATGTCCATTCTGCTGACCAACTACCGCAATTTCGAGCGCATGGTCATTTCACAACAGCGCACGGAAGCGCTCAGCAACGAAAACCTGCTGCTTGCCAATATCGACAGCCTGACGGAACTGCCCAACCGCCGCGCCTTTTTCGCTCACCTTGAGGCCGAACTCGAAAAAGCCAGGGCCAACGGAACCCGGCTGGCGCTGGGTGTGATCGATCTGGACGGGTTCAAGCCCGTCAACGATCTTTACGGACACTCCGTGGGAGACAGGTTGCTTGTCAATGTCAGCAAACGCCTCACCGCCAATCTGAAAACCAGCAGGGCCTTTCGACTGGGCGGTGACGAATTCGCCATCGTCGCTCCGATCATACCGGATGACGCGCAACTCGTCGCGAATGCCAATGCGATCTCCGAGCAGTTGAGGGCGCCTTACCATATGCCGGAAGGAACCGTGCATGTTTCCGCTTCCATGGGAATTGCCGTGTTCCCAAACCTCGCCTCAACGCTCGAACAGCTTTTCGACAGGGCGGATTATGCCCTTTACCACGCCAAGAAAACCCGGCGTGGCGATGCCGTTCTGTTCGATGCGGAGCACGAAAAGCAGATCAATATCGAAGCCCGCGTCGAGCACCTGCTCAAACAGCGGGATATGGAAAACGAGCTTTCGGTGGTGTTCCAGCCGATCGTTGATATACGCGACGGAAGGACGTCAGGGTTTGAAGCGCTGGCGCGCTGGCACAGCCCGGTTCTCGGGCATGTGCCGCCTTGCCAGTTCTTCCCCATCGCGGAACGGGCCGGCATCGTCGGCTCGCTGACGCGGCCGCTTCTCAAAATGGCGCTCGCCTCCGCCGCCACATGGGAGCCTTCCCTGCGCCTGTCGTTCAACCTTTCGGCCCAGGACCTTAATTCCCATGAGGGCGTGCTTTCCCTGCTCGGCATCATCGAAAACAGCAGCTTCGATGCACGACGGCTGGACCTTGAAATTACCGAGACGGCTTTTGCCCATGATTTCGAGCAGGTGAGGCAATCGGTCGAAATGCTGCGCCGCCTCGGCTGCGGCATATCGCTGGACGATTTCGGCACCGGCTATTCCAGCCTGACGCGACTGCATGCATTGCCGCTGACCAAGATCAAGATCGACCGCAGCTTCGTCACGGACCTGCACGAAAAACCGGCCAGCTACAAAATCGTAAAATCCCTTCTCACCCTCAGCCGCGACATGGGACTGGAATGCGTGGTGGAAGGGGTGGAAACACCCGCCGAGCTAACCGCACTCGAAGGCCTCGGCGCCACGCTGGTACAGGGCTACATCTATGCACCGCCGCTTCGGGAAGAGGATGTCGGTGCGTTTCTTTCGGGCCAGGCGAGTCCCAAACATCGCACCCAATCCATAGCTCTCAAAAATCCAAACAAGGCTTGGTGGTAAGCTCCGATGCGCTCCCAAGTAAAACTTCCCCAGCGCCGGAATAGACATCACCGATGAGCCAACCTGGGTCAGGGATACATCAAGCGCCAAAGAGATGATACGTGCCTCATCAAGGACATGCAGCCCTATTGCAGCGTCCCGGTGGCGGCCCATGTGTCTCGGCATTGCGGTTCGCCACTGTAGTTGTCGGGGGGAGGCTCATGCCATTTCCCTCCCGGTGCACATTGCTGCGATCTTAGAAGGCCTCAGGCAGACCCCGCCGCATCAATAACATTCGAAGCTTTCGGAAGCTCGCAACTCAGAGATCTGGGTGTTCTATCCGCTCCCAAGCCTCACCATCGAAGCGGAAAACATCTTTCGATGCGACGACCCAAAGCACGTTTTCGATCACCTGCGCAAAAAACGGACCATTGTCGATAGACTCGTTATCATCACGATTGCTCAAGCGCGGAAGAGGAGGATCAAATCTGCCAAAACGTCCTGTCTTGGGATCATACTCATAAAGACCGCCGGGACGAACGCTCGCCGCCATGACAAGTTTTTCCCGATACGGAGTGATCATGTGAAAGAGATTATGCTGCTGCCGTAATGCGACAGGCGAAAATCCCCGCGCGTAACTTCCGTGTATGAGAACACCTTCTCTCCCACATATCCAGACACTGTCAGGATTCTCGATGTAAATTCCGGTCAAAGCGGCTACCGGAATTGGAATTTTCAGTTCGTGCAACTCATTACCATCCCAGAAACAAAGGACCGGTTTGGTACCGGGCCCCTCCTCCCCGCAAAGATAGATGGCTTCTTCCGACAACCCGTTTATGTCAAAGAACAGTATATCGCGGGAGGCTGGATTGAGGGCCGACCGAGTGACCCATTCCTGCCATTCCGGAGAAAGAAATTCCGGCTCTTTTTCAGGCTTTGCTTCCTCCTGCGCATTTGGGTTCAGCAACAATTTATCGGTCAGGAGACGCCAATCATTGTTCCCCTGGCGCACATAGATTTGTCCTCCTTCTCCGCAGGCATATAGATGCTGGCCGATCTCACGAATACGAGTGAGACGCCCATAACCTTTCGAATCTTCACTCCAACTACCGGCTCCCTGAATTTTCTCCTGAAAATTCTCCTTCCAGTAGGTGTGATAAACGTCACCCTCCGACGACAGCAAAACGAAATAACCATCTGGCGTAGCGTGCTCAGCGCTATGATACACAGTCATGCTTTGAATATGGAAACCGAAGTCGGAATACGTCCAGTCCTGCGGCGGCACGTCGTCACGATCATACCGATAAAATCGGCCATCAGGATCGAAAGGTTCAGCATTGTCTCTCGTTGCGACAACGGCGAGCGTTTTGCCCGACCTCGCATATGCTCTCGTGAAATCGATAGGCAGCTTGGTTTTCATGGTTTTCTGGTCGCTCCTTCAACAGCTCCAGACTTCAAAGCCGATATGGTTTCTTCAGGAAGGGGAGGATATTGTTTAGCTCGTAAAAGCTGGAACGGATTTTTTCCAGCATATTGGGTCGTCAGGGCCGCCATAATCTCTTTTGCACAATCGGGCCTCACGCTTATCATAGCCTGGGCCGACGCCTGAACTACTTTATGTAAGGGTGCCGTAAAAGGTGGCGTTGAATTTCTACCGGCATTTTCGATCGCCTTGTCCGCCAGATGACCACCCCAGTGCTCGGTTTGCTCTACCCGGGCATTCCCAATAACACATATAGCCATACCATCATTAAGGCTGGGCATATTCGGAATGCGCTTATCGGCCTCCTCTCTCGCGCCATAACGAAGCGTCCAGTCCGGAACTATATGGTGAGCCTGCATGCCGTACTGACCGCAGACGCTCTTCATCTTGCCGTAACGGTCGACCTGACACTTCTTGCGGTATTCGTCCCGATCGGAGACACGTACGGTTTCGCTCTGGGGTAATGCCTGTGGCCGACTTTCTGGTTCCTCACGCACTCGCTGCCGATGTCGACGGAGCTCCTCCATCGCCCAATCCCGCATCTCCCAGCTATCATGTCCGGCGTCGACACCCTCGTCGAACATTTCTTTGATCCGCCGCTCCTGATCGTCCCGTGGGACGACGTCAGACAGATTTGCACCATTATCGGGGATAAGGACGCTTGATAATATCCCGATGACATTTAGGCGGCGGGCCCAAATGCCCGCCCTCGCGAGACGGCCAACTTTTGCAAGATCGCTCACAACCCTGTGAGGCGGGGTACGATACCACTGAGGCGCTCGGGCGGGTCCCGGGGTTATCACCCTTCCCGGACCACGAGGAACAGTCTGGGGGACAGTCGGCCTTGTCGCCGGCATTCCTCCGCGAAGTGCTTGCGCAGAGTTTTGAGCTGCCCCAGTCGTCGCTGCGGCAGCCGATCCGGCATAAGCGTATTTCTCACCCTCTTTAAACGGCTCGGGCGACGCATCGCTCATAACCCGGCCTTCGTCCGACCCGTCCTGCCATCGGAGCGAT